>JAAYEF010000030.1 GCA_012728875.1 Candidatus Cloacimonadota bacterium
ATGATACCCCAAAGGACTGGATCCCTCCCTGCGGTCGGGATGACGCGTGGGTGCTGGCTTTGGGAGTGATTGTAACGGGTTTTCGTGTCACGCAAACGTTTTAGGGTTTTAGCGTTTTGGCGTTTTAACGTTTTAACGTTTTAGCGTTTTGGCGTTTTAGCGTATCCCGTGGCAAGCCCACCTTGTCTCTTTGTCACATCTTATCTTCTTATCTTCTTATCTTTTAAATCTGCGGAATCAGCGTAATCTGCGTGAACTAAAAAGCCCCGTCACCACCTCCCAGCCATGCTCTTTAGGAACAAACCCGAGCCAGCCTGTCATCCCGAACGAACGTGAGGGATCCAGGCCTTGGGAATAAAAAGCCCTGTCACGATCCGCCAGCCTTGCCCTTTAGTACCCCTGCCCCGCAACCCACGCGTCATTCCGACCGCAGGGAGGAATCCAGTCCCTTGTGCCCAAAAAAGCCCTGTCGCCAACCGCAAACCCCGTACCTTTAGTACCCCTGCCCGCAACCCACGCGTCATTCCGACCGCAGGGAGGAATCCAGTCCGTGGGGATAAAAAGACCTCGTCACCTTCCGCCAACCCTGTGCTTTTATCACCCACCTACAAAAAGCCTGCTTATTATATATCCCTGTCCAGCAAGGGGTAAAAACGAAAATAAGCAAGGGGTAAAATGACGTGCTTATTTTCATTTTGGAACTGCCCAGCCATCGCCATTTCCATTCAGATTCAAGCCCAAAAACTCCTCCATTAAGCAAAAAACCATGCAAATTTAAAAACACATCAGCATTCTAGGACGCCATATCCTTTTTCGACATGCAAATATAAGCTCAATCAAATAAAAATTTGCCGGGATCAAGTAAGTGGATTATTTATATTGTTATGCAACAACGTTTGGCGGGTGCATCCCGTCGAGCGATTACAAACAAAAAGGAAATGAAAATGAAAAAGACACTTATTTTGATGGTTCTTGTCCTCGGAGCAGCGGCAATGTTCGCCCTGCCGCTGAACACCGGCCAGATGCAATTCAATGTTGGCACCGGCTTCACAAACTACGGCCTGCCTCTCTATGTTGGCTTGGACTATGGTATCAATCCGGATATCACCGTTGGTGGAGAGCTTTCCGGCCGCTTCCACAATCATGGAACCTGGGTGGGCATTTATGCAAACGGAAACTATCACTTTGTGAACCTGTTGAATCTGCCCTCAAACACTGACTTCTACGCAGGACTCAACCTCGGTTTCGACATGTGGCTGGCAGACAATGAATATGCCAATAGCTACAACTCCGGCTTGCACTTGGGTCTCCAGGTCGGTGGCCGTTACTATTTCACAAACCAGCTGGGCGTGAATGTTGAGTTTGGCGGTGGAACGGTTTCCGGCGGAAAGGTCGGCATATCCTACAAACTGTAATCAATCAAAGAAACACCATATAAATTCAACCCTTTACCGAACGCGGGAGCTTATCACTTCCGCGTTTTTCTTTCACCTGGATTTTAGATCAATCGTCCGTTGACAGGGCTGAAAATGAGCTTAATTCATTGCGGGCAAAGCGCTTTTCGGGCTTTTTAAAAATATCAGGGTTTGAAGGTTTGCCTTGCCGCCTTTTCCGGATTAGATTGTCAGCAACAATAATATCATCCAAAAGGAACATGAAATGATCGACAAAATCAAACTGGAAGAAGTTCTGGACAAAGTCCGCCCCGCCATCCAAGCCGACGGCGGAGATGTGGAACTGGTGAACATTCGTGACGACGATGTGGTGGAGGTTCGCCTCACCGGAGCCTGCCGCGGCTGCCCGATGGCAACGCTCACGCTCAAAGCCGGAATTGAACGCATTGTGAAACAAGAGATCCCCGAAGTGAAGGAAGTGGTCTCAGTTAAATAAACCGGATTTATCAAGTCAAACTCAAATCACCGTGTCCGGCTTGGGCACGGTTTTTTTCTCAGCTTTAAAAAGCTGACAAATAAGCGTTTAACTGCTCTTAACGTTTTTTTGTCAAAATTTTTCATTGACAATCTTTGGACTTGGGCTGACCTGTCTCAAAGCTTGCGGCAAAGCCAAATTGCGTCTGAACGCTTCGTCCTGACTTGGGTGAAACCGAGCTTGGCCGCAAAAAAGACACTTAGAGGAGAAAAACATGCACTGCACAAATTGTGGAAAAGAAGTCGATCCCAAAGCTGTAATTTGTCCATCCTGCGGAGTACAGCTGAACCAAAACGCCCCCATCGTTAATGGTGAAGGCAAGGACTGGCTCACCACCCTTTTACTTTGTCTTTTTGTGGGTCCCTTGGGAGTCCACAGATTCTACACCGGACACACCGTTATCGGCATCATTCAGCTTGTGACAGCCGGTGGCTGCGGAATCTGGACTCTGATCGACCTGATTCAGATCATCACCGGATCATTCCGCGATGCGAACGGCAACGAGTTGGTTAAGAAAAACTAAGCTCCCGCGAGCGATATTTTCGATAATCTGGATCACAGGCCTGACCCTCTTTCTGGCGTTTTATAGCTTGGAAAGCCTGGATCAGGGGCGCAGCCTGTGTCTCATCAAAAACATCAGCGGATACAATTGCCCTGGCTGTGGTACAACCAGGGCAATTTCCGCAGTTCTGAAGGGCAAATTCGCCACTGCTTTTTCCTATAACCGGTTTATCATCATCACCTTTCCCCTGCTTGCCTGGTTAGTTTTCAAGGAATTGGCAAACAGCGTCTATACTGTGTGGTCTTGGGTTTTGGGGAAAAGAAAGGCGGACAGGCCTGATATGAACAAACCTTGTCATGAGAAATGACACAGGCTCAAAATATATGGTAAAAAGGTAGGACACCCATGAAACAATCTCTCATCATCACCCTTATTTTGGTCGTTTTCAGCGGCTGCGTTTTCGCCGCCAAAATCATCCCTCAAAACAGCTACGAACTAATGACAGAAGAATGGATGAACAGCCAAGTCAACTGCATTATATTTGATGATTACACAGCTTGGATTGGCACCGATGGCGGAGTTATGAGCTCCACTTTGGACTTTCCAAACATCATGGATGTGTTTGACAGCCAAAGTGTGAAGCTTCCCAGCGACAATGTCACCGCCTTGGCTCTGAAGGGTCCGGGAACGCTCTGGGTGGGAACGGATAACGGTTTGGCAATCCTGGACGCTTTTGATTATGGCGCTACAATTCCAAAATCGAGCCCCTTTCGGGGTTTGGAAATAACTACACTGGCTGTGGAAAAAAGTGGCAAGCTGTGGGCCAACGCCCGCAAAATACATGATATGGACGGGGCGGGATTGATGGGCTTTGATGGCAACACCTGGCAAAGCTTTACCAGCCAGAAAACCAGCCTGGCAGAGAACCTCATGAACGCGATTGTGATCGGTGCAGACAATACCAAATGGCTGGGAACCACCTATATTCCCTTTGCCCAAGACTTTGGCTCGGGACTTTGCTCCTACGATGGCAAAAGCTTTAAAACATACAATCCCGAGGGTCGCGGCAGCGTGGAGTGTATGGCTATGGACGCCCGTGGAAACGTCTGGATGGGTCTTGCTTCGTTGACTGAAGGCGGGATTTCTGGAGATGGACTCGCCAAGTTCGATGGCAAAACCTGGACCTATTATAATACCGACAACTCAGACATCCCCGGAGACTATATTTCCAGCATCAGCATCGCCAAAGACGGTAAAATCTGGATGGCCGTCTCGGATACAAGCGAAGGATACCCAGCCCCGGTGGGACTGGTCAGCTTCGACGGCAAGGAATGGAAGATCTTGAACCACAAGCTATTATCCGGCTATAATGCTGAGATTACCGCGCTTGCTGTGGACCCGGAAGGAAAGATCTGGGTGGGAAAAGGAAATGGCTTGGTGGTGGTGAAGTTCAAGTGATGTGCGAACTTGCCCAGGCTGGAAGGAGTTTCCTTTTCGGTTTTCCGCTCAACCCCGGCTTTCGATAGCGCAAGTTTCTTCTGTCCTACATCAAGCAACAATACATTGGCTGCATCTTTAAAGAAGTTGA
Organism: Candidatus Cloacimonadota bacterium; assembly: GCA_012728875.1. Classification (GTDB taxonomy): domain Bacteria; phylum Cloacimonadota; class Cloacimonadia; order Cloacimonadales; family Cloacimonadaceae; genus Syntrophosphaera. Next base: position 4,020 of record JAAYEF010000030.1, read on the forward strand.
GACCCAGTACTCCATGTCTGGAGCTGTTCAACAGAGATTGAGCTGCTGATTAGAAATTATAAATAAGCCTAAAGTCCTTGCCATCTCCATGAATAAATAATTCCTTTTGAATCCACATAAAACATTCTGGTTCTTTGATAACCATGGTTTTGGGGAGCTGTATAAGTCGTTCTATACCCCCAGTGATTAATAGTTCCAGGTGTTTGTCCCAAATTGACATATGAAGAATAAATCAGAATTGAACCTCCAGCTCCATCAGATACTATTTGGTTTGGGGGACCCCATGAATGTATTAACTCAGATTGATGGTGTCCAACCCAAGAATCCATTCTTTTTCCTATTGAAGCACAGCCTGAAGTTGATAGTATGGCAAGAATAAGAATGAAACAAAGTAAAATTCGCCTGGCTAGCACACTATATCCAGTATGGTTAATAACCTGGTGGGACATTGTTTCATTTTGCATCATATTTGTCATGATATACCTCAATTACGCTAAGATCCTTATTAAATTGGAATAAATACACGTGGAACCTTCTTCCAGAGATGTTCAATTGCAAATCTGCGTCGCGTTCCAGTTTTTTTACCGAATCATACTTATCATTCAACGGATACAACAAGCCGTTTCTCACAACAACAATTATTGCATGAGCATTTCTATAAGAGGTTTCTATCAACCCATTCTCGCGGAGGATTTTTCTGGCTTCTCTGGATGTAGATATACTCGGAGCAATGACAGCCACGTTTACACCTCTACAGTATAAAAAACAAGGAAGTGCTACTATCATGATTAACAATGATGTAATAGTTACTCTTCTCATACTCTATCCTACCAAAACACACTTAAATAAATAAGCAAATTATGTCAATGGAAAAAACCTGCCTTAACTTACACTTAAACTCGTCCTCGTCACCAATGATGCCAGTCTCAAGCTTGCCAAAGTCAAGCAGAAGGCGGAGTCCGCCCAGTCTGTGGTGAAGAGACCGGCTCAGGCTAATAACTCTGCCGAACAGGCCCTGGCTAACATTCGTGACGTGAAAACGCAATGCTTTCTTTAAGTAAGAAGGGCTGACCGAAGTATTAAATAACACCCAAAGTGTCAGATAGCGACCAGTATGATAAATCGGTATAAACCTCTTTCTGGTGGAGATATGCTTAGGACTACTATCGGAAAGGTGTCACAGTAGTTTTGGACTTCTTTGGGCTGGTTTGTGACAGTTTTATGTCAAATCTGGACTTTTCCAGGCTGGCTTCGGAACTTGCTGATTTTCAATGAAATAGATACGTTGGAAAGACTCGCAATGCAAGTGGAACGGTTCTGTATTTAAAAATGGGTGTACTTTGAAAGGCGTCTAAGATTCTGATCAAGCTTGCCATTAGAAAAAAACTCTCTTGACTGATAATGGAACATGATTAAACTGTCTTTTTAAGAAATATGTGGAGATATATATGCAACAACCTGTTGATAACACTATTAAGGACTTGTTAAACAGTAAGCTCTCGGCTATTGAATCCCATATGGAGTCTGACGTGTTGTCTTATTACGGTGCGTTAGTCAATGGCGTTGATGGATGGTTTCGAAAAGTAGTTGAGGAGCTTGCATCGGATAAACAAAAAAAGGACAAACTTGTTATTATCTTAACTACTACTGGTGGTAGTGCAGAAACGGTTGAGAGAATTGTTAATGTTGTCAGACACTTTTATAGTATTGTAGATTTTATTGTTCCAGACTACGCTTACAGTGCTGGCACTATCTTTTGTATGAGTGGGGACAACATATTCATGGACTATTATTCAGTTCTAGGCCCAATTGATCCACAAGTTCAAAATAGAGAAGGCAAACTAGTCCCGGCCTTAGGATATTTAGACAAGATTGAGGATTTAATAGATAAGGATAGGCAAGGAACGCTAACAAATGCAGAATTTGCAATACTGCAGTCGATGGACTTGGCAGAACTGAAAAGCTATGAACAAGCAAAGGCCCTAACGATTGATCTTCTTAAACAATGGTTGGTTAAGTACAAGTTCAGCAGATGGGTCTCTCACAGGACTGACCCTGTAAAAAAAGGACAAGTAGTAACAATGGAAGAAAAAGAAAAGCGAGCTGAAGATATTGCTTCTGATTTGAGTAACAACAAGAAATGGAAATCCCATGGAAGACCAATCCCTTTATCTTCTTTAAGGGAGTTGAAGTTAGAGATCAATGATTATAGTGATAACGAACACCTCAAACCCCTGATAAAAGAGTATTATGACCTTCTTATAGATTACATAAACAAAAACAGCAGTCCTTTCTTCATGCATACTAGGAGATTCATATGAAAGACGATCAAGCAATAACTGAGATTATCCCTTCTATGGATTCAAAGAAATACAATGCTGATGTTTTAACTAGATACAAAGCATCACTCCTTAGGAAAAACAATCTAATTGATCAAGGATTGATAAAAAAAAGAGGTTATGAACTTAAGTCGCCCGAGCAAACATACAACTTAGTCGACACCTTAATTATAAATAAAAAACCAATTATTACTTTTTAATAGCTTATTTAATCTCGCGCTTTTGAGACGGTTCTTGCTGGAAAGCGTGCATGTCTAATCACCCTATGGTTCGTTTGTTTATAAAACAAGATTAAAACTATCGCCCCCATTCCTGGAAAGGGCTGATTTACTGAGAATCCACCTCAATTATTAAGCTTGAGCGTTTTCATTGAATAGTGGAGCATAGAAGGTAGAGTTATTATATGCTCTTTATTTCCATTATTACCATTGATAGCAGCCTATGCTTAAACTCTATGCCCGCCCAGTGAATAAAAAGTAAGCCAGCGCTCACCAATTTCTCTGATTACATCATTAGAATCGGCTTTCATTAATTTGCCTCCTGAAACAGCTGCATGATTACTGGTTTGTGATGTTGGATTTATCAATGCTCCTCTGGGTGAGCAAACTAACACACCGTCTATTGATTTAAACTTTTGGTCTTTTGATTTCAACTCGCGTTCGATCAGTTCTGTTGCTACTTTAAATGTTATTAGCGGATCCAAAGATTCGAATCCCAACTGAGCGAGGATTACGAATCCCATGTCCTCATCTGTATATCCGTAGTATTCTTTGGTTTCCCTGATTTGTCTATTTGCTTCTTTCAACTTTGAGCGTAAAGACTTTTCAAAACCTTCATCAATTGTAAACTCGTATTGACCTGTCCCATTTGAGTTGATATCAATTGGCTGAATAATAATTGCGTTTATAGCTGGAATAATGCCTCCATGCGGGAAATGCTCTTTATCAATAGACTTCAACTCAATAATAATCCTCCTCTCCTTGTTAACATAGTCTGCATTCTTAAATGATGGGGATGGTCCAACATCATCACATACTCGTGAATACCCTAGACCTGCTAAAAACAGATCAAATTCTGCTTCTACACACTGTCCAATTGTCATACACTCCCCATATTATCAGGATTCTTGTATTCAATTTTTATCCTCAATTGCATCACCATCGTACCAATCAGTGAGATATCATCTCCCTGCAACGAATCGACTACTTGTACCCGGTAATCGACATTGAAGGGATGTAGAAGCACCTGCTGGCGATGGTGATCAAATTGGATACGCTTCAGATTGATTCCATCTTGCAATCTGACCAGCTTTTTGAGTCGATCCCCGGCGGTCGTTGCTGCCATACTCACTCCCTGTGGTCATTTTGGGATTTGACCGATACCTATTTGGGTGAAAATCTACACCTAAGAACAACAATATTAACCTATTTCGATAGGTCAAGACTTTTTTTAAAGAGTGATACTTCGTGGAGCGTTAATTCCAGCGAATTTGCAAAGCTTCATTGGGTGTCGCTATAAATCCAGTCAAAGCCCTTTTGTTTGCCATGTTATTCATAACATCAACCGCTGATCCCACCTGCCTTCCAGCCCCACTCATACTTTTCCTTGACAGTATAGTGTCAATCAAATTTACAGTTACCTGTCAAGAGATTGACAGAGGATTGAGGATTATATGAAAGACAAATTGAATTTTCATTTGCACGACTTCATCGTCCAGCGTTTTCCGCTATCCCGGCTGCTTGGCAGTTTGAAGGACCAGGATTCCAGCCATCTGGTGGAAATCATCGGCGGCAGCGGCAGCGGAAAATCCCATTTGGTGAAGCCCCTGCTGGAAGGCTTGAAAAAGTCCCACAGTCGCGTGAAGCGCTATTCCCCCCGGGTTTTTGCCTTCAACCAGTTCATCCCTGTGCTCAGGCAAATCTGCGATGTGGACGACAAACTCTTGGAAGCGCTTTTTCAGGAAAACAGAGAGCTTTTCCGCACCGGCCGCAAGTATGATTTCTTCTATTTCCTCACTGAGCGTTTGAACCAGAAAAAGCTGTTGAAACCCTGCGCTCTGATCATCGACGACGGCGACGCTCTGGACTCCTACACCCGCGACTATCTGCAATATCTGGTGCAATATGCACCCGACGCCGGCATCCAAATCCTCATCCTTTCCCAGCAGCGGCTCTTTACCTTTTCGGAAAGCGAAAGCGTTCCTGCGCTCAGCGTTGACGATATTCAACAGCTTGTCCACAACGTGTTTACCGAGCAGGAACTGGGCTATATGACGGAAAGCGAAATCCTGCATCAGCTCACAGACGGAAACCTTTTGGTGGTGGAAAGCATCATCGCCAAGATGTTGAGCGGGAAAAAGCCAAAATTTGACCTCACTCCCTTTTTGGACAAAAGCCACGACCCCCAGCAGATCTATATGGACATCCTGGAAACCCTCAGCCAGAGCCAATTGCAGCTGCTTCTGGCGATGTTCGTGTTGGACGGCGGCTTGAGCGCGGCTCAGGTTCGCAGCCTCGGCCTCAGCAAAAACCACAAAAATGACCTGCAAACCCTGGATGAACTTGGCTTGGCGAGCTGTCTGGAAGACGGCTGTCTGGTTCAAAAGAAGAACTCCCTGAAAACCTGGCTGGAGCAAAACCCCGAGGCACTTTCAGGCGAGTTTTTGGAAAAGCTGAAAAAGCTGATGGAAGACGAGGAGGAGCATCGTCAAACCCTGATCCGGATCTTGATGCTCCAGAAAAAGTATGACGCCAGGCTCTTTGAGGGGCTCATCCTTGAGCTGGACACCCTTTGCGACCACGAAAAGCTTTTGGAGCTCTACCAATATCAGCTCAAACAAGCCAAAAAACCCGCGGCAAAGCTTGCTTTGCACCATAATATCGCCCAAGCCCACAGCGGCTTGAACCAAATGGACGAAGCGGGCGAACACCTGCGCCAGGCACTCCACATCTGCACCGAACATTCTCTGCCCGCTGAAGAAACGGTTCACAAGCTGGCTTCAAACCTTTTCGCCGCAAACAGCACCGCCTTTGCGCTGGAGATCATCCGCAAATTTGCGCCCCAAACCATCGACCCCATCTGGCACGCAAAAATCCTGCTTCTGAAAGCCGACATCCTGGCTGAAACCGAGGAATTTGAAGCTGCCATCACGGTTTTGGAAGACATCACCCGCCAGGTTGGACCCATCGAGGAAAAAACCGAACGCTGGATCATCCAGGGTGAAGCCAAAAAAATCAAAGGGAAAATCCACTATTATGTGAATGAATGGGAGCAAAGCGAAGAAGCTTTCAAGGAATCGGAAAACTATTATAACCTTGCCAAAAACAGCCCTGGTTTGGCGGCAATCTTCAACAACCTTGCGGTCCTCTATATGTTCCAGGGCGACTGGGAACGCAGCGAAGGCTACTTCCTGCGCAGTCTGGAACTGGAACAAAGCCTGTTCAACCTGAACGGCATCTCGGTATGTTACAACAACCTGGGCAGCCTGATGGACGACACTGGCGACGCCGCCAAAGCCTTGAAATATCTGGAACAGGCTCTGAAGCTGCAAAAAATGCTGAATGAGCCCTACAACATCACAAACATCTACAACAACATCGGCGTGACCCTGATGGACCACGGCCAATATGCCCAAGCGGAAGACGCCCTGAACAAATCCCTGCAAACCGGCATCGACTTTGGCTTTTACCGCAATATCGTGGCTTCGCTGAACAACCTGGGTGCGCTCCAATTCAAGCAGGGCGACTGGGCAAAATCTATCTCGCTCTACGAACAAGCCATCAAAAAGAGCGAGGAAAACAACTTTACGGAAGGGCTTTTGCGTTCCTTCAGCAATCTGGGCGAGGTTTATGAAAAACAGGATGAGCTGAACCTGGCTTATGACCTGTGTTTCAAAGGTTTGGAGCTTCTCCCCGCTGTCAGTGATGATTACATCAAAGCCGAACTTCACGGAAATCTGGGCAGCGTGCTCACCAAGCTGAGAAAATTCAAGGAAGCCTATTCATATTTGGTGGAAAGCCTGGATTTTTTCAAATCCATCAATGCGCGTGACAAGATTGTGGAAGGGTTTTTGAAGCAGGCATACTATTTCATCCTGACCCGCAATAGTGAAAGTGCGGATTATTACCTGAACCAAGCCCAAAAGATGGCGATCGATCAGCATCGCCGTTTCGACATTGGAAAAACCCACTACCTGCGCGCCCTTTTGGAACGCAAAAACCTGGAATCCGCCAAACAAAACCTCCACGAAGCCATCGAGATTTTTGTGGAAACCTCCAGCATCTACGAGCTTTCCCTGGCAAATTATGAACTGGCGGAGGTGCTTTACGAACTGGAAGACTGGGAAAAGGCGCTGGAAATCCTGAAAGCAAACAAAAAGGTGATCCAGCAATATGGCTCCATCAAGCTTTTGGAAAAAAACGACATCCTGACGGAGAAAATCTCACGTGAATACGCCGCCCAGATGAAGGACGTGCAATTCGAAGAAACCCTGCTGAATCAATTCTATGAAATCACGCAAAAGCTCAACAGCCTCACCGACCTGGAAGTTCTGACCGAACACGCCCTGGACAGTCTGATCGAGATTTCGGAAGCGGATGGAGGAATCCTCTGCCTGCATGGAAATGAAAGCCTGCCCGACGCTTGGGACTACAAGCTGTTCCGAAACTTTTCCCAGGATAACAAGTTCTATGACGCCTTCATGAACGCCTGCAGCCGTTCCTATCAGGAAAACGAGATTGAAAACCATAAACAGCCCCATTTTGCGCCGCCTTTCAACCACATCGTGGTGATCCCTCTCGCCATTCGCAGCAACGTGTTGGGCGTGGTTCTGCTCTTCAGCAAAAGCGGTTCCCACTACTTTTCCGAACGCATTGTGAACCTGCTCAGCGCACTGTCCAGCCAGGTGATTGTGATCATCGAAAATGTGCGCTCCGCCAGCCTGGAAAAAACCCACGCCACCATCCGCGAGCAGCTTTTGAGCGACAATCTCTATGCCAACATCATCGGCAAAAGCCCCGAGATGCAAAAGATTTTCGACATCATTGAAAAGGTGAAGGACACACCCACCACCGTGCTTTTGGAAGGACCCAGCGGAACGGGTAAAGAGCTGATTGCCAGAGCCTTGCACTATGGCAGCCGCAGGCGGAACAAAGGCTTTGTGGCTCAATATTGCGGAGCGTTGCCGGAAACTCTGTTGGAAAGCGAACTATTTGGCCACGTGAAAGGTTCCTTTACAGGCGCTGCTTACGACAAAAAAGGCCTCTTCGAGATTGCCGACGGCGGAACCTTTTTCTTGGACGAAATTGCCGACATCAGCCAAAGCACCCAAGCCAAGCTGCTGCGCTTTTTGCAGGAAGGTGAGGTCAAGCGTGTGGGCTCCACCAAGATTGAAAAGGTGAATGTGCGTGTGGTTTGCGCCACAAACGTTTCTCTGGAGGAAAAGGTGAAAGCCGGAGATTTCAGGCTGGATCTATATTACAGGCTGAACGTGATCCGCATCCAGGTTCCTCCTCTGAAGGAACGCACCGGAGACGTCCCCCTGCTCGCCATCCACTTTTTGGACAAATATAATACCCGCATGGACAAGCAGTTGCAGGGCTTCAGCGACGACGCCATGAAGGTTTTGGAAAGCTATGAATGGCCTGGCAATGTGCGCCAGCTTGAAAACGAAATCGAGCGCGCCGTAACCCTGGCAAAACCCGTTTCTTTCATCCGTGCCAACGATTTCTCGGACGAGGTTCGCCGCTATGTGGAAAACCAGAAGACCATCAATATGCTCACAGGGCGTAAAACCCTGAAGGATGCGATGGATGAATTGGAACGCGACATGATTCTGGCGGCGATGGAGGCCACGGATTGGAACCAAACCCAAGCTGCCAAGGAGTTGGGCATCTCGCGCCAGGGCTTGATCCAAAAATTGAAACGCTTCAACCTGGACAAAGACGACAGCTAAAGGATTGACCCACTTGGAAAACCATAACAACGCATCCCTGCGCGAAAAACTGAATTTCACAGCCATCGACGTTGAAACCACAGGGCTGGATCCCAAACAAAACGAGATTATCGAGGTGGCGGCGGTCCGTTTTCGGAACGGAGAGCCGGTTGAGCACTTTTCCAGCCTGGTGAAACCCAAAAAAGGCTTGCCCAAATTCATCCAGTTTCTCACCCACATCGATCCCGAAGAACTGAAAAACGCACCCAAGGCCGACCAGGCTCTTCAGGAGTTTTTCAAATTCCTGGGCACAGACCAAATTGTGGGTCACAATGTCTCGTTCGACATCGGTTTCATCAACCACCATTCCAATCCCTTTGGAGGCTTCCAACTCCAACCCCCACTGTGGGATACGGTTGAAATTTCCCGCGTTTGGTTCCCCTATGCCAGCGACCACAAGCTTGGTACTCTAACGCAAAATATGGGCATCGAATTGAAAAACGCCCATCGTGCGCAGGCGGACGCCGAAGCTTCCGGCCTGCTCTTGGTCAAAATGAGCGAACACATCGCGACCCACTATTCCCTGCTCACAAACGCCAGACTTTTGGATCTGTCCACCCAGGCACAGATGGAAAACTCGCTCTCCCACTTCCTGCGTGTGATTGTGGAACACCAGCGCCGTTCCGCCCTTTCTGCCAAACCTCCGCGCCCGCCGGATGTGTTCAAACCCAACGTGGTGGAAAACAATGTTGTGGAAGGAAAGATCAATATCGACGAGGTTTTTGGCGAGGAAGGTCTGCTTTCCACACGCTTTCCAAATTTTGAATTCCGTGCCGGCCAGTTGGAGATGGCAAGGCTCATCCATTCCAGTTTTGAAAACGAAAAACATCTGGCGGTGGAAGCAGGTACCGGAGTGGGCAAAAGCTTTGCCTATCTGGTTCCTTCGCTTGCCTTTGCAAATAAACTTGCCACCAAGGTGGTGGTATCCACAAACACAAAAAACCTGCAGGAACAACTTTTTCATAAGGACCTGCCCCAGTTGAAATCCATGCTGCCCCTGCCCTTCAAGGCGGCTCTGGTGAAAGGCAGGGAAAACTACGTTTGCGAAAGGCGCTGGGAAGAGCTTCTGATGGAGCAAACCCGCAGCCTCACAGCTTGGGACGCTCTGGGTCTGCTGCACCTTTTCATCTGGAAAAGCCTCACCAAATCCGGAGATGTGAGCGAAAATTCATCCTTCGACCGCAAACGCTTCGGCTCGGTTTGGCGTAAAGTGTGTTCAGACAGATATTTGTGCGCAGGCAGGAAATGTCCCCACGCCTCTAAATGCTATGTGATGAACCTGCGCAAACACATCGACAATTCCACCCTGGTGGTCACGAACCATTCGCTGCTTCTGGCTGATATCCAGATGGAAAACAGCACCCTGGGTGAATACAGCTATCTCGTTGTGGATGAAGCACATAACCTGATGGCGACCGCTGCCAAGAATCTGGGTTTGGAGCTTTCCTATCCCGACGTGGTGAGCCAGCTCAACCAGTTTTCTCAAGTTCAGAAACGCAGACGCAGCGGCTTTCTCCGTCAACTGGAACAGATGGTTGAAAAAAGCGTGATCGGAGCAGGTTCAAGGGAGCATATCACCCTGCTGTGCATCGACTTGGCGGAACTATGCGAACAGATCCGAGGCACGCTTCTGGACCTGTATCAGGATGCCCAGGAACGCTGTGACGCCGCCGACAGTTATGGCAAACTCAGGATCCGTGACACTGCGGAATTCCCAGTTATCTACCGGCATCTGGACAGGCTTACTGCAGACTGGAAGAGCCTCATGAAGCAACTCACCGCTCTGGGCAATGTCTTTAACAGCCTGAACAGCAAGCAGGTGGCAAACTACGATGCTCTGGCGGAAAGCCTTGCCTCCTTCCTCAACCGTTTTGGGGAAACCGAAGGCTACCTTCTGAGGCTGGCAAACCCTGATCTGGACAACAACGCCCTCTGGATTGAGTCCGCCCGTCGCAGTGAAGGAAAAATACCCACATCCTCGCTCTGCTACGCCCCGGTGGATGTGTCGAGCCAACTCCACACCATGCTCTACAGCGTTGTCCCCAGCATCATTTTCACCTCCGCCACCCTGGCTTTGCGCGGCTCCTTCAAGTATTTCTTCGGTCAAAGCGGTCTCAGCCTGGTTCAGCCCGAAAAGCTCGATGCCGAAATCGTGGAATCTCCTTTCGACTACGATTCCCAGTCACGCCTGATGATTGCCAGCTTCCTGCCCGAACCCAAGGACCGTTTTTTCATGAATCAAGCTCTGGGCAGCCTGAAGCAGATCCTGGAAAGCACGGATGTGGGAACCATGATCCTGTTCACCAGTTATCGCGATTTGAACGCTGCCTACGAATATTTGGGTGAGGAACTTTATCGGCGCCAAAGACCATTTTTTGCCCAGGGCATGGCAGCCAGCCGCAGTTCCATGCTGCAGGAATTCAAGCGTCATAAAAACGCAGTTTTGCTGGGTACAAGTTCATTTTGGGAAGGCGTGGATATCCAGGGTGAATCGCTCTCTCTGCTCGTTCTTTTCAAAATTCCTTTCCAAGTGCCGTCAGAACCTGTGGTGGAGGCGCTCATCGACAAGCTTGAGCGCGAAAAAAAGAAATCCTTCCAACATTATATGCTGCCCAACGCTTTGCTGAAACTCAGGCAGGGCTTTGGAAGGCTGATCCGTGGAAAGAACGATCGCGGCATTGTGCTCATCATGGATTCACGCGTTTCAAACAAAGAATACGGAATCTATTTTAAACAGGTGCTGCCCGCTCAAGCTCAGGAAGTGTGGAATGAACTGGAGCTTATCAGCGAGGTCAGCCGCTTTTTCAACATTTCTTAAACCCAAGGAGATCACCCTGAAAACACTGATTCAAACACGCTTTCCAGACTTGGTTGCCAACGGCGCCATCCGCTTTGATGAGCCCCTTTCAAAGCATTGCAGCTTTGAAATCGGCGGTCCTGCCGAGGCTTTTTGCGAACCCGATTCCGTTACGCAATTGATTGAAATGCTTGCCTTTGCCCTCAGCAATCATCTGACCTACTTCATCTTGGGAAAGGGATCAAACGTTTTGATCAGCGACAAGGGCATGGAAGGGATGATCATTCACACTGGACGTCTGAACCAAATCCAGCGGGATGAACACTGCGTCAGCGCTCAATGTGGAGCCAGTTTGAGAGATCTCTGCTTTTTTGCCCAGGAAAATGGCTTGGCAGGCCTGGAATTTGCCTCCGGCATTCCCGGCAGCGTTGGCGGCGCCGTATTTATGAACGCCGGAGCCTATGGCGGTGAGATCAAGGATGTGCTTCATTTCAGTAAATACCTTGAACCCACTCCGGAAGGGCTGAAAGACTTTTCCTCGGTGAAGCATCTTAAGGCGGAGGAACACCTTTTCGGCTATCGCAGCAGTGTTTTTCAAAACAGCGGTTTTATCCACCTCAGCAGTCTGTTTCAGTTGCGACCGGATGATCCCAAAGCCATCTTGCAACGCATGGAAGAGCTGGACTACGAACGCAATTCCAAACAGCCCATGGACTTACCCAGTGGAGGTTCGGCTTTTAAACGCCCTCCCGGATATTATGCCGGAAAACTGATTGATGACTGTGAACTCCGCGGTTTTCAGCTTGGCGGCGCGGCGATTTCGAAAAAGCATTGCGGCTTCATTGTGAACCTCGGTGGAGCCACGGCTGCGGATGTTCAGGCGCTGATTGCCCACGTGCAAAATACCGTCTATGAACGCTTTGAAGTAAAACTGGAGCCCGAGCTTCGCCTCATTGGTCGCAAATGAATAAAAACCCCTCCCGCGTCTGGCTGCCTCTGCTCTTTCTGGTCCTGATTCTTGGGCTTTGGCAATATATTAGCTCAAAGGCCGTCGTGGCGTTTTGGGTTCTGCCCTCTCCGGGTGCGGTTCTACGTGTTTTCCGGCAGCAGCCGGCACTGCTGTGGAGCCATCTGCGCCCCACGCTCATAGCCAGTGTGCTGGGTCTGCTTTTGGCAACCCTGCTGGGAGTTTTGACCGCTTTGGGAATGCACGGTTCGCGGGTGATCAGGCAGGTTCTTTACCCCTATCTGGTTGTCTCGCAGACCGTTCCGGTCATCTCAGTGGCACCGTTGGTGGTTCTGTGGTTCGGCTATGGCATTTCCGCAAAGGTTTTTGTTGTCATCTTGATGTGCTTCTTCCCCATTGCATTGGGTCTTTTTGAAGGCTTGAAGCAGGTTTCGCAGGAACAGATCAGGCTTTTGCGCTCGATGGGGGCGGGAAAGTGGATGATCTATCGTCATTTGAAAATCCCCGCATCGCTGCCTGCATTTTTCACAGGTTTAAGGCTTGCAGCAACTTACAGCGTGATGGGCGCCGTGATCGGTGAATGGCTTGGCGGGGAATCCGGTTTGGGAATCTATCTCACCCGCTCCACCAAATCCTTTCGCACGGAGCAGGTTTTTGCCGCCATTTTGCTCATCATTCTGCTCAGCCTCTTCCTTTTCGGAATTGTGGCGCTGTTGGACAGGCTGCTCCTGGCTTGGCACTACAAAAAAATGGATGAATACGAGGACCCATCCCGCTGATTTGACCCAGCCCTGCTTCGCCCCGGAGCCGAGCTCATATCCTGCACCCATACTTCCCTTAAGCCTCCCCAGTTTTTATTGAGTGCCTTATGAGAATCTATGCAGAAACCCTCTTTCACGGGCCAAGGGCGGGGGCAAGTCACCATTTCCAGGGAACAAGGTAGTCTTTTATTTCTTCATTGTAATAGCGGTCTGTCATGGTAGCGATGAAATCCCGCACTTGTTCCGCCGGGGAAAAGCTTTCCAGATATTCGGGAACCTTGAAATCCAGGAAATGCTTGAAGATTTTGGAGCCGCGGCGTTCTTTTTGGATGTCTTCCATATATTTTTCAAACAGCAAACCCATGGTGTGATTGATGATCCGGTTGGATTTTTTTACGTTTTCATCTGTGTAGATATGTTTGTAGTTAAACTGTTTCAGCTTTAGCAGGTAGTGCGAGGTTTCTTCATCGAAGGCAACCCAATCCTGTTCGTGACTGTTCACAATCACACTCTTGATCAGGGTTTCGATGATATGGCTGTTGGTGTTGCCCAGTTTTTCTGTCACATCCTGGGGAAGGTCTTCACGTTTGAGCATATTGAAGCGGATGGCGTCTTCGATATCCTGACCGATGTAGGCAATGGTGTCCGTGATGCGAACCACACAGCCTTCCTGGGTGGCAGGCATCCAGCTTATGCTTTCCCCGGCTTTTTTCTTGCGGATAAATTCCTGGATATCCTCTTCGGTTTTTTCAGCTTGGGGCTTTAGAACGGTGTTGTGTACTTCGCCGTCATGGGAAATGATTCCGTCGCGAACTTGGAAGGTCAGGTTCAAGCCACGGCCTTTGCGGGAAATATGGTCCACAATGTGCAGGGATTCCAGATTATGGTGAAATTGCCCGATACCGTGGGCTTCGCAAGCTTTGGAAAGCGCTATTTCGCCGTCATGTCCAAAGGGCGGATGTCCCAAATCGTGGCCCAGAGCGATGGCTTCGATCAGTTCGGTGTTCAAGCCCAGATATTTTCCGATGGTGCGCGAGATCTGGGAAACGTAAGCAATATGAAGGTTCCGGTTGGTCATTTCCTCATCGATGAGGTTCGTGAAAGAAAAGACCTGGGTTTTGCCGTGATAACGCCTGTAGGCGCCGCTGTAGAGAATGCGGTCACGATCCACGGCAAATTTTGTGCGCATATCATCCGGCGTTTCTTCCTTGATGCGCCAGGCATTTTCATCACGAAAAGCGCGTGGACCAAGCGCGCATTGACCCTTGGATCTCATTTCCTTGAAAATTCTATCTAGTTTATCTTGCATTGTGGCTCCGTGGTTTTCTCTGGTATAAATAAAATAAATGGAACGGGTGGAAAATCAAACTTTCTTTGCTCAAAACGCGGATCGAACAATGCGAAAGCCAACATCAATGTTCCAATAATAGGGCGTGTAGTAATAGTTTCTGAAGGAAACCCGGCAGAATGGATGGAAATGATGCCAGGAACCGCCTCTCAAAACTTTGTGTGTCCCGGTTTCCGGTCCTTTGGGGTTAGAGCCGGGGCTCTTTTCGTAATAATCCTTATCATACCAATCCCAACACCATTCAAAAAGGTTTCCGCTCATGTCGTGAATGCCCAATTCATTTGCTTTCTTGGTGCCCACGGGATGGGATTTATTTTGGGAATTCCCGTCATGCCAGGCAACGTTGTCATGATCGTTGGAACCGGAATAGATGAATCCGGCGCTTTTCTTCCCACCACGAGCGGCGTATTCCCATTCCGCTTCAGTGGGAAGTCTGTAACCGTTTGCGCTGAAGTCGCAGTAAACGTTGTCGCGGGTGATTGTGTAACAGGGTGGCAAGTCTTCGTGGATGCTTCGTTGGTTGCAATATTCGATAGCCTGAAGCCAGCTTATCTGCTCCATAGGCAGGTTTCCGTCTTTGATTTCTGAGGGTTCTAAAGCCATTATTTTCAACCACGCATCTTTGGTAACCTGGTATTTTCCAATCCAAAAGGGTGAAAGAGTAGCTTCATGGATGGGCAGTTCATCTGGATAACCATCGTTTGAACCCATCATAAAGGAACCACCTTCCACAAAAACCATGCTTTCCAGGTTGCTGTCAGTGGCTGGTGGAAGGGTATTTTTTTGCGATGCACAGCCTGAAAGAATGAAGATGAGGCCGGCAAGCCAATATTTTATTATTCTTTTTGCCATTTGTAGCTCCGAGATCATTAGTAGCATGTTGGGATTTTCCGTCAAGAGAGTTTTTACATAAACACACAAAAGGCGTCAGCGATGGCGGCGACCTACTCTCCCACACAGTTGCCCATGCAGTACCATCGGCGCGAGCGGGCTTAACTGCTGTGTTCGGGATGGGAACAGGTGTGGCCCCGCTGCTATGACCAC
>JAAYEF010000031.1 GCA_012728875.1 Candidatus Cloacimonadota bacterium
GACACCTTCTGGCTGAGAATCTTCTCCGTGGGTTTGGATGAGCCCGGCACCCTGCTGAAAGATGGTGTTGTGATTGGCACAACCCCCTACATGCCTGCCAGCTCCACAGACAAATCAGTCTTCTACGGCACCTACACCATGCAGGCTGTTGCCGGCGGAACCTGGGCTCCTGCAGACCTCGTGATCGACGAAGATACCGTTTGGCCCGCAATCGACGGCATGGCTGATAACTACCAGATCATGCACACCTTCGAGTGGACTGAAGACATCCCCGAACCCGAACCCACCTACACAGTGTTCTTCAGCACCGATCCCGCTGGCTATATCACCCCCAACCAGCTTGGTCCCACAGAAGATCTTGAATCCCTCTTTGGAACCTATGCTCCCACTCCTCTGCCTGCTCCTGCCACCGGATATTGGACCCCTGAAAACTTCGTGATCGACGAAGACACCGAATGGGTTGAAGACGGCGACAACTACAAACTCGAAGTGGAATTCGTCTGGACCGAAACCACCCAAACCATCGATGTCTATCACTACACCCTGTATGTGGAAGCCGATGATGGCGCAAACTATCCCGTGACCGGTCCCTTCGACGGCACCACCCCCTACAACGTGGAACAGGATAACATGGAAGCCTTCTATGGCACCTACACCATTGGCGCTGCTCCGAGCGGCTGCTACTGGCTGAACCCCACCATCACCATCGATGCAGACACCGAGTGGGAAGCTGTCCGCGCCACCAAGGGCGGAAATGGCAGAGCCGACGAATATGTCCACCACTACTACAAAACCACCATCACCTTCAACAAGAAGGACTACAACTCCTACGTGATCGTTGCCACTGATGGCGACACCGCCGATCGCATCGAAGGCGCCGCTGTCTGGTTTGACAATGGCACCGACCCTGCAGTTCAGGTTGGCACCACCAACGCCAATGGCGAAGTCAACTTCCTGTGCCCCGGCAACTATCCTGGCGCCGGCACCTACTGGGTTGAGAAAGACGGCTACTGCGAATGGGATCCCGCAAGTGTGGTCCGCACAGAGCCCTTCCTCACCACCAACCTTCTCGACGTGTTCACCGGCTACGTCTGCGGCGAGCCTCCCGTTCCTGTGGAACTGAGCGCCTTCACCGCCACCCTCACCGGCGACTTCTTTGTGAACGTTGCCTGGACCAGCCAGACTGAAACCCAGATGATGGGCTATCGCGTCTATCGCAACACCACCGCTGATCAGAACGGCGCCATGCTGATCGATCATCCGATGGTTCCCGCCACCAACACCAGTGAAACCCAGACCTACAACGTCAAGGACACCGACGTGATGGTTGGCACCACCTACTACTACTGGCTTGAAGCTGTTGAATACAACACCAGCAACTTCCACGGTCCCGTGAGCGTCACCGTCACCGGAAACGTTCCTCCCGTGCTTCCTGAAGTCACTTCCATGAAAAATGCTTATCCCAACCCCTTCAAGGCTGGCAATAGCACCAACATCGAAGTTTCCCTGAAAGCCGGCGAGACCGGAAGCCTCACCATCTACAACGTGATGGGCCAGGTCGTCAAAACCGTCAGCCTCAACGAAGGCACTCACACTGTGAACTGGAACGGTCGCGACAGCAAGGGCGCCGCAGTTGGTAGCGGTATCTACTTCTACAAACTCAGCACCCCCAGCCTGAACCAGACCAAGAAGATGGTCATTGTGAAGTAATTCACCTTAGGTAAAAACTACCTAACAATATGCCCCGGCTTCGGTCGGGGCTTTTTTTGTTCACGCAGATTATTAATAGATTAGGGATGCACAGGATGGGGAGGATGAAAAAGGGATTGGTTTGGCGAGATGGCGAGATGGCGAGGTAGCAAGGTGGTTTTCTGTCATCCTGGAGCGTCAGCGATAGGATCCAGTCCTTGGGAATAAAAAGCCCTGTCACCATCCGCCAGCCCGGTATCTTCAGTAACCAAGCCCGAGCCAGCCGTCATTCCGACCGCAGGGAGGAATCCATGCCCTTGTGCCCAAAAAAGCCCTGTCACCATCCGCCAGCCCTGTGTCTTTAGTCTGAAACCACAAAACCACAGACCCTAAAACGCTAAATCGCTAAAACCTATAATGGACTGGATCCTATCGCTTCGCTCCAGGATGACGGAGTGGCCTGGGTTTGGGTGTGTTTTCCTCGTGCTTGGCGGATGGTAACGGGGCTTTTTTGATCGAAAAATGTAGTCCCCACGAAAAAACTAAGTGCCTGCAGCACCGGTATGTAACTGTTATTAGTGGTAAAGTTCGGCTAAAACGCTAAAACGCTAAATCGCTAAAACCTATAATGGACTGGATTCCTCGCGCTGCTCGGAATGACGGAGTGGCCACCTCGCTATCTGGCCATCTTGCCAGCTCGCTGCCGGCGCAGCCGGTCGCACCTCGCCATCTCGCAAATCCAATCCCTTTTTATCCTGAGCATCCTGTGCATCCCTAATCTATTAAAAAAAATCAGCGGAATCGGCGCAATCTGCGTGAACCCCTCTGCCCAATCTGCGTGAAGCAAAAAAGCCAAATACCTTGACAACAGAACGCATCTCAAAAACAATAGCTTCTCATATTAAAATCGAAAGGAGCGCCCATGGCCCGGCTGGATCAAGCCCTTGACAGATTAGAGACTTACGCGCGGGAAATGCAGATCTTTTCCCCCGGCGCAAAGCTCTTGCTCTGCGTTTCCGGCGGGGCGGATTCGGTGGCTTTGCTGCTGCTTTTTGCGCGGCTGCTGTCCAGGATCCGGCTCACACTTTTGGCGGTGCATGTGAACCACCAACTGCGCGATGAAGCCAGCCAGGCGGATGAAGACCTGGTGGGCGAGCTTTGCCAGGAACTGGGCGTGCCGCTGATCGTGCGCAAGATTGAAGTTGCCAAGGGCGGCGGCTTGGAAAACCGTGCCCGGCAGCAGCGCTTTGAGATTTTTGATGAGGTTTTGAGCGCCTACCGTTTCGACTTGATCGTGACCGGACACCATCTGAACGACCAAAGCGAAACCATGCTGCTGAACCTGGTGCGCGGCGCCGGGCTGGGCGGCATGGCAGGCATCCGGCCTTTGGCGGGAAGGGTGGCGCATCCCTTGCTCTGCTTTGAAAAGCAGGAATTGATCCAGCTTTTGCAGGAGGAGAAGATCCCCTGGCGCGAAGACGCCAGCAATGAGGACCAAAGCTTCAAGCGCAACTGGGTTCGCCACAGCCTGATCCCGCATTTGGAGGCGGAACTGAACCCCCGCCTGGGCAGCAGCCTTGGCTTGCAGGCCCGCATCTTTGCCGAAGCGGAGGAAATGCTGCTCAAGCGCACCCGGCGCCTGATGAAAAAGGTGGCGCTGGAGCAGGATCCTGACCGGATCACGCTGTCGCTGCCGGAATTTGAGCGCTGCAGCCGTTTGGAACGCTGGTATATCCTGCGTGAATTCACCAGCCAGCTCAGCGGCAGCGAGCGGGACTTTTTCTCCTATAACTTTCAGGAGCTCTTGAACCTGCTGGAAGCGCAAGGCTCCAAATATGTGCCCCTGGGACGCGGATTGCGGGCGGTGAAGGTTTACGACCGCCTGATCCTGGAAGCGGATGAGATGCCCGAACCGGTTCCGGAAGAACTGAGCATCGGCGAAGACCGTTCCCGCGCGGTTTGGGGCGACTATCGCTTCAGCTTCAAGCTGCTGAAGGTTTTGCCCGCGCAGCGCGAAGAAGGTCCGCTGCAGGTGTATCTGGATGCAGACAAGATCAGCTTTCCGCTGGTGGTGCGTTCGCGCAGGCCGGGGGATCGCTTTCAGCCTTTGGGCATGGACAGCCCCGTGAAGCTGAAAAACTTTTTTATAAACGCCAAGCTGCCCCGCTTTGAACGGGACCGGGTGCCCATCTTTGAGGATGGAAGCAAGATCATCTGGGTGACGGGACAGCGGGTGGACGCACGCGCAGCTTTGGATGAAGCAAGCTCGCGTTTTTTGCTGATTAGCGCGGAACACATGAAGGCGCGCCCCAAACGGGCTGCCAGCCGCGTTGAAGACAGGAGAACAAAATGAACAGTATGAACCTTGACCTTTCGGCAGTGCTGCTGGACGAACATCGCATCCAGGCCAGGGTGCGGGAAATAGGCGCACAGATCGCCATGGAATATAAGGATACGGTGCCGGTTTTGATCGGCATCATGAAGGGCGGATTCATGTTTTTGGCAGATCTCTGCCGCAGCATCACCATTCCCTTGGAACTGGATTTTATGGCGGTTTCCAGCTACAACGGCGGAACCTCCAGCTCCGGGGCGGTGAAGATCCGCAAGGATATAGACACCAATATCGAAGGCAGGCACGTGATCGTGGTGGAAGACATCGTGGATTCCGGGCTTTCGCTGAGCTATATCCGCGAATATCTTTTGAACCACAGCCCCGCCAGCCTGAAGATCTGCGTTTTGCTGGATAAACCCGGCGCACACAAGATGGAAGCCCTGTTCGACTATGTGGGGTTTCAGATCGAGAACGACTTTGTGGTGGGCTATGGGCTGGACTATAAAAACCTATACAGAAACCTGCCTTATATCGGGATTCTGAAAGAAGAGATCTATTCATGAAAAAGATACAAGTGATTTTGGCGCTGCTGCTCGTGGTGGGCAGCCTGGCAGCCGACAGTCTGAAAGTGAGCGGGAAAGCTCAGCCCCTGCCAACCATTCCGGCGGGGCCCGCGCAGGATTTTTCACAGATCCTGCAGTGGTTCATCATCGCCCTGCTCGCCATCACCGCGATCAGCCTGGTGCGCACCTTTTTGCTGAGACGCAAAAACCGCGGCCAGCCGGGAAAACCGCCTCCTCCACAGCCGCCGCGGCGTGCGGGAATGCCGCCCCAAAGAGGGTCGCAGCCTCCCGCAAAACCGGGGATTTCCTGGACCTTTGTGATCGTGCTGGTGGTCTTGGGCGTGATGATGGTGTTTAGCTGGACCAGCGGACACGAACAGATGAGTGAGGCGAAATATTCACAATTCACCTCGGCCTTGCGTGCCGGCAAGGTGAAGCAGGTCACCATGATGGAGCAGGATCTGCAATATGAGACCAAGGACGGCAAAAAATATCATACTCTTCTGCCGCCGGTGAATGATCCGGAATTGATGGAATTGATCCGGGATCACCGGGTTGAGCTGAACACCAAAAAACCTTCCCGTTGGCGTGAGCTTCTCATCTATATTTTCCCGCTGATCTTGGTGATCGGATTTTGGTTTTTCCTGATGCGGGGCATGGGCAACCAAAATGCAAAGGCGTTCAGCTTTGGCAAAAGCCGGGCGCGCAGGCATGAGGGCGACCGCAGCAGGATCACATTCAAGGATGTGGCGGGAGTGGACGAAGCCAAGGAAGAACTGCAGGAAATTGTGGAATTTTTGAAGGATCCCAAAAAGTTTCAGCGCCTGGGCGGACGCATTCCGCGCGGAGTGCTGCTGGTGGGACGCCCCGGCACGGGAAAGACGCTTTTGGCAAAGGCGGTTTCCGGCGAGGCGAAGGTTCCGTTTTACAGCATCAGCGGTTCAGACTTTGTGGAAATGTTTGTGGGCGTGGGCGCCGCGCGTGTGCGCGACCTCTTTGACCAAGCGAAGAAAAACTCGCCCTGCATCACCTTTATCGACGAGATCGACGCCGTTGGACGCCACCGCGGAACCGGCCTGGGCGGCGGACACGACGAGCGCGAACAGACCCTGAACCAGCTTTTGGTGGAAATGGACGGCTTTGAGCCGAACGAGGCGGTGATCATCATTGCCGCCACCAACCGGCCGGATATTTTGGACCCCGCACTCTTGCGTCCGGGTCGTTTTGACCGTCAGGTGACGGTGGATCTGCCAGACATCAAGGGACGCACGGAGATCCTGAAGGTGCACGCCGCCAAGGTGCCTCTGGGCGAGGATGTGAGCCTGGAACTCATTGCGCGCGGCACACCGGGCTTCAGCGGGGCGGACCTGGCAAACATCGTGAACGAAGCAGCCCTGATCGCCGCCCGGCACAACAAGCAGCTCATCAACATGAGCGATTTTGAGGAAGCGAAGGACAAGCTGATCCTGGGCAAGGAAAAGAAAAGCCGCGTGATTCCGGAAGAGGATAAGCGCCGCACCGCGGTTCACGAGATCGGGCACGTGCTCACCTCCGTTTTTCAGGATAAAACCGAGCCCGTGCACAAGGTTTCCATCATCCCGCGCGGCTTTGCCGCCGGCGCCACCCACTTTTTGCTTTCGGACAAAACCAGCTATTCGCGCGGCTATCTGGAACAGATGATGACCGGAACCCTGGGCGGACGTGCCGCGGAAGAGATCATTTACAACGAATTTACCACCGGCGCAGGCAACGACCTGGAGCGCGTGACCGACATTGCCAAAAAGATGGTGTGTTCCTGGGGCATGAGCGAGGTCTTTGGACCCATGACCGTGGGCAAGGATCACGGCGAAGTGTATCTGGGCAAGGAACTCATCGGCAGAGACACCCACAGCAACGAGACCGCGCAACTGATCGACAACGAGGTGCGCGGCTTCATCAACCGTGCCTATGAGCGGGCTCTGGAGATCTTGAGCAAGCATCGCGGCCTTTTGGAAAGTCTGGCGGAAGAGCTCTTTGAAAAAGAGACGCTGGGCACGGATGAGATCTTTGAATTCATCCTGACCGCGGTGGACGACGCCGACCGCCAGCATGTGGAAAGCAAGCTTGCCAAGGCGCAGGAAATGCGCTTCACGCTCGGCGAAGAAAAGATTGAAGAAGAGGAAAGCGCACAGGAATGAAGAGCCAAGCCATGGCCCCGCTTAAACTTAAAGCCTGGCTGCATCTGGGCGGCAGGGAGCCGGAGTTTCACGCTCTGCTGGACGCAGGCAGGGATTTCACCGTGGCAGGCAAAGAGATTGCGCTTTCCAGCCTGGTGATTGCCGAGCAGGTTCACGGAGACGGGGTGCATATCTGCAAACCCGAAGACAGTGGCGCCGGGGTCACCAAGCCCAAGATCGCCGGGGCGGATGCGCTGATCAGTTCCATCCCAGCTCAGGTTTTGCTGATTCGCACTGCGGACTGCTATCCCGTGCTTTTGAAAGACACCGGGGGCAGGGCTGTCGCCGCCATCCACAGCGGACGCGAAGGCAGCCGGCTGAACATCGTGGGCAAAAGCATCCGCATTTTGAAGGAAGAATTTGGCATACTGCCCCATGAACTTTGGGCGTACGTGGGAGCGGGAATCTGCGCCAAGCACTACCAAGTGGACGAAGCCACCTGGGAGAAATTTCGCGAAGGGCAGCCGCTGCCGTGTTTGTGCAATCCCGAGGATGGGAGCCGCGTGATCGACCTGCGCGTTGCCATTTTTCGCCAACTGATCGAGGCTGGGGTGCCCTTTTATAACATCGAACAGGAATTCGTTTGCACCCTTGAATCCGCAAACCACCATTCCCATCGCCGCGACGGCGGCTCCCAAAGACAGATCAACCTAATCGGACTTGAATATGAGCAGGATTCTCAGGAACCGAGCCGGTAATCTCCGGCTGGAACTGCGTGACGACCGTCTTTCCGCCTGGCTCACCATCAGCGGAGAAAAGAGGCTCACCGACGAACAGGACATCTTGGACCTGATCGAGGAAGCGGGCATCCGCACCGGATTTGAAGAAGCCGCGCGCTATATGCGCAAACACGGCTTGGAAAAGGATTTTGACGTGGCCTTCCCCATCGCCATGAGCCGGCGTGTGAAGGGTGAAAGCAAGCTGAACTACTTTTTTGACCTGAATGAAGCCAAGGATTTCAGCGGTAAAGTGGACGCCAGCGAGCTGGAAAAACTCACCTGCATCGAGGCTGGAACGGTGGTGGCAGACTATGGCAGCAATATCTTTGAGCGCCAGGGCTCCATCTACGACATCTATGGCGAAATGCTGCAGGATGAGGATTTTGACCTGGGCTCGGCGAAACAGGTGGCGGGTGAAAACGTGGTTTTCCAGCCGGAAAAACGCCAGTTCATCGCCGAAAGCAGAGGCTTCATCAGCGTTGATGAAAGTGGACGCATCTCGGTCTTGGAGCGTTTGGTTTTGGAGCAACTGCCCCGCGAAGCCGGAGCCGAGATCAAGTGTCCGGCGGATCTGGAGATCTTGAGCTCGGTGCGCGGGCTGAAACTGCGCGTGGCGGGAGACCTCATCGTGCGCGGGGACTTTGCCGAAAGTGCGCTGCAATGCCTGGGCAGCCTGAGGCTTGAGGGCGACATCGTGGATTGCCGAGAGCCGGGCTTGAACGTGGCTGGAAAGCTTGAGTGCCGGGGCATCCGCTCCTCAAGAGTGCTGTGTGGCGGCGGACTGAGCTTTGCCGAACTGATCAGCGACAGCGAGGTGGTTGCCGGCGGCGGGATATTCAGCGAAAAGGGCAGCATTCACGGCGGCCACAGCGAATGCGGCGGCAGTTTGGATGTGTTTAACCTGGGCAAACCCCAGGGCGGGGAAACCCTGGTGGAGCTTAGCATCGGCCCCTATCACAAGGCGCTGTTGATGCAGATGACCAAGGAACTGGTGCGCCTGCGCGAAGCGGGGGACTCCGGACAGGAACTGAGCGCGCGGATCAAAGCGCGCGAGGAAGACTTGGACGCAGAACTGAACCGGTTTTTGAACCGTCCCCAGGGTGAAAAATACTTTTTGAAGGCGCGCGGAACCGCATATCCGCCGCTGGAGGCAAGGGTCTTGAAATATGAATATAGCATCCGGGAGCCCAAACAGGGTCTCGAGATATGGGAAAAAGATTAAAGGATTGAAACGATGAAACGACTTTTCGCGGTAATCTTGATGCTGATGATTGTGGCGGTTTGGGCGCTGGAACCGCGCTTTGCCACCGACCCCGCCGTCTCGCCGGACGGCAGCGAGATCTGTTTTGTGTATGATGGAGAGCTGTGGCGCGTGCCCTGGGAAGGCGGGGCTGCCTTGCGGCTCACCGCCACGCAGGAGGATGAATTTGGACCGCAGTGGTCTCCGGACGGAAAAACCATTGCCTTCAATTCCAACCGCGGCACCGGCAGTTTTGTGTATCTGATGCCCGCTCAGGGCGGCGAAGCGCGTGCGGTTTTTGAGGAAAGCTACACGCTGTGCGACTGGTATGCAGACGGGCAGGCGCTTTTGGTTACGCGCTACAATCCGGGCTTTGGCTCATCTTTTTACAAAATGCCGCTGGATGGCGGCAGGCCTGTGCTCTTGGCGGAAATTGGCGACCGCTTTGCCAGCCTTTCGCCGGATAACAAAAAGATCGTGTTCAACCGTCGCGGCGACCCGCACCGTGAGGCGTATCGCGGCAGCACCGCCGGCGAGCTTTGGGAAATTGACATTGAAACGAAAAGCTATGCCAGGCTTACTTTTACAGACTACACAGAGCGCTATCCGCGGCATTCCCACACGGGCGACCGGCTCTACTATTGCGCCTCGGACGGCGAGCGCTTTCAAATCCATAGCGCCGACGGCATGGACTTTTCCCAGCCCAGGCAGCTTACGAACTTTCCGCAGTGGTCTGCCCGGGATATAAATGTGGCGCGGCAAAACGACCGCATGGCTTTTGAGATGTTTGATGAAATTTGGACCTGGGAGCCCCAGCGCGGCGCGGCAAAGCTGGAACTGAAGATAAATGAAGACCATTGGCAGCGGGATTTGCAGAGCGAGAACGTGAAGGACGCCATCGAGGCTTTCGCGGTTTCCGGCGACGATCTGCTGGTGGGCTTCAAATATAAGTATGACGCGTTTTTCATGCCCCGCAAGGGCGGGGAAGTGATGCCGGCGGGCACAGACCTCACCGCCATCGGCTCCATGGAGTTTTTGGAAGACGGGCGCAGCCTGGCGCTGAGGATGATGGACGGCGGAATCGGCAGGCTTTTCAGCGTGAAATGCGAGGAAGGGGCAAAGCCGCAGCGCATGGAATGGTTCGGGGCGGACAGCCTGGATGTGGACCGCTTCTATCGGGATGAAGCTTCCGGAAAGTGGGTCCTCTTCTATGGCGACAAGCTGCAAAGCGGACGCATCGCCGTGGGCGGTCCCGGCTTGGAAGACCTGAAGCCCATCAACAACAATCGCGCTTCCATTGGCGACTTTGCCATCAACTCCACCGGGGAATATGCAGTTTTTGCCACCACGCGTGAAGACGTTTGGATGCGCGAGCTTTGGCTGCACGACTTTGCCAGCGGGGAAAACCGCAAGCTGATGAACGATGACCTGTGGGTCAGTTCCCTGGCGTGGCTGCCGGACAACAGCTCCATCCTGATCGGCAGAGGCGGCGACATCTATCGGCTGGACCTGGTTCCGCGGGATGAATTTGAGTTTGAGACCGATAACTGGGACGAGATTTTCAAGCCCTCCGAGGCGAAAAGCGATGAGGAAGTGGACTTGGAAATCGAGATCGATATCTCCGAGGAAAAGGAGGAGGAAAGCCCCGAAAAGCCGGCGGTGCCGCTCAACATCGTTTGGGAAGGTTTGGAAAAACGCCTTTACCCGATTCTGCAGGAAAACGGACGCAGCCTGAGCGTGGAAGCTGCCATAGATGACAGCACTTTTTACTATTACTCCTGGGGCAGCGGCGAAGAAAGTGGCATCAAGCTGAAGAAAGCCAACATTCAAGGGAAAAATGCCAAGGACGTGCACGACCTGGGCAGAAAGGCGAGAAGCCCCCGCCGCGTGGGAGGCAAGCTTTACTGGCTGGACGACGGCAAGATCAGCTGGGTGCATCTGGAAAAACGCAGCAAGGGCGAGGTGGGCGCCAGCTTCAAATATGAATACAGCCTCAACAAGCTGAACACCCGTGTGTTCGAACAGGTTTGGGGCGCTTTCGGCTTGAATTTTTATGACCCGAACATGCATGGGCAGGATTGGGATGCGCTGTATGAGCTTTACCATCCCTATGCCGAACAAGCACGCAATATCAGCGACATCGCCGCCATCGTGAATGAGATGATCGGCGACGTGGATGCTTCCCACACAGGCTTTTACCCCCGCCGTGAAGGCAGCCTGAAATATGAATCCCCGGCATATCTGCCTTTGGAATTCGACTGGCAAAACCAGCCCGAGCTAGGTTTGACAGTGCGTTTGGTGTATCCGAATTCCCCGCTTTTTGCCTACCACGGTTTGAAGGAAGGGGATCTGCTCACCGCCATCGATGGCGTAAGCATCGGTTCCAAAACCCCGGTGGACAAGCTTTTGCTGGGCAAGGAAGGCAGGCGGATCACCCTGGACTATCTGAGCGATGGGGAAGCCAAGCAGGCTGTGCTCACCGGTTTGAGCTGGAGCGAAATCCGGGAGTTGCGTTATGACTATGAAACCGGCTTGAGCCGCAAAAAGGTGGACGAACTGACCGGCGGCCGCGTTGGCTACATCCACATCCCCAGCATGGGCACTGAAGACTACAGCAATTTCCTGCGCGATCTTTTCCGCGACAATGTGGATAAAGATGCACTGATCATCGACGTTCGCGGCAACACCGGCGGCCACATTCACGACCAGATCATAAACCTCCTGAACCGCCAACCCTATGCCTGGTCCACATCCCGGCGCTACAGCGGCATCCAAAACCTGGAACCCAGAAAGGTTTGGACCCGTCCCAGCATCGTGCTGGCAGACGAAGGTTCCTTTTCCGATGGCGAGATTTTCCCCACGGTGTATCAGGAACTGGGTTTGGGCAAGGTGGTGGGACAGCCTTCCAGCGGTTCCGTGATCGGAACCTGGCAATATCGCCTTTTGGACGGTTCATCCATGCGCATGCCCGGCTCAGGCTGGTATCGGCTGGACGGCACAAACATGGAGGGAACCGGCGTGCAGCCGGACATTTTGGTGGAAATCAGCCCGGAAGAGCAGATTGCCGGGCACGACACCCAGCTTTTGCGCGCCATCGAAGAAATCCTGAAGGAACTGCCCTGAACACTTTAACAAAGATGAAAACCGGAGCAAAGAATGCCAGTCGATGAAGATATGCGCAAGCTGATCCTGAGAGCGGAAGCGCTGATGAAAACTAACTGGCTGCATGCGGCTCAGCTGCTGATGCAGGCGGTGGAGGAAAACCCGGACCATCCGCATCCGCTGATCGCCCTGGGAGATTTCTATCAAAAGCGCCAGCTTTACGACAAGGCTGTGCGCTGCTTCCAGTCCGCACTGAAACTGGATCCGAACGACGACCAGCTCAAGCTGGTGATCGGCAACACGTTTTTTGCCCAGGGCGAATATCAACTGGCGATCGTTTATTACGACAAGATCAGGGATCCCAACCCCGATGTGCGCTACAACAAGGCGCTGGCGCTGGCTTATCTGGGCAAAAACCTGGAAAGTATCGCCATCATGCGCGAATTGATGGGCGTGATCGACAACAATCCCTTCATCTATTTCCTCTTGATCGAACAGCTTTTCCGGGTGGGGGACTATGAAGCCGCACAGCGCTGCATTGCCAAGGCGGAGGAAAGGATCGGGGCACATCAGCACCTGCTGCTCTTGAAGGCGCTCAGCTTTGCCCACTTTAAAAACTGGCTGATGGCGTTGAACGCATTCATGGCTTACGACCGCCTGGGAAACCGGATGCAGACCGAACACAGATTGGTGTATTCGGATTGCGCCGTCAGAAGCGGCATGCCGGCTTTGGGTATCTCGGTTTTGGAAAAAGCAGTGCAGGAAAACCCATATTCCATCGGACTTTATGAGGAAGTGGTGCGTCTGCTCCTGCGCGAAAAAGAGCACGACAAGGCGCGCAAATATCTGAATCAGGCCAAGCGCTTCTATCCGCTGTTGAGCCCGATGCTGCAGCTTTTGCAGGGGCGTTTGGTCAGGCTGGAAGAAGAGTGAAGACCCTGCACAAGCTGAATGCCCCGCTGAAAAACTATGCCTGGGGCTCGGCGGAGTTCATTCCCAAAGTTCTGGGAAAAGCTCTGCAAGCGGGCGTGCCCGTGGCGGAAATGTGGCTGGGAGCCCATCCCAGCGATTCCAGCATTCTGGCGGAAAGCGGACTGAGCCTGAGGGAACTGATTGCCTCGGATCCCAAGGCCAGCCTGGGGCGCGGAGCCCTTTTGGCAGAGGGGGAACTGCCCTTTCTGCTCAAGGTCTTGGCCGCGGCTGAACCTCTTTCCTTGCAGGCGCATCCCAGCGCCGCCCAAGCCAAGCTGGGCTTCGAGCGGGAGAACAGCCTGGGCTTGTCTCTGGATTCACCTCTGCGCAACTATCGCGACCCTTTGCCAAAGCCGGAATTGCTCTGCGCGCTCACGCCTTTCAAGGCCATGTGCGGATTCCGTCCCGCCGGGCAGATTGCCAAAAACTTGAAGGATGCGGGAATTGACGGCTTTTTGCGCAAATATGGGGTCTTTGAACGCCATCCCAGTCCGCGTTCCTTTGCCGACCTGGGCATGGAGCTTTTGAACCTTGGAAAGCAGCAGTTGGAACTGGCTTTGGAGAACCTGGATGTGGCTTTGCAGGAAGAAGCTTTGGATCCAGCCATCCGGGATTGCATTGCAGAACTGCGCAGCCGCCATCCCGGGGACAGGGGTTTGCTGGCGCCGCTGTATCTGAACGTGTTCCTGCTGGAGCCGGGGGAAGCGCTGTTTTTGGAAGCGGGGGTTTTGCACGCCTATCTGGAAGGCGCCGGAATCGAGATCATGGGAAATTCAGACAACGTTTTGCGCGGAGGATTGACGCCCAAGCATATCGACAGCCTGGAACTGACCCGCATTCTGGATTTCAGACCCTATCCGGGCGGAATCCTGCGGCCTCAAAAGATCGGACCGGGCTTGGAAGCCTATCACACTGCGGCGCAGGAGTTTGAACTGCGACGGATAGATCTGGACGGCTGTGGGCTCGCCCTCAAGATGAACGATGCACCCATGATTCTGCTCTGTGAGGAAGGAAGTGCGACCCTGAGCACAGAAGCTGAGAGCCTGGAGCTGGGCAAAGGCGAAAGCGCTTTTGTGGCGGCAAGCCTGGAAAGGCTGGAATTGGAAGGAAGGGGGAAACTTT
This sequence comes from Candidatus Cloacimonadota bacterium, assembly GCA_012728875.1. Classification (GTDB taxonomy): domain Bacteria; phylum Cloacimonadota; class Cloacimonadia; order Cloacimonadales; family Cloacimonadaceae; genus Syntrophosphaera. Next base: position 13,956 of record JAAYEF010000031.1, read on the forward strand.
GGTTGGCAAGTCTGCCGCTGGGGGAAGTCCTAAAGTAGGGAGTTGTCAGTTGTCAGTTTTTTGAGTAGGCGAGGGGGTCAGATAGCGAGATGGTGAGATGGTGGCTAAGTGACTGGCAGATCAGCCCAAATCCCTTTTCATCGTTCCCATCAGAAAGAATCCCCTGGCCAAAACTCTAAAACCCCAGACCCTCTATCCAGATAAATCCGACATTACCCAAATAGCCTTGTTACCAGATTCTATCGCCAGGCTCCGTCTCGCCACCTCGCCATTTCCCTGATCTATCGAAGAATTGTCAAAACTGAAATTCAATCCCCAGGGTCAGGGATTCGATAACCTCGTCTTTGCCTTGGATGATGCCGTCGTTGTTTACATCGCGGTAATATTCCCGGTAGCGGCAGACCAGATTGTAGTTATCACCATAGTTATACACGATTCTGCCGTTGAGCTGTGAATTTGAATTGCGCCAGTTTTTGAAGTCCAGCTTGTCCACATCGGTTTGCGAATAGTAGATGGAAGCTTCCTTCAGGCGGGGGAACTGTTCCGGCATGAAGCTCAGCTTTGCCCACAGCGATTTGCCCTTTGTCACATCCTGCCCAAACATGTCCTGATATGCCACCTTCATCTGGGCAAAGTTTGCAAAGTTTCCCATCAGATAGCCAAACCAGCCCTGGCTGGACTTCAGTCCCGCCAGTTCATCCTGCTTCAGGCGCAGGCTGTAGCTACGGTGTCCGTCCACCACATGGTCCACCACCTGGCAGCGCTGGTCATCGTAAAGCTGGTTGAAATATGAGGGCATAAATTGGTCGTTGAAATGGCGAAATTCCAGCTTCATATCGAAGATGAAAAACCTTGCCGCCAGCCCGGGCAGGATGATCCCGGAGCCGTGGTCGCGCATGATGGCATATTCGCCGTAGTTGCTCAGGCGCAGGCCTTCGGTGTCGATGATCGGCAGTTCATAGTCCACGCTGTAAACCCACATGGACTTGGTTTGGGGATATGAATCCGCAGAATCCGGGAATACGGCGGTGTCGAAGGGATAACCCGGATAGGTTTCCTGGATGTTTGGGAAAACCTCGTTCACATACGGGTTCAAATTGGGGTGGTCGATGATGGAATTTCCATTCAGGTCGATGTCCAGTTCATCCGGAATGCCATCACCATCCGTATCCAGCCAATATTGCGGGTCGTGGGGAAATTTGTCGTAAACATCAGGAATGCCGTCTCCGTCGGAATCGGGATATTTGCCGCAGGGATTGCGGTCGGCGCCAAAGCTTCCGCCCAGGCTGATGTTTTTAAGTATCGGCAAACCCATGGCCGTCAAGGGTTTAAAAGCCACCTTGCCGGCGAGGACCTCGTTTTTGGAAACGTCGTGGGTGTAGAGCTCAAAGCCGAAGCCGTAGGCGTTTGTGTTGGCACCAAGATAGGCTCCGATCGGCTTTTCCTGAGGGTAGCGCAGCATGTTTGAATAGTCGTCGAAGATCAAGCCGTGCCCCAAAGTGTAGTCCGGAATGCAGCCCACCTTGAAGTAGAGCGAATCGCGGCGGTCGGAAAAGCGCAGGTAAAAGAGCTTTTTTGCCAGGTCGTCCCAGCTTTCCCAGCCTGCCCGGCGCAAATGTCCCTCGCCGTCGAAGAGTAAATCGAGATCCACCCCGAGCCCAACTTTCCAAAGTGCCACCTCCGGCCTCAAACGGATTTGGGAATACCAGTTCCCTTCCACCAGGATATTGCCCAAAAGCCCGCCCAGCCCGAAGTTTGGCCGGGAAAAGATCTCATAAACGGGCTCTTCCCACGCCTCATCACCGGGGAAAATGTATTCGTCGTTCATGCTCTGCGCGCTCAAAATGGCGGGCAGAAGCAAGAGAACGAGGATGATGATCCCGGGGTTAAAGTTTTCCTTTTTCATGGCTTTAGCTCAAAAAAGCGCTCTTTCCTCTTTCTGTCAAGCAAAACTTGGGTTTTCAAACCCTTTAGAAAACATGTGGCATAAACTTATGCCCCCAAATTGATCGGATTTGCCGGGGAAAGCACATAAAAAGCGCCGGGCGACATCCAAGCCACCCGGCATCAGGAGCTGACATGTATTCTATTTTATCAATACAGCCTTGCGGGAATAGCTTTCTTTTCCTGCCGTCATGCGGATATGGTAGATTCCGGTTCCGCAGTTGCGGCCCTGTTCGTCACGTCCGTCCCATTGGGTGCGATGGTTTCCGGCATTTTTGTATCCCAGCGGGATGCGCTTCATCAGCTCTCCGCGGGCGTTGTAGATTTCGAAGTTGACATTGGCGTCTTCCTTCAGGCTGAAGGGGATGAACGCCATGGGGTTGAAGGGGTTGGGATAGATGGGCTTGAGCTGGGTGAGCAGCGGAAGTTCCGGCACTTCGTTGTCCGCCACGCTGATCCGGACGCTGACGGGACCGTGGAACTGCACGCTGCCATTGAAGTCAGAGTTTTGCAGCCAGTAGTAATACAGTCCGTCTTCAAAGATCTCGGTATCCTTGAAAGTGTAGCTGTGCTGCTGGGAACTGTTTGTGGCGGGGATCAGTTCGCTCACCGTGATGGCTGCTGAGAGGTCGCTCTGGGTGTGGCGCAGCACATAGAAGCCCAGCACGCCGGTTTCGGACTGGGTGACCCACATCAGGTTTACAAAGTTGTCCGCCGAAATGGTGGCGGTGAAGGAGGAAAGCTCCACCGGCACAGACCGGTTGGCAAAGGCCCAGATGCGGGTCTGGGTGTCGGACCCCAGGTTTTCCACGCCGTCAAGGGTCACAACTGAATCCAGCACCGGCACGCGATCCTGATATAGGACCCAAGTGTTGCCGCCATCATCGCTCACATACGCGTCCACAAGCATTACATTGTACCATTCGGTGGGGTTATGGAAATTCATCTGCACCCCGCCAACCTGGACGCCGTAGGTTTCCCAGGTGTGCAGATATGTAACCACGTTGCCTGGGATGGAGTATTGGGTCAGTTTGTCCACCTCCACCTGGAAGTCGTCCACATACACGCCGGCACCACCGGCAATATGGAAATCCTCGGCGTTGAAAAACAGCGCATGGTCAGCGAAAAAGAGCCTGCCGCCAATGAAGATAAGCTCGTCATGCCACAAATCCTGATCCTGTGTTCCACTGATGATGATGTCGCGGCTCATGGTCAGGTTATAAAGAATACCTTTATCTCCGAGCATGACAACCATCATAAAGTCGATAATCCCATCTTCAGGAATCTCATAGCCGGTGGAATAATCTGTATTTCCGGAAGCATATAAGATCTCAATTAAAGCATCGGGGTGATAGCTGGGATGTGTGTCAAAACTTCCCGCGGGACTATCCTGTTCGATGTTGCCAATCTGCACAATCGCATCCACATCGGCAGATCCCATATGCAGTCGCGATGAATTGGTCACCTGCCCGGTGAAAAGGTCTATCCTGCTCAGCGGAATGGGATTGCTGCCTGCCAGCGTGAGCCCGGTTCCGTTATTCAGATTGAAGCAGCAGATCATGTTGGTGATGCTGCCGTTATTGCTAAAGGTTTGAGGCTGAGTTCCACTGAAATAGAAGTCTGTACAGGAGGCGCAGCAATCCAAGGTGCCGCTTGAGCTGTTGGTGAAATTCCCAAGCGCAAAGAAAATCGTCCTTGAATGGGAATGAGATCCGCTTCCGGCGCACCACTTGAGGGTGCCGCTGACGTTCGTATTGCCAAGCACGCCCAACACGGTTTCGCAGTCGAGTATCAGCGTTCCGCCGGAGTTAATCGTCAAGCTTCCTGCCGCTGCCTGATTGTCCAAATTGTAGGCATCATCCACGGTCACAGTGATATTTGAAGGGATGATAACATCGTCCCCGGAGCCCGGCACCGACGGAAAAAAAAGGCCCCAAGTATAGGGATCGCTCCAATTTCCGTCTCGCCTCGCGGTTTTTGTGGCTCTTTGTGTTTGCAATCCGTCAGATGTCAACTGATGCTTTTCCTGCGGCATAAAATTGCTGGCGCCAGCCAAAACGCCGCCTCCTGCAGGCTCCGTCAACAAAGATGCCCATGCTGAAGAAACCGCCCACAGCATCAAAGCCAGGGCAATGGCTAAAAATGCAATCTTTTTCATAAGACTCTCCTTTGAACACACCAAGTGTTCTTGATTTGTATAATCCAAATCCGACCCGAAGATTTGAACCTTCACTGTGTCGGGCTTCACTTCTATATCCTAAAAAGCTGTCACCAGCCTGAAAAATCTGGAACTCCAAAAGGATCTCCAAAGTTCATGTGGCTATACTTCGGGATCATCAAAATAAAGTCAAGCGGTATTTCATAAATTATATTTTAATATTTTGGTTTCCTTCAAGCGGGTTAACTATCTATAAACAAAAATGTTTGCCCCATCCACAGTATATCATTTAAAAAGCCATTTGCCGTAAATCGCGAGTAATGGAGACTTGGTCAATTTGAAGGGCTTAAATGTCTCAAGTCCTCCAGCTCAATACTCCCAAACTTGATGACATTTCTCTTTTCCATAGTCAAACGTTCAACCGAACATAAGTTGCAGCTAAGCTACTGTAGCATATTGAGATAGCTATCATGTGGATTATTTTCAACAAGAGCTCTGGATTTTGAGGAAAACGGGGATGGAGGAGGTCTGCAAACTGAGATTTTTGGGAACAAAAAAGCCGGGCGACGTTTTGTCACCCGGCATCGAGTTTATCTTTTGATTTAGGTTTTTATTTCATCAACACCGCTTTGCGGAGATAGCTGTCGTTGCCAGCCGTCATGCGGATGTGATAGACTCCGGTTCCGCAGGCGCGGCCCTGATCGTCACGGCCGTCCCATTCGGTGCGATAGTGTCCGGGAGCCTTTTGTCCCAGCGGGATGCGCTTCACCAGCTGTCCGCGGGCGTTGTAGATTTCGAAGTTGACATTGGCGGCTTCCTTCAGGCTGAAGGGAATATAGGCCATGGGGTTGAAGGGGTTGGGATAGACGGGCTTGAGCTCGGTGACCAGAGGAATTTCGGGAACGCCGCTGCCAATGGTGCTGAACTGGATGCCGATGGGGCCATGGAAGCTCACGGTGCCGTCCATATCAGAGTTTTGCAGCCAGTAGTAGTAGTATCCGTCTTCAAAGAGTTCGCTGTCCTTGAAGATATAGCTCTGCTGTTCGGAAGTGTTTGTGGCGGGAATCAGTTCGCTCACCGTGATGGCATCGGCCAAAACGTTTTCCGTGCCGCGCAGCACATAGTAGCCCAGCACGCCGGTTTCGGTTTGGGTGACCCACATCAGGTTCACAAAGTTGTCCGCAGAAATGGCTGCGGTGAAGGAGGAAAGCTCCACCGGCACAGATGGGTTGGCAAACGCCCAGATGCGGGTCTGGGTGGAGGCACCCAAGTCTGTCACACCATCCAGGGTCGCGATGGAATTTGTGACAGGCACATTTGATTCATAGAGGGTCCAGGTTTGGCCGCCGTCGTCGCTTACGTATGCGTCCACATACATCGCGCTGCCCCACTCGGTGGGGTTGTAGAAATTCATTTCCACTCCGCCGTTTTGGGTGCCGTAAGTTTCCCAGGTGTGCAGATATGTGGCCACGGTGCCGGGTATGGAATATTGGGTTTGAGTATCAATTTCCACCTGGAAGTCGTCCACGTAAACTCCTTCACCACCGGAGATATAGAAATCCTCGGCGTTGTAAATCAGCGCATAGCCATCAAAATAGAGTCTGCCGTTGATGAAAGTGACCTCGTCTTCCCATTGGTCTTGATCTGCGGCACCGGAGATGATGATGTTACCAGTCATAGTGAGGTCATATTGATCTCCGGAATTCATATATACCACCATGATATCGATAATCCCATCTTGGGGAATTTCGTAGCCGGTGGAATAACTCTGATTTCCAGATGCATAAATGATGTAGATGAACGCGTCTTCGTGGTAGCTGGGGTGTTCGTCGAAACTTCCGGCGGGGCTGTTTTGTTCCAAGTTGCCAACCTGAACCACTGCAATAGTTAGATAGCTTCCCAAAATTAGTTGCGAGGCGTTGGACATCTGCCCGTAAAAGAGGTTCACCCTGCGCACGGGGATGGGATTATCGCCCTCCAGAGTAAGTCCATATCCGTTTTCCAAGCCAATGTTGTAGATTAAGCCGGTGATGCTGCCGTCGTTACTCAAGGTTTGGGCTTGATCGCCGTTAAAATAGAGGTTGGTGTGGTCGGCGGCTCCATTCAGTGTGCCGGTTTCATGATTGTAAAGATCGCCCAATACAAACAGGGTTGTCGTATAATCTCCACCGCTAGCGGTCCCGGCGTTCCAGGTGATGACCCCGCTGTTATCCAGATCACCAAATACATCCAACACAGCCCGGGAATCGATGATCAATTCACCACCATCATAAACGGTGACTGAACCTGCGTTTGCCTGACTGGTATAGCTGTAGGCGCCGCTCCAGTTATCCTGATAGCTGACATATTGGCTGTCCACAATCACAGTCATGCCGTCGGGGAGGCAGACATCGTCCAAGCTATTAGGTACAGTACCGGTGTTCCAGGTATCCGGATTGCTCCAATATCCGTTTTGAACGGCATACATTGAACAACTGGAACTGCCTGCTACGAAGTCGTCAACCATCAGGAAAAAACCGTTATCTGACACGCATTGGATAGCGACATATACTTCGTTATTGGCGCATTCTGGCGGAAGCCGATATTCAAACACTGTCCAATCCGAACCAACGATTTGGGGACTATTACTATTTAAGTAGTTCCCGGCAAAATCGTTGGGGTTATTACCGGTGGTGGAATAGAGCACATTGAAGCGATCTGGATTATGACCTGCTACATACAGGGATTTGGCAAAGAAACTGATGCGCGGATTTTTTCCGAAATTCAGTTTGGGCGAGATAAGCCAGTCGTCGTTTGCAGTATTCTGTGCTGCATCACAGGCAACGTAGCCGTCACCGCTATAAGTCATCAAAGGAGGAACATTCAGTCCAAAGCCACTATATTTAACGCCAATAAAAGAACCTGTATAACTTTCAAGTAAAGTGGGTCCATCCACTATCATGATTCCGGTAGATGGTTGTTGATCCCCGTCATATTGTGTCCAAGGGCTCAGGTTATGTGAAATATGACCATAGCCTTCAAAGTAATCCTCATAAACCTGGCTCACGCCAAAGCCGCGCAGGGAGATGCTTTTGCTGTCCTTAGCGCTGAAATCCGCAGGGATAATCTGACCCATGGTGATGTGATTATGGGATTTTTCATCCTGGGAATTTGGCATTGTGATTTGTTGCCTGGCCTGCATGTTTATGCCCGGCTCAGTTCCCTTGCGGGTATCTGGATTTGGTTTTTGTTTTTCAAAGCTGATAGGCGTCAAATCCAAACTCCGCTCTCTCGGCTGAACAGGACCGAATGCGTCCGCCTTCACAAGTTCCACTTGCGAACCGGTTTTGGGGGTCACTTCGGCAACGATATATTTGGCGCCGTTGCTATCTTCAATCACCAACTGGGCAATCTTTTCACCCTCACAAGTGGGGGTGAATTTCACGCTCCAGGAAGCGGACTGACCACCGCCAAGAGTGATGGGATAAGTATTGTTGTCCGTCAGCGTGAACTGATCAGCGTCCCGCCCTTCCAATCTCACATAGCCGTAGGGAATGTTGATGGTTCCGCCTCCCGTGTTTGTGGCGGTGAAGCTGCGCGGGGTGCAACTGCTGTTGTTGGCAAAGGCCAAGCCGTAGTCCCATTCTTGTTCAGAGATAGTCAGAACCGGGTTGGCCAAGGTAATGCTTATATCATCAATGGCGATAAAGTCTACGTTAGCAGCCGAGTAGGCATGCCAAGCGAAATATATGTTACCTGTTGTGGGGGCGGTAAAGTTGATAGTTTGTTCCGTCCAATCACTGATAAACATGTTGGCATTATCATAAATTGGCTGATTGGCCGTGAAAGATGCCACGGTGGGAGCCGTTCCCCAGTGAACTTTCAATTTTTCGGGATCAGACGCCCATCCCGGTGCCTTCACCCAAAATTTGATGAGATATTCCGTGCCGCTTACCACGGAAACCGGTGGCGAAATCAGCCATTCGTTTTTAGGTAGACTGGAATTATATGATACAATCCCGATATATGGATCGGAGTGAGAACCTATGTCGGAATTGGCTGTGCATCTCCAAGGCACAGCATTTGACTTGAGATGGGTCCAGCCCTGAGGCAGGGAAACAGTAAATTCCACCGGATCCATGGTGGTTGAATAAGGGAAAGAGCTGACAGTGGCAGGCACGTTGCTGGTAAGCTCTATCAAGTCCAGTGAGCCAAGCGAACGTGGAGTGGCAGTATCATTATACCACGAAATGCATAAACGGCTTGTGGTTCCCGCATAGGTGGCGGGTATGGATATAGACATCACATACCAACCCCCATCAGTAGGACCATAAATAACACTTGGATACACCAAGTCACCGGCAGGATATCCTGAAGAAGTGGGGGTTGTGGACGTGCTCAACATCCGAACAGTAAAAGCATCATTTCCATCTGATGCTACGTTAAATCTGTAATACAGTGTTAATGTGATTTCTGTCTCGTTGGCGGGGAAGCTAACGTTCCGATATATATGCGCATACCTTACGGAGTTTGTATTACTCCAACTCGTCGCGCTATTTGAAATGAAAGCGCAACGATATCCGTCATAACTGCCGGTCGCCGTGCCAATCTGGAACTTATTACCAGCTTGGGTATTGTTCACAACTGTCCACCCATTACTGGGGAACGTGGTTCCCGATTCGAAGCCGCCATCGCCGTCTGGGTCGATCAACAAAGTAGCCCAGGCGGAAGAAACCGCCCCCAGCATCAAAGCGAGGGCAAAAACAAATAATGCAATCTTTTTCATAAGATTCTCCTCGATAATCTCACTGTCTATTTTTCAAAAAACCAATCCGACCGTGAGGCCTTCAACCCCTGCCATGCCGGATGTAATACAATATCTTGAAGGCTTTTACAAGCCAAAAAAAATCACTTAGCCAGATAATCCTGCTTAGTATGGGTCAAATTTAGACAAGCATAAATAATTGTCAAGGACAATCTGTGCGTAATTATTTATTATTTTCAAGCAATCCGGTGGCGTGATAAAATTTTCACAAATGCAGGCGTTATCGATATTATGTGGAGTTTAATTCGGGTAATATGATTATTTTCTTGTCGGAGACATCGGCAATGCTGAGGGGTGCCTTGGGGTTTTTGCGTTTTGCGGGGTTTTCTCCTCCAGCTCTGCAGTATTTTCGTCTATCAACCATCCCAATTTCGCCCTCCGCTGGTTCGACGTCCTTTGTTCTTCCTGTATTTATAGCGCCAAGTATAAACGTGACATGGAATTAGGTGTGTGTATTGGTATTCATCAGACTCCTTCCATGATACGTGGAAGATTTTGGAAGCCTGATAAACATTCTAGTCCTGAAACATTCAGCAAACCTGAGCGATGGAGGATTTGGATGACAATAAGAGGAGTTTTTTCATACAAAAAAAGTGCCAGGCGATATGGACCTGGCACTCAAGAGCTGATGACTGGTTGGTTTATTTCATCAGGACCGCTTTGCGGGAGAAGCTCTCGGTTCCAGCGGTCATGCGGATATGATAGACTCCGGTTGTGCAGTTGATGCCCTGATCGTCGCGGCCGTCCCATTCGATACGATGGTTTCCGGCGGCTTTTTGACCCAACGGGATGCGCTTCACCAGCTGTCCGCGGGCATTGTAGATTTCAAAATTGACCGTGGCGCTTTCCTTCAGGCTGAAGGGGATGAACGCTATGGGGTTGAAGGGGTTGGGATAGACGGGCTTGAGCTGGGTGACCAGCGGAAGTTCCGGAATATCACCTTGGGCGGCAGTGAACTGAATGCTGACGGGGCCGTGGAACTGAACGCTGCCGTCCATGTCCGAGTTTTGCAGCCAGTAGTAGTAGTGTCCGTTTTCAAAGATTTCGCTGTCTTTGAAAATATAGCTCTGCTGTTCGGAAGTATTTGTGGCGGAGATCAGTTCGCTGACGGTGAGTGCGCTTCCCAAGTGGTTTTCCGTGTTGCGCAGGACGTAGAATCCCAAAACTCCGGTTTCGGACTGGGTGACCCACATCAGATTCACAAAGTTGTCTGCCGAAATGGCGGCGGTGAAGGAGGAAAGCTGCACCGGCACGTGACCTTCGTCCTCGCGAATTTCAACGTCGTCCAAAACGTTGGCATGGCCGGCTCCTTCCAGTGCCTCAAAAGCCAGTTGGTAGGTGGCGCTGGGATTGGGAAGACTGATGCCGTCCATCAGCGTCCATTCGGAAATGTTATCTGTGTAGGACGCGCCAAGCTGGGTCCAGGGGGCGTTTGGATTGCTGCGGTAGAATATGCTAAGGTGGTTTTGATGTGTATCATCTTCTTCCTGTCCATACCAGAAAGACAGCACGGGATGGTCGAGGCTGCTGAGATCGAGGATGGGGGTCACCAGTTTTGTTCTATATCCTGGGTTTAACGCGGTGAAGCGGGCGTTTAAGTTGCCAGAGTGCGCAGTTCTTATGGTGCCGGTGTCTGCTCCTGTCGCCCAAACCCAATTCTGGGTGAAATTCTCATGAATTTGCGTCCAGGAACCCCGGGTTGGGGAATTAGCTTCAAAGCCTTCCATCCAGGGGAAATTCTTGATTATAACGTCGAAGGTGCTGGCATTGGCAGTGACGCCGCTGGAATAACTGATAACGTTGTTTTCCTCGTGCAGAGACCAGATTTTGTAAAAATATTGAGTGTCGGCATCCAAGCCGGTGTGGTTGAAACCGGTATTGGAGCTGTTTGCCAAGAGGACGGTTCCGCCGCCGGTGATGGAGCCACCGGCAGAATAAGAACCAGAGGGTGTGCCAAAAGTGTTAACGGTATTCCAAGCCAGCAGGATGGGGTCATCATCATTGTTCAGGACCCAGATCAAATCGATTTGCTCGTCACTTACGGCGCCGGCGCTGAAGTCTTCCGGATTGTCAATCACGGGACCCGCGGTGGTGGTGGCATTTGCTGTCACACCGCTGGAATAGTTGCCGCTTCCATCCAGTGACCAAATTTTATAATAATAGGTGGTTTCTGCGTTTAAGCCGTTGTGATTGAAGGTGGTATTTCCACTGTTGCCAAGAAGGACAGTGCCGCCGCCGGAGATAGTGCCGCCGGCAGAATAGCTGCCCGAGGGTGTGCCAAAAGAATTGGTGGTATTCCAAGCCAGCAGGACGTTGTCCGGGGTGGCGTTGCGTGTCCAGCTCAGATCGATTTGGCTGTCGCTGATGGCGTTTGCGTTAAATGCTGTGGGGTCGGCGGGACCGGATGAATTAACGATTTCCCAAGCTTGGACATAGTCAACATACAAATGATCCTTGTTCATGGGTGAAAAGCAATGAAGAGCAAAGTAATAGGTGCCGGAACTTGTAGGTATAAAATGATCTGTGGTTCTTTGCGTGTAGGCCGTATTCATTAAATTGGTTAAGGTAAGAAGTGGAGTGGAATTTTGAGACGCTACAGTTTGGGCATTGCCGACAGTCACTTTCAGGTTTTCGCCATAAGCATAACGAACTCGTTGGTAAAAGGTCAAATAATATTCATTTCCGGCAGTCATATTAATCCCTGGAGTAAAAGCCCATGTGTCCGCTGCAGAACTAGCGTTCATATATAACATTTTATGAGTGCTGTTATTATAGCCAGTTCCTGAGCTTGTCAAACTCCAAGAATTGAAACCGCTGGGCGTGGCTACAGTCCATCCGGCTGGTGCCGTTGCACCAAAATCCTCTGTCCAAAGCAAGTTCGCACTCTGAGCTTGTATTACAGAGAACAGCCCCAACAAAAATGTCAGGCTTAAGATAAGAAGCAATGTCTTTCTCATTATAAATCTCCTCGTCATTCAGACGCTTTATCATTTTATTATTAATTTTGTTAAAACTCGGCTTGCCGCCAGCGTTGGCGGGAAAGTGATTTGGTCACCACTGATCAGGCTTATGCGCTATTTTCTCACATTGCTGATCAAAAATATATGTAACCATAGTCAAAGATTGCCATCTACCAAAGATGTCAAGCAAAAAATAAGTCGGTATTTTCGGGTTTTCAAATGCGGTTTCCGAGCTAAACACAAAAAAACCCGGCTGTTTCCAGCCGGGTCAGAGATTTATCGAGGGGCTTGTTTTTTTTATTTCATCAAGACCGCTTTGCGGGTGAAGCTTTGATTGCCTGCATCCATGCGGATGTAATAGACTCCCGTGCTGCAGGCGCGGCCATTATCATCGCGCCCGTCCCATTCAATTCTGTGGCGTCCGCTGGCTTTGGCGCCAACCTTGATGTTGCGCACCAACTGTCCTTTGACGTTGTAGATGCCAAAATTCACGTTCGCTTCGTCTGCCAGGGTGAAGGGAATATAGGCGATGGGGTTGAAGGGATTGGGATAGATGGCTTGCAGTTCCGTGACCAAAGGCGGTGTGGACGGGGCAATGTTTGCCGTGCTGAATTCCACAGAAATGGGACCGTGGAACTGCATGGTTCCATCCAAATCTGAGTTTTGCAGCCAGTAGTAATAGAGCCCGTCTTCATAGAGCTCACTGTCTTTGAAAATATAGCTCTGCTGCTCGGAAGTATTGGTGGCGGGGATCAGTTCGCTCACGGTGAGCGCAGTTCCCAAGTCGTTTTCGGTATTGCGCAGGACGTAGTAGCCCAGCACCCCGGTTTCAGACTGGGTCACCCAGCTCAGGTTCACAAAGTTGTCTGCCGAAATGGTGGCGGTGAAGGAGGAAAGTTCCACCGGCACGTTGGATTCATCCTTGGTTTTGTAGATGGTGTTCACGCGGCAGTGCACGGCGTCGGTGGCAAGCCAGGCGGTGTTTGCATTGCGGCGGTAGTATCCTTGGACTGTGTGGTTCGGCATGGCAGCTTGGAACACAGCGAGCGCGGCGTTGTCTGCCGCAGTGGGAGTGCCCGTCGTGCTCATAAAGGGGATGTAAACCCTGTCGTTGAGAATGTAGGCATTGGCGTAGGGCTGATTGCTGGGGCAATTCACCCGGACTACGTTGAAAGGTTGATTCTGGCAGTTAGTAATGGATGCCATTTCGAGGGCGATGGCATCCAGAGCAGTTTCCGTGGTTCCACCCATGCCGTCGGCAATAAGCATGGTGGTGGGTGAAAGCAGTTTCGCCCAACAGTCGATATGGTGGATATAATCGCTTAAGGGATCAGGCCACATGTGAAATTCGGCATTGTTGAGTTCTCCGCGGAAAATCTGCAACAGATCCAAAAATTCCGTGAGAGTGTACTGATAGTTATAAGGGTCGGCGTTGGAGCCGGTGCCATTACCTGTGCTGGTGTTGGTGTCGTTTTGCAAAAAGACCCATTCATCGGCGAATTCCATGCAATGCCCATCGGTGAGGATATTGCCACCGGTCATGGACATTTCAATGAAGAAATAATCTATGCCAAGCTGGTTGCAGATGGCGGTATTCACGGCGTTGTCGTTGGTCCTGCCCGTGCGGTTGTAGCCAAAATCCACAATGCCCAGTTTGCGACTGCCGTCGGCGCCATGGTAGATGGACATGGGACCGTAGTCTCGAATCCAGTATGTTTCTGTGGTGGCAGTGATCCAGGTCACGTCGTTCGGGTTGATGCCGATGGTGTTTTGAAAGTAGCTGCGGGCCGTGGTCAGGTTTGTTGAGGACACCACCACAAAAAGATCTTCGTTGTTGTCGAAAAAATCTTTGATCATATTGTCCGGAATGCCCAGCGGGTTTGTCCCCGTGGTGTAGGTAATAATGGCACCCCGTGCAGGTTCCCACTGAGCAATATGCCTGGGGTTTTGTGGAACGGTGGAGCCAAGAACTTTCATGCTCACAACAACCATAATCGGTCCCAGATTTGTATGTAGGTCCATCTTCGCTATGTGAGCTCCTGCTGCCATGCCGGCTGCGTTCAGGGTCAAATCAATATCGGTGCTGCCGTTGGCAGGAATGTAAACCGGGAGTGTGGTGAGTGAATGCCCAAGCCAGGAGGGGACTCCCGTTACAGAATTGATTGTAATGTTTGAACCGCTATGGTTGGTGAGGGTAACCTTGTCCTCTTTGATGGTGTTCACAGCCAAATATCTGGTGATGATGTTCGGCTCCAATTCATAGAAAGGCGGCTGCCAACGATAAACCTGACCATTTGCCGGATAATAGGTGGTGGACCAGTTTTTTGTGTTATTGGAGGCAGTTCCCGCAGTTGTGTTTGCCCAATCGTTTCCAGTGCGGTTTGAATAATCATTGCCTGCAGCTGTTCCACGCAGGCCTATCTGCACGGTTTGGTTGGCATTGGGACGGGCATTGTCATAAATGATTTCCACCATGTTGGAAGTTTCGTAAAGGCGGATTTGAAAGTTCAGCAAATCGCTGGTGCCTGCAAAAATTCCTGTTCTCAATTGATAGCTGTTATATTGTATGATGGCAACACGGTTCGGTGCAGATCCGTCTAATAAAAACACGACATTTCCGTTGGTTCTGCCGTTTTTTGCAGCAGCGCAAATGGTGTTTGGTATGTTTGAGGAAATTGGAGTGTACTGAGTAGTGGTGGGTTGAGCTCCCAAGCGGATGAAACCGTTTGAGCTGGCGCTGAATTGGGTGAAGTCCGTGCCGTTGAAATTGAATGTGAAGCCGATGTTTGTGAGCGAGGTTATGTAGTTATCCTGCCCGGAAGCTATTATTTGGGTTACTCCTGTGGTGATTGCGGTGTAAGTTCCGCCATACTGGCTGAAAGTGTAGTCGTTCACTCCGGCCCAGGCTGCTGAAACCAGCAGCAGCAAGCAGGCCGCCAAGCTGAAGTGCCTCATCAAATCTCTCATAATTTCTCCTCTATAAAAAAACTTTTTTATTCTTAATCTAACACTCGAAACACACTCTAGGTTCAGCACCATATCCGTCAAGCTGAATCTTACAAATTAATTTGTTTTCTGCAAATATAATATATTTTTGAATTAGAATAGTTGCATGTAGTAAAATTCGTATAAGTCTGATTGTAAAAGCTATACAGCGGTATTCGCCTTAAAAACTGCGCTTGTGCTTCCACAATACAGAAATATGGCATAATTATATGATATACAAAGGGATGCATGAGCTGTGGCAAGATATCCACAATTCGGCTGAAAATTATTGAAAATCATGCTGTTTAGCCATGCAAAAGCCCCATATGCGTTCAATATTGGGTGGGTCAAGCCGGCCTCTCCCTTGAGCCCATCCTGAACACAACCCAAACACTTCCGCAATGCCTCCCAAGTTTTTTTGGGGAGGGATAGGGGAGGGACTGCGGAAGGATGCCTGCTCGGGCGCAGGGCGGGGCAGGGTGGATTTTGGGGGGATAAAAAAACTCCCGGGTTTTGGAGCCCGGGAGCAGATATGTTTCGGCGGGATTGCCGATTATTTGAGCATGATCATTTTCTGGGATTTGGTGTAGTCGCCCGCTTTCATGCGGTAGAGATAGACGCCGCTGCCCAGGTTCATGCCATGGTTGTCCAGTCCGTCAAAGACGGCGATGTGGTTTCCGGCGGCTTTGGCTTCGTTCACCAAAGTGCGGACCAGCTGTCCTTTCAGGTTGTAGATGCCGATTTCCACTTTGCCGCTTTCCTTGAGGCTGTAGGCAATGGTGGTGCTGGGGTTGAAGGGGTTGGGATAGTTGCCCTTAAGCTGGGTGATCACGGGGCTGATCTCATCCTCGTTTGCCAGGGGCTGTCCATATCCGCTGAGTTCAACGATCAGTTCGGGGTTTTGGGGATCGTCGGTCTCGATCTGCATTTCAGCGTTGTAGAGCACGGCGTCCACGGGCTTGAAGCACAGGTTCACGGTGAGATAGCTTTCGGGCTGGATCACCACGTAGATGAAGTTTGAGGGGGAGCCGTTGCCCTGGGAAATCTTGAAGGGGGGTGCCACGGACACCGAGCCGATGAGCACGGCGTCGCCGGAGTTTGTGATGGTGAAGGGCAAAATGGAGCTTTCGCCGATGAGAACTTCACCAAAGTCCAGGCTTTCAGCCTGCAGAGAGATGATGGGTGCGCCAGCCACGCCACCGCTGGAGGGGAACACAATTTCGTCGATCCAGGCGCAGTCGCTGCCTGCGGAGACGCCGGTGTCTTTCACGTATTCCCATTTGTAGGTGTGGGTGCCTGCGGAAACGTTGTAAACCTGTTGGTTCCAGGTGTCCGAGGTTCCCGACCACTGGTTTTTGAGCTGGCCGTCGATGTAGAATTTCAGCAGGTCGTAGTTCTGTTCGCTGGAAACCTTTTTCCAGAAGGAGACGGTTCCATCCTGCGGGCTATCCAGGGTCACGCTCATGGAGGTGCTTTGGCTGTGGGTGATGGCGGCGCTGCGTGCGGCGTTGCTGCCGTCATAGCTCTGTTCGGGGTCGATGGTCCAGTTTCCGCCGGTGAAGTTCCAGCTGAACCCGGCGAAGTTTGTTTCAAAGCCTTCCATCAGCAGCCCCAGGGTGAGGCTGTAGGATTTGTGGGAGCTGTATTCCCCGCTGAAAAGCATGGTGCTCATGTCGATCACGGAGCCGCTGGGAATCTGCGAGCTGAAGGTGACAAAATATTCCACTTCGCCGCTTCCATTGGGCGGGATGGCCACAAAGTCCGTCACGATCGGTTCGGAGACGTTGCGGGCGCCGTTGATCACGAGGGCGGTGCCGATGTCGTTGGCTTGGGCGTGTCCGGTGTTTGTGAAGGGGATTTTCAGGGTCACGCTTTCGCCGGGATCGACCATGCCGTTGTTGTTTCCCAAAAAGTCTTGCACGATCACGCTGCCCCAGGTGAAGGCGGGGGCGTTCAGAGTGATTCTGCGTGTGGCTTCATAGGTTTCACCGGCGGCGGTGGCAACTATGGTGATCTCTGCCACATGCTGGTCGGGAACGTTGTTTGCCACCTGGACATTGATGCCGGTGGCGGTTTGGGCGTTGGCTCCGGGCAGGATGTCCTGCATGGTTTCGGCGCTGCCCAAAACGGTGAGATAGGGGTCCTGGGTCTGAACCATCACCTGAACCTGGGTGGCGGGGTCGGAACCCACGTTTTCCAGCTGCACATGCAGGGTGATGATTTCGCCAAATTCGGGGATGTTGTTGTTGCCGTCGCTCACGTTCATGCCGGTGACCACCAGGTAGGGACCATCAGCGGGCAGAACCTGAATGATGGCGCGGTGGGTTTCTTTGTTGAAGGCGGTGATGGTGAGAGTGAGATCCATCGGCTGAGCCGGAAGCTCCACAAGGTTCAAAACCAAGATTCCGGAGGCGTCGGCAATGCCGGTGGCATAGAGGGTGTCGTCGGCAAAAAGGGTGACCCTGGCGCCGGGAGCGGCTTCCACCATGAAGGTGCTCATGCCCATCAGCAGGACGGGACTGTAGTCCACAGCCATGGCTTCGGGGTCTTTGCTGCGCACCATCAGGGAGGCGTCGCCAAAGATATGCCAGTTTTTATATTCGGAAGCACCGTTGGCGCCATAAACTTCGATCATGCGGGAGGAGCCGTTGTAATAGAGCCCGCCCAGGGTTTTCTTTGATTCGGCGGTGAGCAGATCCACGGTTTCATCCTGCGCACGCATGGGGGGAGCCCAGCTTTGGTTCACGCTGCTGGCATAGATGCCGATGGCTCCGGTGGGTGCGCCGGTGGCGCTGTTTTTCGCTCTCATCCAGGCTTCGGCAAAGCAGGTGCGGCTCACAAAGTTTCCGTTCACACAGGCAACGCTGTTGATGAAGGGAAGCTTATAGTCGTTTGTGAGCGCATTGATGTGGGTGTTGCTGAAGCCGGTGGTGCCCCAGGAGGTGTCCGAACCGTGGCCCACGTAGTTCACAAAGCCGCGGCCGGCGTTGATGTTTGTGCTCACCATGGCAGCGGTGGCACCCTGGGCTTGATAAACCTGGTCCACGCTGGAATAGCCGTAGTTCAGCAGGTTGGTGCGGATGAGCTCCATGTGCTGCTGATCGCTTTCGCCGTTGTCGCCCTGGCCGCCGCCACCTTCGTTGGAGGCGATGCCCATGCCTTTTTGAACCCAGTCGTCACCGCTTTGGATGTCGCGCTCATAGTAGATGGAGCGCTGAACCTGGGTTTCCATCTGGTCCACGGTTTCGGCTGAAAAGCGTCCCACATAGATGTCGGGATAGTTGTCGTTGCCCGCCAAAAGTGCGAAGGAGGGGTCGCTGCCGCCGCCGCCGGAGCTGAGTGATGGCACCTGCGGGGCGTCGCCAAAGATCTGCACGAACATGAGTCCGTCGTTCAGGTCATATTGGCTTTGGACGTAGGTTTTGATCTGGTTTGCGGTGGGTCCGGCAACGTTGACGTCAACGATGTCAACCTGGTAGCCGTTTTCACGTTTCCACTGCACCCAGGGCTGAATCACGGTGTCGAACATGGAATGTTTGATCGCCAAAATGCGGCCTTGCTCGCCCAGGGAGGGGTATTTCTCCTCTCTGAAATTCAGGAACAGATTGGCATAGATGTCTTCAAACTCCGCCGCATGGGCGGTTTTTGCCACGGGCAGGGAGTTGGTGAGATCGGTGCCGTTGGCTTCCAGCGCCACCTTCATGTGGGTGTAGATCCTCAGGGTTTGAGTTTCGGGGAAATACATGAAGGGCTGGAAGTGGACGGTGATGCCGCGGTAGTCCCTCAAAATGAAGGGCTCGGAAAGCTGGGTGTGCTTGGCAGGCCAGGGCTGGGCGCCTTGGTAAACGCTGCCAAAGGCATAGGGAACGCTGGCGGGATCGATGTCGCGGGTGAGGTTGCCCTTGGAGGGCGCCACCGCCAGGCTGATCTCCTGATATTGGCTTTCCAGGATGCTCAGCTCCATGTGGGCTGTGTTTGGAATGATGACGCTGCGCGCGAGGATGGGCACCTGAGGATGGCCTTCATCCAGCGTGATGCCTTCTTTTTTCAGACTGAGTTCGTGCCAGGTTTCGCCGTCTATTTGAACCGGCTGGGCATCAAAATGCCCCAGGCTGAGTTCCAAAACCATGCGCTGGGGAAGGCTTTCCACCAGCCTGATTTCGTTCGGCTGGCTTCCCAGCGTGATTTGGGCTGCGTTCAGCGCAAAGGTGAGCGCCAAGAGCAGGCTTATGAACAGAAACGCACGTTTCATTATGGGTCCTCCATTCTGTCGGGGCTTGCCCGCAGTGGTTTGATATTCAATGTTTTTTAGAATAATTTAAGGCATTTTCCTTTCATGCC
Source organism: Candidatus Cloacimonadota bacterium (assembly GCA_012728875.1). Classification (GTDB taxonomy): domain Bacteria; phylum Cloacimonadota; class Cloacimonadia; order Cloacimonadales; family Cloacimonadaceae; genus Syntrophosphaera. The sequence continues at coordinate 33,148 of JAAYEF010000031.1, forward strand.
AAAAAGGAAGCGGGAGGCGCCGCTGAGGACAGCTCCCGCTGGATTTCAATTTATTTCATCAACATCATTTTCAGGGTTTGGGAGTAGCCGGCGCTTTCCATGCGATAGAGGTAGATACCGCTGGAAACGCTGCGTCCGGCGTCGTCTTTGCCGTTCCAAACCGCGTGGTGCCTGCCTGCGGGAAGCTTGGCGTCCACCAGGGTGCGCACCAGCTGTCCCTTCACGTTGTAGATGGCAAGGCGCACGTTTGCGCTTTCCTTCACGGCGAAGGCGATGGTGGTTTCGGGGTTGAAGGGGTTGGGATAGTTTCCTTCCAGCGCGGTGGCAAGAGGGATCAGCCCTTCATCCTGGTTCGGGGAGCCGGTGTTCACATGCACGGGGATGGTCACGGCGGGGGTGGCTTCGTCGTTTGAGGTGATGATGATCTCGCTGGAGAAGACCTGGGGCGGGTTTGGCACGGTGTAGTGCAGGGTGTAGGTGTTTCCTTCGCCCACTGCCACGCTGTAGGTGCTGCTGTTTGCCACGGGGGTGCCGTTGTGGAAAAGCTGCATCTGGGCGGGGAAGGAAATGCTTCCGCTCAAGGGGATGGTGCCCAGGTTGTTCACCACAAAGTCTGCACTGATCTCAGCGTTTGCGGTCACGTTTGAGAATATGATCTCTTCCTGGGGCACAAAGACCATGGCGATGTCGCCACTGCCGGAAAGCGGGAACACGATGTCGTCGATCCAGGCGCAGTCGCTGCCGCTGCTCATGGAGTAGTCCTTTGTGTAGCTCCATTTGAAGGTGTGGGGACCGGTTTCAACGTTGTAGCTGAACTGCTGCCATTCTTTGGTTCCGCTCCACGAGCCCATCTCCACGCCGTCGATGCTGAAGCGGAGCCAGTCGTAGTTGTTTTCGGAGGAAACCTTGCGCCAGAAGCTGATGCTGCCGGGGGCGCCCACGTTCATGGTGACGCTGAGGTCGGTGTTTGTATTGTGTGCAATGGCACCGCTTTTTGCGCTGAAAATGCCGGTGTGCACGTTTGAGGGGGAGTTTTCAATGGTCCAGGGCACGGGGGAGTTGTTCACCCAGCTTTGGGCACTGAAATCTCCGGATTCAAAGCTGTCGCCAACCATTCCGATGGGCAAAACCACACAGAAGTTCAGGTTTTGCGCGCCGGCAGCCAGGGAAAGTCCCACGGGGATGATGTCGCCATCGGCAAGATCGGCCCCCAGGGAAACTGTGAAGGTGACCGGGATGGTGACCCCCACGCCCAGCGAGGGCAGGATGAAGCCGTTGGTGTTCAGGATGATGCCGGGGTGCTGCGCCATGATGGTGAGGCTGCCGCTTTCGGCTGCCATGTGGCCGTTGTTGGTGAGGTTCAGGGTGATGGAAACGTCTTCACCGGGCTGGAGGAAGCCGTCGCCGTTGGTGTCGATCATGGTCAGGTTTCCAAATGCCAGCTCGGGAGCGTTCACGATGAGGCTGCGGGTGCTGACCCACTGGTTTGTGCCGTCGGTGACGGTGATGTCGAAAAACACCTTTTCCTGGTCGGGGATGTTCAGATGGAAGAGGACGTTGAAAACCTGGGTCATGGTGAGCTGGCTTTCGGCTGGGATGTCGGGAAGCCCGGCAGAGCCTTCCAAAATGCTCACATAGGGGTTGTCGGTGGTGATGGTGGCGCTGAGGTTTGTGGCGTTTTGGATGCCAACGTTGTTGAAGGTGAGAGACATCATGATGGTCTCACCCGCTTCGGCGATGCCGTTTTGGTTCGGGTCCACCACGGTGATGGGGCTCACGGTCACATAGGGGCCAACGTTTGGAATCACGGGGATGTCCACGATCACCGGCTTTCTGAGGCTGCGGGTCAAAACGAGCCTTGCGGTGCCGGGCTCGGAGAAGGGGGTGAAATCCAGGCTCAAAAGCCCGCTGGCGTCGGTGAGGCCAACGCCGTGGAGTTCACCGTCCATGCTGATCGCCACATAGGTGTAGGGGTCGGCGATCACTTCGAGGCTGCCCAAGCCCATGAACAGGGTTTGGGGCGCCAGGAAGCTGTTTTCCTGCGGGATGCCCAGCCAGGGGATGAGGCTGGGGTCGCCCATGATGGAATAGATTTCCCAATACATGTTTGCGCGGGTGCTGCCGGATTGGACCACAGCCATGTTTGCCATGAAGACCATGGAGGCGATGTTGCTGCCCCAGTCTTCAAAGGGCTCATTGTGTTCGTGGAACATGGCGTCGTAGGCGCCGCTGCGTCCGGAAACGAAGGGTGAGCCGGTTCCCACGATGGGTGGCTTCCAGCCCACTGCCCACCAGTAGTCTTCATCCCAATAGGTGCTGTTTGTGCCGCCAACATAGACCACGGCGCCCTTGTTTTCGGCGCGCAGCCAGGCTTCGGCAAAGCAGGTGCCGGTGTTGAAAGCGCTGGTGAGGCAGCAGTTTCCAACCACCACGGGGAATTTGTTTGTATTCTGTAAGCTATTGATATTGTTGATGGTAAAGCTGGGGTCTGCCCAGGAGGTTTCGCTGCCGTGGGCGGTGTAGTTCACATAGCCGACGCCGTTGGAAACGTTTTGGACGATGGCGCTGGCGGAGGAACCGGAAGCGGGGTAAAGGTATGTGTGGGAGTCGATTCCGTGGGTGGTGTTGAAATAGTTTCCGGTGCTGTAGTTGATGGCGCCATTGGCGTGGGTGTTCGACCAATAGCTGTCCACACCGGCAATCATCACCACTTCCTGCAGATAGCTGTCATCGGGCATGGCATACTTTTCATACATCAGGGTCTTGTTTACCTGGTTCGTCACTTCCGCGGGGGTGGTGGCGGAAAAGCGGCCGAAATACATTTCCGGGAGGTAGTCTGAACCCTGCAGGCGCACGTAGGTGAGGTCGGTGACGTGGCTGGCGGTGTTGCCTTGGTTTGAGGGAATCTGAGCCACGTCGCCCACGATCATCAGATATGAAGGTGCGGGGTTGCTCACGGTGGCGTCGTTCCAGATAGCCTGGAGGTAGCCCTTGATGGAGCTTGCCGTGGTTCCGGTGTCGTTTGTGCTTGCCAGGATCACGTTGAAGCCTTCCTGCTGTTTCCACTGGATGAAGGGCTCAAGCGCGGGGATGAAGTTTGGCGGGGTGATGATCAGATAGCCCATCGGATGGCGGTTCAGGGAAGCCCGGTTGATGTCGGGGTTCAGCAGAACGCTGCGCAGAGGGGCTTCAAAAGCGGGGGAAAAGGTCTTGGCACGCAGTTCCTGAGTGGCGATGTGGTCCGGATTGATGAACTGCACTTCCACTTCGGCGCTGTAGATCACTTCCATCCTGCCCTGGGCGGGGTTGTAGCGGATGGGCACAAAGTCCAGGGCGAAAAGACGGTAGCCGCGCATGTGACCCAGTTCGGTGACTGCGATGGCGGGATCGTCTGTCCAGGAATTGCCACTGTAGAAACTGTGGTTCACCACAAAGGGCACTTTGGCAGGGTCTTCGCTTTTGGAAACCGATTCCTGCATGGGGATGATCGGCTTGTCCCAGCCCAGGTCGCTCAAAAGATAGCTTTCCTGCAAAGCGCTGGAAAACTCGGCCTTCACCTGCGCCCCCTCGGGAACGCTGATGATCTGCCTCAAGAGCGGAAGCGCGGGCAGGCCAGCCACATTTGTGGTGCTAAACTCTGGCACGCTGACCCGGGTGAAAACACCTTCCTTGGTCTGAACTTCTTCCAGGTCGAGCTTCTCTATGCTGTAGCGGACGGTGAGGCCTTCGCCGCCGTCGCGGATCAATTCAGCACTTGTGGGATGGCTCCCAAGGGTGACTGAACTCACTGCCGCCGACAAAAATGCGGTCAGCGCAATGAGAACAGCCAGTAAAAAACTCTTTTTCATGTTGTCTCCTATCTATTTGTCTCGTTTTATCTATCTCTTTGTGAATTCAATATATATACTATATAATGCAAAAAGGATTCCCAAAACCGAATAATAATTTTGGGGGTCTGCAAATGCAGCAGCCATCGGCTTTCTCGGGCTTGCGCTCATCCCGGGACCTCCTTTTTGCTTTTGATGCGTCTTTAAAAACCTTCCATCATAAGATAAAGGGGAAGAAAACAGACCCCAGTCAAGGATTATTTTGCGTTTTCGAGAGGAAAATGCAAAAAACCGGGATTATTTTCGATTCGGCAGCTGCTTTTTATCAATTTCAATCAATTTCAATCAATTCACAGCCCCTTTTTGAGCCAAAAACAGCTCCAAAAATGTGATAACCCATTGCCATACAGTAACTTGACTTTTTGCCTGCTTTTATGACTTTAATCAATGTATCAATTCCACCCTCTTTCTCTCTCCCCCGCCCCGAAGGAAAGAGGTCGAGAAAAGGTTAATCAGCATAAGATACTGTTATATATACATATATAGATATATATTATTACATAGTAATATATTTTTATATACTATATATCATATATATGAGATATTCAAGACACAGGGGTGCAGAGTCTTGAGCTTCTTTTTTGTCAAGAGTTCCCTGCTGCTTGCTTTCCTGCGGGGCTGCCGTATAAGCGGAATTGTTTAATTATTAACATTGATGGACGTTGTTCGAAGGATAACATCAATTCCTGCAAAGACTTATGATACATATATCCCCAAATAACGCTTTGTGAATTGATTGGAATTGATAAAACTGAACATGGGGAGTATTCACCCTGACACAAATAAGCAGACACAAAGCCCCAAGCTCAAACCACAAAAAAAACGCCGGGCACAGCGACCGGCGTCTTCATTGGATATCAGGAGATCATGCCTGAGCGGGCATCAACCCATCTCTGCGCAAAAGTGCATCGGGATCGGGTTTGCGGCCTCGGAAAGCCACAAAGAGGTCCATCGGGTGGAAGGCGTTTCCGCGTGCCAGGATGAACTTGCGGAAGGCTTCGCTCACCTCGGGGTTGAAGATGCCTTTTTCCTCAAAGAGGCTCCAGGCGTCGGCTTCCAGCGCTTCCGCCCATTTGTAGGAATAGTAGCCGGCGGAATAGCCTCCGGCAAAGATGTGGGCAAAGGCGCAGGAGACATTTGCACCGGGCGTGGGAGGCAGGATTTGGAAGCGCTGGATGGCCTTGTTTTCAAATTCATCCACGTCCCCGATTTCCTGCGGCGGTGTGCTGTGCCAGGCAAAGTCCAGCATTCCATAGCGCAGTTGGTTCAGGTTTGCCAGTCCGGCTTGGAAGTTTTTGGCGGCTATCACCTTGTCCAGCAGTTCCTTGGGCAGCGGTTCGCCGGTTTCATAGTGGCGGGCAAAGAGGTTCAGCGCCTCTTCCTCCATCACCCAGTTTTCCATGATCTGGCTGGGAAGCTCCACAAAGTCCCACAGCACGCTGGTTCCGGAAAGTCCCTGATAGTATCCATCCGCCAGCAGGCTGTGCAGGGCATGGCCAAATTCGTGGAAGATGGTGCGAACCTCATCCAGCCTCAAAAGCGAGGGCTGGTCTTCGGTGGAGGGAGTCAGCGATGCCACGATCGCCACCTGCGGGCGGCGCATTCCATCGGAGAAGAGTCCCTGACCCTGGAAGGAAGTTTTCCAAGCTCCGCCGCGTTTGGTTTCACGGGGGAAGAGGTCCATATACATCAGCCCAAGCTGCGAGCCGTCACGGTCGAAAACCTCCCAGGTCTTCACATCCGGATGCCAAACCGGAATGTCGTCCACAGCCTTCACCTGGATGCCATAGATGCGGTTTGCCACGGTGAAGAGGCCTTCCAGCACGTTTTCCATCTTGAACCACGGCTTCAGCTCTTCGGGGTCATAGTCGTAGAGTTTTTCCTTGAGCTTGTTTGAATAGTAGCTCATATCCCAGGGCTGAAAATCCTCGATGCCATCGGTCTCGCGGGCAAAGGCCACCACTTCTTCAACTTCTTTTTTCGCCGCGGGATATGCCACGTCATAGATTTTTTCCAAAAAGTCGCGCGCGGTATCCAGAGATTCCGCCATGCGATCTGCCAAAACGAAGTCGGCATGGCTTTCATAGCCCAAAAGCGCGGCACGCTCTTTGCGCAGTTCCAGGGTTCTTTTGATGATGTCCTGATTGTCAAAGTCGTCCCTGAAGGCGCGGGAAGCGTAGGCAAGCTGGGCTTGGCGGCGCAAATCCCTGTTTTTGCAATAGGTTAAAAGCGGAATCATGCTGGCGGGCTGGAGGTTGAACAGCCAGCCTCCGTCTTTGCCCTTGCTTTTTGCCAGATGGGCGGCGCCTGCCAAAACTCCTGCGGGCATGCCTTCCACGTCGGCGGGGTCTGTGACGTGCAGTTCCCAGGCGTTTGTGGCTGCCAAAACGTTGTCGCTGAATTTGGGCGAAAGCTTGGACGACTCCATCGCAATTTCGGTCAGCTTTTTCTTGTCCTCATCGTTCAAAAGCGCTCCGCCGCGGATGAAGCCTTGATATGTGCGGTCGATCAGGCGATGGCGCTCGGCTTTTTTGAGGGCTTCGCGGTCGGTAAAATCCTTCGGAATTTGCGGTTTGGGCTGGTCCTTCACCTCTTTTTCCCAAACTTTTTTCACCCGCTCAAAGATCACCGGGTCTGTGGAAATGGTGCTGCTAAATTCCGCCAAACGTGAGGAAATCTCAGGCGCCAGCGCCTTGAATTCCGCGTCGCTCTCGGCGGAAAGCAGGTTGAAATAGACTCCTGCCACCACATTCAGCAGTTCGCCGTTCAGTTCCATCGCCAAAATGCTGTTTTCAAAGTCCGGCTCGGCGGGGTTGGCTTTGTAGGCTTCGATTTCGGCGCGGGCTTCCTTCAAAGCCTCCTCGATGGCGGGCATGAAGTGTTCGGTTTTGATTTCGTCAAAGGGGATGGCCTTCAGACGATGCTCGTTTTTCTTCCTTAAAAGGGGGTTTGAACTTGTTGTCATGATTGTTCCTTATTATTGATTTTTTATCATATCAGAAAGAATAATCCGCCTTCACGTGCGCGCAATCCTTAATTTTTCAAGCCCCTGCGAAAGAGCCCCAAAATCCCCGAAAAAATGCCAAAATTATGTTGACGGATATCCCCCTCCGTTGTAATTTGTTCCAAATAGAAAAATATGGATGCTTGTTATTGGCAGGTATCGCCTTATATTTTTAATGTCCGGAATATCGACGTGAACCGGATGCGTTTTTCAAAGAATACTTGAATAGCGGCGCTTGGCTTAAACGCCACGCCACCAGAATATTAGCACCTAAGCAAGGAGATGAAAATGTTCAAAAAACTACTCGTTGCCTTAAGCCTCATCTTTGCCCTTGGCATTGTTTGGGCTCAAGGTTTGGAAACTTTTGAGAACCACACGTTGTCCGGAACCAATTATGTTACCGGCAACTATGTGGGAGACAACAACATCACTTGGAACTATGTTCACTGCACTGGGGAACAAGCTTATCCAATTGATGGTCAAGGATTACTACTGAGAAGATCGGGAGATAACAGTAAAGTATATTCAAATTCCATCCCCGGCGGAATTGGCGATTTTTCAGTACAAATGCGGAAAGGTTTCACAGGCACGGGTGACCGCCAAGTTGCTCTTTATGTCAACGACAACCATATTGCGGATTCTCAAACCTTTGGTGGCACTACAGGCGCTGATGCCACCATCCACACTTTTACGGTTAACAACGTGAATATTTCAGGTGATGTGGTTATCGAGATTAGGCATATTCAAGGCGGAAGTCAGAATAGGCAGCTCGTAATTGATAATCTAAGCTGGACAGGCTACTCAGGTGGAACCCCTACACCCATTATTTCCGTAGTCGGCAGTCTCTTGCCATTTTCCACTGAAGAAGGCAGCCCCTCCCTGGCTCAAAGCTACAATCTTTCCGGCAGCAACCTCACCGCCAATCTCAGCGTGGCAGCTCCCACCGGCTTTGAAATTTCCAGCGATGGCAGCAGCTACGGCAGCAGTCTTTCCCTCTCATCCAGCTACAACGGATCGGTTTATGTGCGCCTGATCGGCACAAGCGCCGGCAGCTATTCCGGAAACATCACCCACAGCAGCACCGGCGCTTCGCAGGTGGATCTGGCTGTAAGCGGCACGGTTTCCGAGCCGGTTGAACCTGAGGACCCTGTCCTTCTTATGGAAGAAAACTTTGAATATGCAGTCGGCACCACCTTGGTTCAAAACGGCTGGACAGCTCACAGCGGTGCAGGGTCATATTCTCCCACCGTGGCAGACATCAACCTCATCTATCCAAACTATCCCCCCTCCAGCGGTTATGCGGGTCAAACTCTTGGAAATGGTGAAGATGTAAACAGAGCTTTTGTGCCCCAAACAAGCGGCGAAGTTTACTCCTCTTTCCTGATTAACGTGACAAGCGCCAGCACCGGAAACGGGGACTATGTCTATCACTTCATGGCTGCCAACAGCACCAGCGATTTTAAAGCCAAATTCTTTGTAGGCCGCAATGAAGACGATGAACTGCGCTTCGGTCTTTCCAAGCAATCAAATAATAACCAAAACCCTTCTTGGACAGGCTATGACTACGAACTGGGAACCACCTATCTTGTGGTTCTAAAATATAAGTTCGTTCCCGGAGCCGCAAACGATATCGTCACTGGCTGGATCAACCCCGTCATCGGTCCCAACGAGCCGACTCCAACTTTGAGCCCTATTACCAATGAGGCTGATATTGGTGCCACCGGAATTGGTGCAATCGGCATCAGACAAACCGCAAACACTCCCTATGCCATTTTTGACGGCATCCGCGTAAGCAACGATTGGGAAACCCTTTGGAGCGACTTAACCCCGCAAACCCCGGTTATCCACGTTTCCGGTGAGCCGGATCCTTTGGCAAACATTGTCGGAACCCCTTCGGAAGAGAGTTCCCATTATAGCCTGAGCGGCGAAAACCTGGTGGGACCCATCACCATCACCGCTCCCACCGGTTTTGAAGTGTCCGATGATGCAGAACAAGGCTGGGGAAACCCAATTCAGGTTCCCGCCACCTTCGACGGTGAAATCTATGTGCGCCTCGTCAGTTCCGAGCTTGGCGAACACGGCGGCAACATCGTCCACACCAGCCCCGGCGCTGCTCCGGTGAGCATCCGCGTGGAAGGCGAAACCTTCCCTCCGGATGTGACCTTCAACATTGTTGCAAGCCTGGCTGCTTTTGAACAAACGATTGGCAGTCCCTCCGCTGTTCAATCCTATAGCCTCAGCGCTACGGGCGCACAGAACGATATCGAAGTGGAGGTGGAAAGCCCCTTCGAACTCAGCCAAACCGGAACCGGAAACTGGACTGATGAACTCACCTTGCCCAACAACTTCAACGGAACGATTTATGTGCGCATGAATGCAACCGTGGTGGGACAGTTTAGCAAAAACATCGTTCACAATACCCCGGGAGCAAGCACTGAGAATCTGCTTGTAAGCGGAACGGCAATCCCGCCCGCGGGAGACCAATATGCAGACGATCTTTTCTTTTCCGAATATATCGAAGGCAGTGGCAACAACAAAGCCATCGAGATCTTCAACGGCACCGGCGCTGCGGTGGATTTGGCAAACTACAAGGTTAAGCTTTTTACCAATGGAGGCACCACCCCAACCAGCACCGAAACCTTTGAATCCGGCACAATTCTGCCTCATGGCAGCGTTTATGTGCTTGTCCACAGTCAAGCGGGTGCAGCGCTGCAGGCTTTAAAAACCATTAACAGCGCAACCACAAACTTCAATGGTGACGATGCCCTTGCTTTGCTGAAAATTGTGGGCGAAGATGAAGTTTATGTGGACATCTTTGGCACCATCGGTGAAGATCCCGGCACAGCTTGGACTGCAGACGGCGGTTATAGCACCCTGGACAAAACTTTGGTGCGCAAACCATCCGTTACCAGTGGCGTTAGTGTGAACCCCAGCGCGGGATTCCCCACCCTTGCCACGGAATGGGACGTGTATCCGATTGATACGATTACCAATTTGGGCTGGCATATCTTCGCACCCGGTGAAGAAGTGGTGGCAATGCCTGAGATTTCTCCTGATTCAGGCACCTATTATGCCCCGTTTAACGTCAGCATCACCTGTGCAACTGACGGTGCCGACATCTACTACACCACCGACGGCAGCGACCCCATCCAGAATGGTGCTTTGTATCTGGCTCCCTTCAACGTTTCTCAAAACACCACGGTGAAGGCGTATGCCACAGCGGAAGGTATGATCTCAAGCACGGTTGCCACAAAGGTTTACAACTTCCCCATCGATGTGCAGGACATCGCCGAACTGCGCACTAAACCTGTAAACACCAGTGACATTTATCGCCTGGTGGGAGAAGCTGTGCTCACCTATCAAAACGCCAATCGCAACACCAAGTATATCCAGGACGCCACCGCCGCCATCGTCATTGATGACTTGGCTGGAAATATCACCAGCACCTACAACCTCTACGACGGCATCACCGGCATCAGCGGTTCCCTGACCTTGTATTCGGGACTCCTGCAGTTTGTGCCCAAAGCCGACCCCGGCGCCGCCACTTCCTCAAACAACGTGGTGATTCCCGAAGTTCGCACCCTGGCAAGCCTCACCAGCGCCGACCAAGCAAAGCTGATCAAGGTGATGAACGTGAATGTGGATGACACCCTGTTTCAAAGTTATCCTGCCACTGCCCAGAACATCAATGTCACCGACCCCTCCGGCAGCGCCGTAATGCGCACTTTCGTCAATACAGACTATGCCAACACTGCGGTGCATACTGTTCCTGTGAACATCACCTGCCTGGCGGGTCAATTCAACGCAACCATGCAGATCTCACCGCGCTTCCTGAGCGACTTCGAAGCCTACACGGAAGGACTGGAAGCACCTGTGGTCACCATCACCAAGGATGGAAACAACATCAAACTCAACTGGAACCCTGTAGCCGGCGCCACCGCCTACGACATCTATGGCTCCAACGATCCTTACACCGGCTACACCCTGCTGCAAGCCAACTGGACCGGAACCGAGTGGACCCACGCTCCAGCCAACATGAAGTTCTACCATGTGAAAGCCAAAAACTGATTTTGGCGTCACACAGATAAGTAATAAGCAAACCCGGGAGTTTTTCTCCCGGGTTTTTTGGTTCACGCAGATTTTTGAATAGATTAGGGATGCACAGGATTGGGTTGATAAAAAGGGGATTTTTGATGGAAGGCGAGGTGGCGAGGATGGCGAGGTGGCGAGGATGGCGAGGTGGCGAGTCTGTCATCTTGGAGCGAAGCGATAGGATCCAGTCCTTGGTGTTAAAGAATATTCCTGTGGACCACCCAGTTTTGCGAATCATCAGCAGCCTGCGCCCCACAGAACTGACAACCGCCAACTTTCAACTATATACTTCTGACAGTCCCTTGAGCCCATCCTGAACACAACCTAAACACTTCCGCTATGCCTCCCAAATTTTATTTGGGAGCCCATGGGGAGGTATGGGAGAGGGAAATTTGTTGGGGTCAAGGAGGGGGAGGGGTTCCCGCAGATGGGTTCCCGCAGATTTGCGCAGAAAAAAACGCGGATTGACGCTGATTTTTTTAATAGATTAGGGATGCACAGGATTGGGACGATGAAAAGGGGATTAGGTGGTTCTGATCATAAGTAGGCATGGCGCTCTTGAAATGGATTTATTTATTAGGCTTCCTTAAACAGCACTAAAAGTGGACGCTCTTACTATTAGTATTATCAACAATTATACAGAGTTGCGCTGTTAATAAAAAAGAACTTGACATGAATAGAAGTGCAGGAATAAATGCATAAAGTTGTTTTAACAAATAATAGAATGTGAAATGGGGTTATGATTTTGCCCCCAATAAGATGAGAAATAGTTAATTGTATTTTGGATCAACCCATAATGATATAAAAAAGGAGAAGTATCATGAGCTACACAGACGAACACAAATTAAGTCCGGAAGAAGGTAAAAAGCAACTAACAAAAGTATCTGAGAGCGTGAACAGAACCCATTTTGAAAAAATCCTAGAAAAATCAGAAGAGCTTCTAAAGAAATTTGAAAAAATTCCAGTTCTTGGAAGATATTTGGTATATATACCTACGATGCTTGAGCTTATAAATGACTATTTGCATGGACGGTATAAAGAAATTCCGTATATGTCCATGATTGCTATTGTTGGTGCGCTGATCTATGTAATAAGTCCTGTTGACTTGATACCGGACTTTATCCCTGTTCTTGGTTTTTTAGACGACGCGGCTGTTATGGCTGCCTGCCTGGAACTGGTGATGGTTGACTTAAACGCCTATAAAGAATGGAAGAAAACAAATAAATAACAGTTAAAACATATAATACAATAGTTTTGATTTCTCGTTACGAGTGCAAGCCTGGTAAATCCAGGCTTTTTTATATTAAAACATTATCTTGTTTTCAGTAACAATCTGTATAGCACTTATCCTATATGGTTGTCGCCCTTAGTTCTTCTTATCTATAAAACAAACATAGAGTTGACAAATGTTTATGGTTTTGCAGATTTTTTTACATCGTGTTTATGTGTCACGTAAAACGCTAAAACGTTAAAAAGATCATCCCCTTTTCATCGTCCTAATCCTGTGCATCCCTAATCTATTAAAAAAATCAGCGTAAATCCGCGGGAACCCTAAACCCCTCAATCCATGCCAATTATCTCACGCAGGAAGGCAATTTTCTTTTGCGCAAGTTCTCTGGCTTTGGCGGAGCCTTCCTCCAGTGCGTCGGTGATGGTTTTGGGATTTGCCATCAGCTCTTCATAGCGTTCACGCAGGGGGCTGAGCACGGTGTTCATCACCTCAAAAAGTTCCTGTTTGGCGTGTCCCCAGCCCATGCCGCCCGCCAGGTAGCGCTGGCGCAGGGTTTCCACCTGTTCGTCTGTGGCAAAATTGCGATACAGTGAAAAGATGGTGCAGGTTTCGGGGTCCTTGGGTTCTTCCACGCCCTGGGAATTTGTGATAATGCGCATCAGGAGCTTGCGAAGCTGTTTTTCGGGGGCAAAGATGGGCACGGTGTTGCCATAGCTTTTGCTCATTTTGCGTCCATCCAGGCCGGGCAGGGTGCGGCTGTGTTCGGTGGCGATGGGCTGCGGCAGGCGGAAGCACTCTTTGGCGTAAATGTGGTTGAAGCTTTGGGCGATGTCCACAGCCATTTCCACGTGCTGGAATTGGTCGTTGCCCACGGGCACGAGGTCGGTGTCGAAAAGCAGGATGTCCGCCGCCATGAGCACGGGGTAGGTGAACAGTCCCATATTCACGCCGTCATCGGGGTCGCGGTTTGCCTGGGAGTTGGCTTGCAGCATGGCTTTGTAGGCATGGGCGCGGTTCATCAAGCCCTTGGGCGTGAAAGCCAGAAGCATGGTGAGCAGTTCATGGGTTTGTGGAACCAGGGACTGTCGGTAGAAAAGCACCTTTTGGGGGTCGAGCCCGCAAGCCAGCCAGGCGGCGGCAATTTCCAGGGTCATGGAGCGGATTTGATCAGGGTCTTTGCAGGCGTTCAGGGCATGGTAGTCCGCAATGAAATAGCGGGCTTCGCAGGTTTCTGCCAGCTTGAGGGCAGGCTTGATGGCACCCAGGTAGTTTCCGATGTGGGGAATTCCGGTGGGTTTGATTCCGGTGAGGGCTATTTTCATTAGTTATTCCTCCTGGTTCAGGGCGGTGGCAAAAAGGTCGGAGCCGATGGCGTCCGTGATGTCTGCACGGCAGATTTGGCCGGGCTGGAGCTGGGTTCCCTCGATGAAGGTGATGCCGTCGATATCCGGCGCTTGGAACCAGGCTCTGCCAATCCAGGTGCCTTCGTCTTCGCCGGGGCTCTCCACCAGCACTTCCACGTTTTTGCCCACCAGATTTTCCATAAGCTGTTCACGGAGGGCAAAATAGTTCGTTAAAAGCGTGTTTTGACGGCGCAGGGCGGTGCGGGCGGAAACCTGGGATTCCAAGGCAAAGGCGGGGGTCCCGCTTTCGCGGGAATAGGCAAAAACTCCCAGATGGTCGAAGGGAATTTCGTGGATAAAGCGTTTCAGCGCAAGGGCTTCGGCGCGGGTTTCGCCGGGGAATCCGCTCATGAGGGTGGTGCGCAGGGCGGCGTGGGGAATTTCGCTCTTGATGGTGTGGAAGAGCTGTTCCAGTTCCCTGCGTCCCTTTTTGCGGTTCATGGCTTTCAGGATGCGGTCTTCGCTGTGCTGGATGGGTATTTCAAAGTAAGGCAGGAGCTTGGGATGCTTTTTCCACAGTTCCAGCCACTCCAGTTCAAAGTGGTCCGGATGCAGATACATCACGCGAATCCAGCGATACTCGGGCAGTTCCACCAGTTTTTCCAAGAGCTGGGGCAGGGCTTTTTTGCCGAGGAGGTCGATGCCGTAATTTGCAGTGTCCTGGGCAATTACGATCAGCTCCTGGTAGTGGACGTCGCCGTCGGTGGCGATGGCGCGGGCTTCCTCCACCAGGGCTTCGATGCTTTGGCTGTGGGCTTCGCCGCGGATGGAGGGAATGGCGCAGTAAGTGCAGTGGTTCGAACAGCCGTCGCTCACGCGCAGATAGCGGTGGAAGCCATGATAGATGGGCAGTCTGGGCTTTTGCTCGGAAGCTTCCAAACCCAGCCAGCGCTCCAGGGCGGCAAAGTCTTTCAAGCCAATCCAGGCGTCCACTTCGGGGAAAAGCTGTTCAAAGTCGTCCCGGCCGCGCTCCATCACGCAGCCGGAGACGATCAATTTATCAAATTCACCCTGGTTTTTCAAAGCCGCAAAATCGCTGAGCACCAGGTCCAGTTCAAGCAGTGCGGCTTCCAAAAAGGAGCAGGTGTTCACCAGGATGAGGTCTGCATCCTCGGGAAGGGGGGCACATTCAAGGCCGGCGCGCTCGAAGATGGCGGCAAAGCGTTCGCTGTCCACCAGGTTTTTTGCGCAGCCGAGGCTCTCGATGTAATATTTGGTCACGACAGCGGATGGATGAAAAGCCCGGAACGAAGCTTGGGCTCGAACCAGGTGGATTTCGGAGGCATGATCTCACCGGCATCGGCGATTGCCAACAGTTCGTCCATGGAGGTGGGGAACATGGCAAAAGCCACGGCTTCACGGCCGCTGTCCACTCTGCGCACCAGTTCATCCAAGCCGCGGATGCCGCCGATGAAGTCGATGCGCTGGTCGCGACGGGGGTCGCCAATGGCAAGGATGGGGCTTAAAAGGTTGTCTTGCAGGATGGAAACGTCCAGGGAATCCACGGGGTTGTCTGCATTCCAGGTTCCGGGACGGGGTTCCAGACGATACCAGGCGCCGGCAAGATACATGCCCACTTCGTGGGTCTTGGTGGGATGGAAGTTTCCGGGACCGGTGTGGGGAGTGACGGTGAATTTTTCTTCCACTTCGCGCAGGAAGTCTGCGGTGCTGCGTCCGTTGAGGTCTTTCACGGCGCGGTTGTAGTCAAAGATCTTGAGCTGATTGTCGGGGAAAATCACGGTCATGAAAAAGTTGAATTCTTCTTCGCCGGTGTAGTTCGGATTTTGTTCCCTGCGCACCAGGCCGACCTTGGCGGCGGAAGCGGTGCGGTGATGTCCGTCCGCAACGTAAAGGTAATCCATGGCGGCAAATGCGTCCTGGATGGTTTTGATATCCTGGGGATCGTCCATCAGCCAGAGGGCATGGCCGATGCCGTCGTCGGAAACGAAGTCATAGATGGGGGCTTTGGACTTTTTCACCTTTTCCACGGTGGAGTCGATGATTTCCTTGTGGGGATAGGTGAAAAACACCGGTGAGGGGTGTGCGTCGCAGGTGTCAACGTGGCGGATGCGGTCTGCTTCCTTGTCCGCGCGGGTGAATTCGTGTTTTTTGATCTTTCCTTCCATATATTCATCCACGGAAGCCAGGCCCACAAGGCCGTTCTGTTCGCGTCCGTCCATGATCTGACGATAGATGTAGAACATGGGCTGGACGTCCTGCTTCATGTGGCCGTCGGAGACGTATTTATCCAGGTTTTCCTTGGCTTTGGCATAGACGGCGGGGTCGTAGAGGTCGGTTCCCAGGGGAAGGTCAACCTCGGGTTTTTCCACGTGGATGTAGCTGAGGGGATGTTTTTTCACTTCCAGACGGGCTTCGTCGGAATCCATCACGTCGTAGGGAAGGGAGGCGATGTCGGCCGCGCGCTCGGGAATCGGGCGCAGGGCACGGAAGGGTTTGAAAACTGCCATTGGTGGCTCTCCTGTATGCTTATTTTTTATTGATAGTAGTTCTTTAGGGCGCGGATCATGGCGCTGTGGTCTTGAACTCCGCCGGTTTCGCGGATGGAATGCATCGCCCAAAGCGGGTTTCCCACATCCACGGCGCTGATGCCGAGGCTGGCAGCCAGGATGGGACCCACGGTGCTGCCGCAAAGGAGGTCGCTGCGCATAGCGAAGATCTGGTGCTTCACCCCCGCTGCATCGCAATGGCGGGCAAAGACTTGGGCGCTTTGAGCGGTGGAGGCATAGCTGTGGCCAGCCTGCCATTTGATCACGGGACCGCCATTCATTTTGGGAGCGGTGAGGGCGTCATATTTTTCGGGGAAATTCGGATGGTAGGCGTGCGCCATATCTGCCGAAACCAGGAATGAACGAGCCTGGGCAATGAGTTGCTGTTCGCGGCTCAAGCCGGCTGTCAGCGCCAGGCGCTCCAAAACGTTTGCCAGGAAAGTGGATTGGGCACCCTGCATGGTTTCGGAACCGATTTCCTCGTGGTCGAAGATGACTGCGACGGCGGTTTTTTGTGGGGCTTCGGTTTCCAAAATGGCGCTGAGGATGGCGTGGCTCATGCCAAGGTTGTCCAGCCTGCCGCTGATGATGAGGCTGTCATCCAAGCCGCCGATTTGCGCTTTGCTGAGGTCGTAGAAAAAGAGGTCCATTTCGCCCAGGCTGCTTTCGGGAACACCGAGCTTGGCGGCGATGGCGGCGTGGAGAGGGTTTTCGCCCTCTTCATCCGTGCTCAAAAAGGCTTGGAGATGGGTTTGCTTGTTGTAGCTGAAGCCGGTGTTTACCTCACGATTGAGGTGGATGGCTGCGTTTGGGATCACGGCTACGGCTTTGTCCAGGTTCACCGCTTGGATGCTGAAACTACCGTTTTCATCTTTCACCGCCACGCGTCCGGCGATGCCAAGATCGCGGTCCAGCCAGGAAGAAATGATGGCTTCGCCATACACTTCCACGCCAACGCGGGTGATGCCGGAAACGCGTTTCACGCTGCCGGGCTTGAGCTTGAGGGCTGGGCTGTCCAGATGGGCGGCGGCGATGTGGAAACCGGAGTCAGCAAGGGCTTTGCTGCCCACGATGAAGGCTGCCACGCTGGTGTCGCGGATCACATAGTGCTTTCCGCCGGGTTCAAGCTGCCATTTTTTTAGTTCGGAAACAGGGGTGAAGCCCGCTGCGTCAAGGCGTTTTTGGGCTTCCATACAGCCTTGGATGGAGCTTGGGGAAGCGTCCAAAAAGGCGATTAAATCTTTGATATATTTATCCATTTCACTATACTCCAATCTTCAAGCAGTGTGTGAGACTACTTTTTTGGGCGTGGGGTTTGTGTCAAAGAGATTAAACGGGTCAGCGATACAAGTAGCGTTTGATCTTTTGGGTGGGTGTTTTTTGGAAGGGTTCGTTCACCACGTGAATCTTTGCGATGCGGCTGAAATCTGCCAGTTCCTTGTTCACGGTTTGACGGTTTTCCTCCATGACTTCAGCGACGCGGGATTCCGGGATGCGGTTTTTATCCAGGGCATCGAGGTCGGGATAGACCAGGGCGTGGAGCTGGCGGTCGCGTTCGACGACGAGGGATTCGAGCACGTAGGGGAGGTTGTCCACTTTTTGCTCCATCAGCTCGGGATAGATGTTTTCGCCGCTGGGACCCAGGATCATGTTTTTGCTGCGTCCGCGCAGGTAGATGAAGTTGTCCTTGTCCAGGGTTCCGATGTCTCCTGTGTGCAGCCATCCGCCTTTGATGGTTTCCGCGGTGGCTTCGGAATTGTTGTAATATCCGCTGAAAACGTTGTCGCCTTTCAGCAGCACTTCGCCGGGGATTTTGGCGGGATCGGGAGAGTCGATTTTGCACTCAAGCGAGTCCACAATCTGGCCGCTGGATTCGAAACGGTGGTCGTGCCAGCGGGCATAGCTGATCAGCGGACCGCATTCCGTCATGCCATAGCCGATGGTGAAGGGGAAGCGGATTTTTTTCATGAAAAGCTCCACTTCGGCGTTCATGGGGGCGCCGCCGGCGATGAGCTCCACGATGTTGCCGCCGAAAGCGGTCATCAGTTTTTCACGGATCTTTTTAAAGACAACCTTGTTCAGGAGGGGGATTTTGATCATGGTCTTCATTTTGGGGTCGTTGATCACGGGCAGGAGCTGGTTTTTGTAGATCTTTTCCAGAAGCAGGGGGACCACCATCACCACGTTCGGTTTGAGGTCTTGCAAGGAAGAAAGGAGCAGCTTGGGTGCGGGGATTCTATCCAAAAAGTTGATGTGGTTGCCGCGGGTGAAGGGGTAGAGGAGGTCGAAGGCGCAGCCGAAGGAATGTGCCAAAGGCAGGAATGACAACACTTTGGCGCCCACCTGGAAGGTGAGCTTGTCACGCGCGTAGATCAGGTTTGCCAGCAGCGAACGGTGAGGCAGCATCACGCCCTTGGAAAAGCCGGTGGTGCCGGAAGTGTAGATGATGGAGGCGATGTCTTCATTTGAGCAGACGTCGGGAAAGTTCAGGAGCTCTTTGTTCAGGCTCTGCAGGTCGCTGTGTTCCGCAAAGGGCGGGATGATCTGTTTGTCCATCCGGTCCGGGCAAAAGGCGAGGCTGAGATCTTCCAAACAGAAGACATACTTGATCTTACGTAGTCTTTCTTCCTCGATGCTGTCAAATTTGTCGCGGCTGATGAAGAGGATGTCTGCATCGGAATGGTTCACAATATGGGAGATTTCTTCCGGGGCGAAATTTACCAAAATGGGGACGATGGTGGCGCCGTAGGTGACGCTGGCGAACCAGACCAATGCCCAGTTGCTGCTGTTTTTCCCCGCAAGTGCCACTTTTGCACCCTTTTTCAGACCGCATTCGTTGAAAAGCCTGTGCAGCCACAAAATTCGTTTTCCCACATCTGCGTAGCTGAGAGAAGTGCCGGGGTAGTCTGTGAAAGCGGGAAGATCCCAATATTGTTTGATGGAATCACAAAGATAGGGTATCAATTTTTCTGTGATCATAAGCTTGCTCCAGTCTATAAATCTTTGAAAGAGAAACAGTAAAAAACTTGCTTAAATTGTCAAGCAATTTATCCGCGGCTTGGTTTTTGCCATTTTTTTGAATTCTTTTTCAAACACTACCTTATATATAGGGGCGGATTGGTTTTTAAAAAAAGCGGGGTAAAGGTTTTTTCATCCGGGATCTGCTTTTCAAGCGGTTTGGTCAATTAACCTTTGACAAAATAACGCCGTGTCTTTTGCTGTATTTTTGAAGAAGGAGAGACCCACGATGTCGTTCGTACATTTGCATAACCACAGCCAATACAGTCTTTTGGACGGGGCCTGCCGGGTTGACCGGATGGTGGCTCTGGCAAAGGAATATGGCATGCCAGCGGTGGCCATCACCGACCACGGCAATCTGTTTGGCGTGATAGATTTTTATAAACAAGCCAAAAAGGCTGGGATCAAGCCCATCGTCGGAACCGAAGCCTATGTCATCAACGGCGAACTGGACAGCGAACACAACAAAAGCGACACACGTCACCACTTGGTTTTGCTGGCTCAAAACCTGCAGGGCTACCACAATTTGATCAAACTGTCGTCGGCATCCTTCATCGATGGTTTCTACTATAAGCCGCGGATCAGCAAATCGCTGTTGAAAAAGCACAGCGAAGGCTTGATCTGCCTGACTGCCTGCGTGAAGGGGGAGATTCCTTCGCTTTTGGCAAACGGCAGGGACGCCGAAGCCAGGGAAGCAGCCCAGTGGTATCGCGAGGTGTTTTCAGAGCGCTTTTTCATTGAGATTCAAGACCATGGCCTGGATGTGGAAAGAGAGGTGATGCCAAAGGTGCTGGCGCTGGCTCGCGAGATGGATCTGCCGCTGGTGCTCACAAACGACTGCCACTATCTGCGCAAGGAAGACCACGAGGCGCACGACATCCTGCTTTGCATCCAAACCGGAAAAACTTTCAACGACCCCGGACGCATGAAATATAATACAGACCAGCTCTATTTCAAGACGGCGGAGGAGATGAAGGCGCTGTTCCCGGACGACTTGGATGCCTTTGAAAACACTCTGAAGATCGCGGACATGGTGGATCTCGAGCTGCGCTATGATGAGTTTTTGTTACCAGAGATTGAGACGCCGCCTGAATTTGACAGCATGGGCAGCTATTTGCGCTGGCTCTGCGATGAAAGCGCCAAGGTGAAATATCCCGAAATGACCAATGAAATCCGGGATAGGATCGATTTTGAACTGGGCGTGATCGACCGCATGGGCTTTAATGGCTACTATTTGGTGGTGAAGGATTTGATCGACAATGCGCGCAAGCAGGATGTTCCGGTTGGACCGGGACGCGGTTCCGGAGCGGGCAGCATTATTGCCTACCTTCTGGATATCACGCAGATCGACCCCATCCGCTATGATCTGATGTTCGAGCGCTTTTTGAACCCGGACCGCATCAGCATGCCGGATTTTGACATCGACTTTTGCGCACAAAAGCGCGGCAAGGTGATTGACTATCTGGTTCAAAAATATGGACGTAACAGCGTTACGCAGATTGTGACCTTCAGCACCCTGGGTGCAAAATCCATCATCAAGGATGTGGCAAGGGTTTTGATGGTTCCAGCATCGGAAGCGAACAATATCACCAAGACCATTCCCGGGCAAAAACCCTTGGAAGACGCCTACAAGGAATCCGCAGATTTTCGCCATTTGATTGATAACAATGAGCTTTATCAAAGCATCTACCGTCATGGATTGGTTTTGGAAGGCTTGATCCGTCAGACTGGGATCCATGCGGCGGGACTGGTGATCGTTCCCGGAGACTTAACAGACTATATACCACTGACTTGCAGCACTCAAAAAGATGCTGAAAACAACATATTGGTTCAATATGAGGGACGTTGGCTGGACGAACTGAAGTTCCTCAAAATGGACATTTTGGGGCTTAAAACCCTGACCCTGATTCAAAATACGGTGGATTTGGTTCGCCAATCCAAGGGTGTGGAAATAGACATCGACAATCTGGATTTGACCGATAAAAAGGTGTTCCAGCTTTTGGGTAAGGGCGATACAGACGGGGTTTTCCAGTTTGAAAGCGATGGCATGCGCAGGTATCTCACTGAGCTGAAGCCGAACAAGTTTGAAGACCTGATCGCGATGGTGGCGCTGTTCAGGCCGGGTCCCATGAAGTTTATCGACACCTACATCGCGCGCAAGCACAAGCGGGAAAAAGTGGTTTATGACCACCCCATCATGGAACGCGCCCTGAAGGAAACCTATGGCGTCACCGTTTATCAGGAACAGGTGATGCGCATTTCCCGTGAAATGGGAAATCTGACTGGCGGAGAGGCGGATACGCTGCGTAAAGCCATGAGCAAAAAGAGCTTGGACTTGCTGATGCAGTTCAAGCAGAAATTCATGGAAGGGGCCATCGGGAACGGGGTTGAGGAAAAAGTGGCTCAAAAAGTTTGGAGCGACTGGCTGGATTTTGCGCAGTATGCCTTCAATAAAAGCCACGCAACCTGCTATGCGCTGGTGGCTTACCGCACCGCATGGCTGAAGGCGCATCACCCGGTTGAGTTTATGGCGGCGTTGCTTTCTTTGGAAGACGATCTGGCAAAGATTCCGGTGAAGATTGAAGTTTGCCGCACCATGGGCATCAAAATTCAACCGCCGAACGTGAACCGCAGCGACAAGGAGTTCCGCGTCAAGGGCAAGGAAGTGCTTTTCGGTTTGAAAGCGATCAAAAACCTGGGGGAAGCCGCCATTGCAGACATCGTGGAAGAACGTGAAAAGAATGGGGTTTACCGCAGTATTTTCGATTTTTGTGCCCGGCTGGATAGCAGTGCGGTGAATAAAACAGTGTTGGAAAGCCTGATTGCCAGCGGTGCCATGGATGAAATCGAGGGCACGCGTGCGCAAAAATGGGCGGTGATCGAACAGGCGCTTTCCTTCAGCACCGGCGCTCAAAAGG
Organism: Candidatus Cloacimonadota bacterium; assembly: GCA_012728875.1. GTDB lineage: Bacteria > Cloacimonadota > Cloacimonadia > Cloacimonadales > Cloacimonadaceae > Syntrophosphaera. The sequence continues at coordinate 55,208 of JAAYEF010000031.1, forward strand.
ATAAGCGGGTTGGGCAGACTTCACTGTTCGATCTGCTTGGTAGCGACGACGACTCCAAAGAATACTATCCGCCTCTGCCGTCTGAAGAGCCCTGGAGCTATGCCTACCAGCTTGAAATGGAAAAAGAAGTGCTGGGTTTCTATTTGGGCGGGCATCCGCTCTATGAATATCGTGCTTTGGTGCGGCATCTCACCAACGCCAGTGCGCAAAACCTGAGAAGCGCGAACGGACAGGAATTGGTTTTGGCGGGGATTGTAACCAAACTCAGCCGCAAGCGGGATAACAAGGGCAAATCCTATGCCTTTGTGGAGTTTGAGGACTTGACGGGGCGCTTTGAAATTGCGCTGTTCAACCGGGATTTTGAAAAATATTCCGAAACTTTGAAGCCGGGGAAGATCTATTTTGTGTTCGGCTCAAAGTCTGGTTATAACGGTAACGATGATGGCATGTCGCGGGTGAGTCCCAAGGCTTTGATTGCCTTGGAGGAGCTGTATCTTTATCTGTGGGGCGAACTTGGCTTGGAAATTCCGCTGCCCAGGCTTTCGCGGGAATTTGTGGATGAATTCAGCTCGCTCGTGGAAAAACACAAGGGCAATTTTATCCTGAAAACCACTGTCGTCACAGAGGATGAGGATCAGCATAACCTGGAATCCGAACTACGGTTTTTCCCTTCGAACGCACTGTTGGAATGGTTGGAAGAACGGAAATATGAATTCAGCCTGAAGGCTTTCCGTGATGAAAAAAACGATTAGACTCTGCCTTGCTCTGTTCGCTTTTGCGGCTTTTTTGCCTGCGCAGGAGTTGATTGTGGAACATTATCCACAGGGCACGGATATCTGGGTGCTTATTCCTTATAATACGCTGGTCTTTAAAAAGGATATGACCGAAGCCAACTATCAGCTGGTGATGGAACTTAAAAACAATAAGACCAAAAAGATACACAATTTCGACCATTCTTTCAGGGTGTTGCGGAGGGATTGGCTGCATGATTCGTCTTTTCCGGTGATGTTCAGCATCCAGCTTGAGCCTGGAGGATATCAGGCTTCCATGAGGCTGAGAAATCTGAGCCAGGGTGATAAAAGCGATTATAAGCGGGTTTTCACTCTGGGCATGGATTACACGGAAATTGGCCAGCCGTGGCTGCTTGCAGAAAAAGAGGGTGTGCTGTTTCAGCCGTCGGATCTGGAAAAACTGCCGTTGCCCTTGGATAAATGTGTTTTGAAGCAAAAGCTGGGCTTGGAAGCGGACAGCATCCACGTTGTGGGCATCGATCCCATCCGCTCGTTTTTGGCACCGGTTCACCAGTATGAGGCGGATCTCACAAAACAGGCAAACGCGGGAGAGCTGCCCCAGCTTGGCGTAAGCGTTTATGAGAGCAATATCCGCTACCTCATGGAACCCTTTCTTTTCAGCCCATGGTTTTCCTACAATGTGCGCTACAGCTATAAGGACCAAATCCAGCAGCTGCGCTATATTGCGAACCAAAATGAATACCGGAGCCTGCGTTCCATCCCGGAAAGCCAGATACCGGATGCGATTGAAAAGTTTTGGCAGACGCGGGATCCAAGCCCGGGGACCTTGCGCAATGAGGCTCGCGAAGCTTTTTACCAGAGAGTGATCACGGCGGATGAGAGCTTCACGGTTCATAAAAGATTGAAGGGATGGAAGTCTGACCGGGGTAGAATATATATTAAATATGGCGAACCAAGCGAGATTTTGAGCGAATCGCAGCCTTTGGGACGCCATCCATACATCATTTGGTTTTACTACCAGCAAAACCTGGAATTCATTTTTACAGACAGCGGCGGTTTTGGCCTCTATCAACTAAGGAATAAAGATGAAGAATATTAAAGTGTTTTTTTGCAGCCTGATGCTCTTGGCGGTGGCAGGTTTGATCTGGGCGGATACCTTCACCATGCACGTGGCGCCACATCGATTTCGTGACCCACAAGGGGAAAGCACGATCCTGCATGTCGATTATCAGATTCCCTATTCGAATCTGTCGTTTGTGGCAAAAAACTCCGGATATTTTGCCGAAGTGGAGATGGAAGTGGAGTTTGTGCAAGCTGATAGCGTTGTGTTCACACGCACGGTGAGGGACAACATTGGCATCTCAAACAAAAACGACGCCCGTTCTCAAAAATCGCATCTCAACCGTTTGAGCTTCAGTCTGGACGGGGAGGGATATTTTTTGAGGATGAAAGCCAGGGACATCAATTCGCAAAAAACCGCCAGCTTTTTTTACCAGGCGGAACCGCTTGCTTCCAATGACCTGATCAGCGATTTGGAGTTTTGCAGCATCGTGAGACCGGAAAGCAGCGGCTATCTTGATCGATTTCACAGAGGGGGTTCGCTCTATAAAACGGAACCTTCGTTGATTTTCGACAAAACCGAACTGGAAAATCTCAGCCTCTTTTTTGAGGTTTACGCACCACCTGAAGCCATCGACGAAACTGGGATTCTGGTTCTCACGGTGGAAAAAGACAGCATCATCGTGTTTGACACAATGCTGGACTACAAGCCCCGGGCAGCTTCGGAAGGGCTTACGCTGAAAATCCCATTGGAAGATTTGACGCCGGGCAAATATGTTGGTTTTCTGGATTTGCAACTGGAGGGGTTCTCTCAAGACAGGGAATTTGTTTTCTTTGTAACGGAACCGATACAGGAACAATATGCTGTGTTACCGGATCCTGATGACGATTTTCGCTTGTATCGCTATTTCAGCGGAAGCACCTCCACGGCAGAATGGAAAAAATATGACGATGCCACGAAGCGCCGGGTGTTATCGCAAAGCTGGAAGTCGTTGGCAAATACGCAAAACATGAGTGTGCGCGGTTTTTTGGACCAACTTCAGGAAAGAGTGGAATATGCGAACAGCTATTTCAGCTACTTTGACAAAGGCTGGACCACAGACATGGGGCGCATCCACATCCGCCAGGGAAAACCCGATGAGATTGAAAAAGGAATCTCGTCCGATGGGGCTCGGTTCGTGCGTAAAGATTATCAAATCTGGAAATATCAGGGACGGAACAGAGCGGTGTATTTGTTTTTGGATATGCAGATGAATGGAAACTACCGTCTCATCTATGTGGAAGGGGACGACAGTGAAAGTTCACATCCGGATGCGATGTATTATTTGGGTGAGGATTTCGACAAAACGAAACTTTATAATTGATCTTTGACCCAGGTTGGAATTGCCATGGCGGAAGCTATATCAAAACTGCGGATAAAATGCATTTTCAAAATGTTTAATCTGATAGGTGTCAGTGTTGCGAAAATACCACACAATGATCACATCAAAGCGAAATCTTGACTTGACACATTCCGGATGCTGAGTAATATATCTCTCAGCTGTATAGGTGATTCGTTTCCTTTTTGTGTAGGAAATGCTCATCATGGCCTGTTTGATAGAGTGTTTGGAGCGTGTTTTGACCTCAATGAACACCAAACTGTCACGGTCATGGGCGATCAAATCGATTTCCCCGCCCTTCACCCGATAGTTTTTGTGCAGAATGCTATACCCCTTGCGCTCAAGGAACTTAGCGCTGAGGTCCTCTCCAATCTTGTATATTTCATTTGCCTTTTGTGAATCCATACGGCAAAAAAAAGCTTGACGGATAAACTGTCAATGATATTTATGACCTAAGACTAAGAAAAACACCGAAAGGTGGAGGGAAGTATGAAAAAGTTTATATTTAGCGTAATTGTTCTCGCCGCATTGGCTGGTGCCATACATGCTGCTCCATTTCAAACGATGGGGCTGCTGAGGACGCCGGATGCATATGTTATTCCACACAAAGCAGCGCAACTTGTGCTTGCAGGCTACTACCGCAATGTTGAAGCCCCCAGTTATGTGGACCAAGATAAAAATGGTCTGAATTTTTATGGCATGCTGGGCGTTGGACTCTTCGACAGAGTTCAGCTCGACTTCTTCGGCGGAGACTATGTTTATTTCTTCAACGCCAAAGTTAAGCTGTTGGAAGAAACTGCAAAGTGGCCCCAGATCGCCATTGGAATGGATAACATCCTTTCGCCGGTGAACAAGCGTCGTGCGCAGGATTATGGGCCTTATTTTTATTGGGACAATGACCTTGAGCAAAGAGTTTATACTGATGAAATAAACCCTCTTAATTTGGGAAGCTGGATAGATCATCCGGATAAGACTGACTATGAGTACTATTCAGGCTATGCCGTTGCGTCCAAACAGGTGGTGTTTGGGGGTGTCGACTGGATGTTCAACCTCGGAGTGGGAATGAACAGATATACGGGTCAGGTTCCCCGCTCACGCTGGTTCAGTGGGTTTTTCAGTTCCATTGAAGTTTCACCGTTTGACAATTTTGCCCTGCAAGCGGAATACGACGGCAAGGACTTTAACGCCGGCGTCAAATACAGCTACAAGAATTTTGGCGTTCGCCTGGGTGCGGAAGCTCTTGAAGACCTTGCCAAAGGTTCGGAAGGAAACGGATACCAAAACAATTATCGTGTAGCCTTGGGGCTTTCCTACATGTTTGACAAGTTCTCTGAAAAGGGTGCCAGCACCCGCCCCAACCTGAGCCTTTATGCCACTGCAGCAGACCTTGAGCCTCATGTGGTTCCGGGCAGCCAAGTTCCAGTTGCAACCACCGATACAGGTTCGGGAGATGTGGCAATTATTACACCTGGCAGCCAGATCCCCACACCGGGCATCGTGACCCCTGGAGATGAGTATAAAACACTGTCTCCTGAAGCGAAAGACCTTCTTGAAGAACTTCGCCTCCTGCGCTTGGAGCGCCAAAAAGCCCAAAAAGCCTTGGAAGATCTGCGCAACTGGCTGCAGGAATTGAAGGAAGAGAACCAATAATTTTTATGCTTGCACGTAATTGAAGAAAGTGCAGGTTATTTCAAACATATTTCCCTTGGTCAAAGCCATGATTCAGGATGCGGCTCCCCTGCTGCATCCTGAATTATGTATAAAGCCTCTTCAGAATACAAATTCTGGACGATAAGCGAGCGGGTTTATGAAAAAATATATCTTACTGTATCTGGTGTTGATGGTCACAATGGTATCAATTGTACCAGCAATGGCTCAAAGCATCAATTTGGCAGTCCACTCTGATCCTGATGTTTCGGCAGCAGTTGATTTCCTGATGGACAGGTTGCCCCTTTTGGTGGAAAACAAAGACTTCGACACAGCAATTGAAGAGTTTTCGCAACACTCCGAGAGCTTGAACAAACTCGAAGAACCGGAATTGCTGTACCTGATGGGACATTTTTATTCGATCATGAATGTGCCCACCAAGGCAATCCCGCTTTTCGAACTGGTTTTGGATAATCCCGATCTGGGCGAAGGTGTCCGCACCATGCTCGATCTGCTTATCTATCAGAGATCCGTTGATCATATTCAAAACCGCGACAAACATGAAGTTGCTGAGTTCCTCGAAGATGTCATGAACAAATTTTCCACGGGGCGCTTCTATCCCACCTATCTGTTTTTGTGGGCTGATCTGTTGGCTGAAGAAGCAGAAAACACAAGGGTGCAGAGCTATCTGGAGGCGTATGAATCCAATAAATATTGGATAAAAAACACCTTTGTTTCAAGAAGGGAAGCCATCGTCCAGCGTCTTGATGATTTGGATCTGAAAGCCTTCTATTCGAAACCCGACCAAGCCGGAGCGGATGCCCTGAGAGCCAGGGTGGACAAGATTCAGGAAGATCTGCGGGATCTATATAACGAATTCCAAGCCATTCCCGGTCTGATGTTTTCTGACGCCATCAGGCGCATTGCCAATGAAGAAATGAATGCGCTTGACAGGTTCAAATCCCAGATCAAACCTTTCGAATCCGCTCCCGATATCGATCTTGAACTCTTGGCTTCTCCAGATTTCAAGGGTTCAGAAGCTGCAGCTTTTGATCGCTATCGTGAAGGTGCCATGAACCTTCAAACAATTAAAAACTACCATGCCCAGATCACAGCGGTCCTGGATCTCATCGATCGCTTTTTCGACAACCAATATGAAATTTTTGTAAGCCAATTCTCATCTGCCGAGAGCGCCAGATACAGCGACCTTGAACTGAAGCGCTTGATGGATATCGAGCGCAACATAAACCTCTATACCGACATCGTGGTTGGGATCGAACAAATCATGTCTGAACCCAACTATGCCGAGCTGAACATCAACTTGGAGCCCGAGCGTCAGGAATACCTGGAAAAGATCGCCGAATTGCAAAACCGCAAAGAGCGCTATCTGACCATCAGAAAAAGCAGAGACAGCATCGAAGAGCAGATCTTTATGGAGCTCTTGGAAGAGTATTATGCCATCACTCGCGACAAGAGAACACTGGACGAGCTTTTACCCGACCTTGAAGACGTGATGCTGGCCATGATCCGGAAAAACTTTCCCCAGGATCAAAAGCATGTGATCGAACAGGAATATCTGAACGTCCAAAAAGTGGGCTTGGAAGATTTCCCTGTGGATGCCACTTTCTTGGCAAACCTTGATTTTTTGAGCCTGATCATGGATTATCGCAATGTTCACTTCAAAGAACAGCAGCGCTTGGAAAATGAAGAACTCAGTGATGAGCAGCGGGAATCCCAATATCAAGCCATCATAGAAGAAAAAGCCGAACTCCTGGCACGCCACCAAGCCTTTGTTACCTCAAATCCCGGTTTCAAGGCCATGGAACAGCCCAGTGGCGGCTATTTGCTGAATACAGCCGTGATTTATTATAATATGGCGGAATTGCAGAACGCAGTTGATCTCGAAAATCCGGAACATGCTCTGGCAAGCTATCGCAAAGTTTTGCAAATTAACCCCGATTTCCATCTGCGCGACCGCATCCTCTACAATATCGGCTATCTGAGCAGCGAAACAAAAAAGACGGATAAGACCAACAAAATAGATGATTTCTACATCCGCAACCCCCACCAGGATCGTCCTGATGGCTTTAAGATCAGCGAGGCGGACTTCACCGAAGCCATCGAAGCCTACACCGAACTGACGGATTCTGGAAAATATAACGACTCACCATACTATGACGAAGCCATCTACCGCCTGGGAATGCTGTATTTCCTGATCGGCTCCGATGCCGAGCACCCAATCGAATACTACGAAAAAGCAATCCAACGTTTTGATGGTTTGGTGGCCAAACCCCAAAGCAATTACCACTTTGAAGCCCTCTATGAAAGAGCCTGGGTGTATATGAACCAAGGCGATGAAGCTGCCTTGAAGCTTGCTTTGAAAGACTTTGTGGACGTGTTGGCTGCCGCCGATTCCCGCAAGATCCGGGATGAAAATCTGGCTCAGGACTACAAGGTAAATGCCATCGACAATAGCGCCTACTGTCTGATTGCTTTGGATGGCGCTGATTTTTATCAACTTGCCAAAGGCGTTCAGGAAGTGAACACCGTGATGGCAGGCTATTCAGACACCCAGGTCAAGAGCCTGATTTTGGAAAAGGCGGCACAGCTGAAGGTCGATCTCGACGCTCCCTTGCAAGCCATTGACTTCATGGAGCTTAAGCTGCATACATCACCTCTTGAACTCACCAACCCCGCTCTGGCGGATTCCATCATCAAGCTTTACCACACACCCGGCCTGCATTTGCGTCCTGGCACCGATCTTGCCCGCGTCCGCAGCCAAAAGTATGATGACATAAAAAGAAATTACGGCAGCGGAAAAGCTTGGTACAATCAAAATGTGATGGACAAAGATCTCACAGAACCTGTTTTGGTTCAGCAGCTTGAGGTGATCCACGACGCTTACGAAAACATCCGCATTCGCCACTACAACAATCTGCTGGATTCCGCCTCTGAGGAAGATAAAACCCTTTATGATGAACACGTTGCCAGTTTTGAAGGCTATGTGGAGCTTTTTGAATCCAAGCAGGCCTTGGCAGATTTCAAGGATGAAAACCGCAGAGCTGCCACCATCCTGGCAAGTGCGATGGCTGAAAAGCGCAATAATGCGAAAGACTATCAAAGTGCTGTCCAAGTTTTGCAAGCTTACAACAACGATTTCAAGCAAAACCCCGACTATTTCAACAACGAAGGTTTGATATATCAATATAACCAGAATATCTTCAACGAACTGAATCCGCAGTTCGACAAACCCGGGTTCAAACCCGTTGCCGGCCTGCCTCAAAGCAGGAAGGATCTTTATGAAAAGTATCGCGATGCAGCGTTGAAGTTTTACTCCGTTCTGCTGGGTTCGCAAAATCCGGATGCCAGAAACGGTGCCCCGGCCATTTTGATGGAACTGGCGGAAGTCGAACTGAAACAGGACCGTCCCCAGGATGCCAAAACCCGCTATATGGCCATTTTGGACAGCGGCATCCGTTTGGACAAAGTCACCAGCAGAAGCCTGTATTTGAACCTCGCTCAGATCGAGGAAAAAGCAGAAAACTACACCGAAGCGGAAAGAATGTATATCGCCGCCAAGGATTTTGCCAACGATAATGCCGATGCGGTTGAGATTGAAAACCTTGTTCGCCTCCAGATTCAAAACAACTATGAAAAAGCGGAAAAATCCGGCGACCATCTCACCGTTGCGCAAGAACTTATGCGTCTTTCGGAAAAGTTTGCCAACGAGCCTGCACGCAGCCAGGGCTACGTGTTCCAAGCTTCCGAGGCTTATCTGAAAGCCGGGGAATTCAATCGCGCCATCGAGCTTAAAACCGGATTGTCCCGTCAAAAATCATCTCTCGATGAGAAATACGCCCTCTACGAGCAAAGCTGGGTGATCGCCCGCGACAAGCTGAAAGACCCAGCCAAGACCAAGGCTCTGAAAAACGAATTCATTCGGGATTTCCCTTCCAGCAACTATGCTTTCCACCTCCGGGTTGAGCTCATTGAAGAGCTGAAAAAAGAGCCTGCCAAGCTGGGCAACGCCGCCGAAATGTATGTGCAGCTCCACAATGACGTCAAGGCTGGTTCCATCGACAGCGGCGATCTCACCGCCCAAGACGTATATCTCTGGGCCATCGATATTTACCTTGATCAAAAAAATGAAGACAAGGTGATTGAGACCCTCAGCTACTTTGTTCGCACCTATCCCGCGCACGCAAAAACAGAGGATTTTCTTGCCATTTTGGCAGACACACACCTTGCCCGGGGCAATGAAGACGAATTTGAAAATTACGCGCGCGAACTCTATTTGAAAAACAAAAAGAAGAGCGACCGCTATTTGGTGGTGGCAAACCGCAAGTTGGGAGCTTTGGCTCAGGAGTTCGACGCCGCCTACGAAGAAAAAAACTGGGGTCTGGCTTTTGAAAAACGTGACGATTTCAAGCAATTGGAATCCAAGTATAAGGCTGAAGGACTGAAAGTGGACACCGCCAACGCCCTGGAAGCCTTTGGCTATGCCGAGCAGGAATTTGCCGCCATCCAAGCCAGAGAAAATTTCCTGACCACTTTTGATCGCCAGATGAGCAGCATTGAAAAAGGAACCTTCCTCACCAGCACTCCAAACCAGCTGATTCCCGTGAATGCTCAAACCACATGGCAGCAGCATCTTTTTGGCGGATCTCAAAACAGAGTGCCAAGCTTCAAGGATAGAACCGAACTCGAATTGGAAAAGATCGTGAAACTGCTCAGTAATCGGGAAGCAGACCATCTGGACAACGAACGCCGTCTTCGCGCCCTCAGCCTGAGCGCCATGATCAACGACCATGCTGCCAAAGTGGTTCAAACCCAGATTGAAAAATATATCGAAGTGGCAAGTGAGCTGTCCGGCTTCAGAGATCGCAAGAAATACAGCCAAGCCCAGTTTGATAAACTGATCAACGAGCAGATCCTGCCTTACTCACAGCCTTATGTGGATCTGTTTTTGGATAGCTCCAGCGCCATCTATCTGGATATTTACAACAATTATTTCACCGCCGGATACTACGATAAACACACGAACACAGCGGAAGACAAGCTCTTGGAACGCAATCTCTTGCCGGATTATGCAGAGGAGCCCTATCCCCTGAATGCAGATTGGAAGATCAGCCTCGTGAAGCCAAACGGCAGCAGCCAAAAGCTCAATGCTTCCAGTTTCGGATTGGAAACCATGAACAACGGTCGCGACCTGGCTTCCAGCGATATCCCTGCCGGCAACAGCCTGCTTCTGGAACGCGAATTCGACTTCCCTGCAAAGCCTGAGTTTGCATACCTTTATCTTGTTTTTAACCAGCAGCCGCAGATCATTCTGAACTCACAAACCCTGGAGCCGGTTTACATTCCTGTGGACGAGCTTGGCTCTGGCAAGGTTTACGCGCTACGCATCCCCGGAGAAGCCTTCAGGGATGGAAAAAACAGCTTCAAGGGCACTTTCACAAACGCCACCGTGGATAACGCCCCGATTCGCTTTGCCGCCAGCTTCTTCTTTGAAGCGGTTGAAGTTTCCTATGAACTGCCTCTGCAAACCGATAATATCGTTTCGGACACGGACTGGATCGTGATTGTAAAAGATCCTGAAACCGGTGAAGAAAGCAGGTCAAACGCCGTTCTGGCAGGAAAATTTGACCTCCTTGTGGATAGATCCAGCCTGCTCACGGATTCTTCTGTGCAGACCATTTGGGCGGACGAAACGCAGGGTTTCATGTATGAAACGGTAATATTTGAAAAACAGTTTGAGGTGGAGATGGATTTGGTGGAAGCTCATCTGGATTTTGTGGCGCCGATCAGCGCCCAGATCCTCTTGAATGGAAAGCCCTTGGGCAAGCCCTACGAAATCAGCAGCGACGCCCAACCATCATATCACGCCAATCCCATTCAGGTGGATTTGCCAACCACAAGCCTGCGCAGGGGAAAAAACACCCTCCGGATTGAGGTTTACAATACTTCCCTGGATCGCGGAATGATGGCTCAGATCAGTTTTACACAGTTCTCCCAGGAGTGACATAAATGAAGAAACTTTTAACACTCAGTGCCCTGCTTCTGTTTGGCATCACGTTTTGCCTGGCCCAAACCGAAAACACATCGGTTCAGGCGCAAGACGAGATCCCAGAGCTTCAGATCCAGATCAAGGCCATGATGCCCGACATCAGTGTGGTCCAGATCAAAACCGATACCTATGCGCCGGCCGCCAAATATGATTTCACCATCACTCCCGAGGTGATCAGGCAGGCCAGCAAACAACAACTTGAAAATTGGAACCAAAAAATAAAGAAATGGCTAGAGGAGTCAAAATGAAAGCTAAACATATCGTTCTCGTGATCCTAACATTATTCGTTGCGGTTGGAGCCCTTTCAGCTCAAACTACAGCCACAGCCCAAACAGAAACCGTGAATCTTGCCACCATCTTCAAGGATAGCGGGGTTTTTGGTTATATCATTGTGCTGGTTTTCCTGATCGGCATAGTTTATGCAGTCGTGCGCTATGTCCAGCTTTACCACAGGGAAAAAATCAACGCCCAAAACCTTTACAAAAGCCTCAAAGGCTACATCAAGAACAACCAGATCGATGAAGCCATCAAAATCACCGACAAGCTGAAAAGCACCACCCTCGGTTTCATCTTCTTCAGCGGTCTTTCGGTTTACAAAGATGTGCGCCAGAGCGCGAAATCCCATGAAGATCTCAGCGACCAAGTCCAGAACGCTTTCGACGAAGCCGTTCTGCAAAAAGTTTACAAGCTGGATGCCGGCCTCTTCTGGTTTGACACCCTGGCTCAGGTTTGCACCTATTTGGGGCTTCTGGGAACGATTTGGGGCCTTCTGCAAGCTTTCGCAGCTCTCAGCAACCCTGAAATCGCCGACGCCAAGAAAAACCTTCTGCTCTCAGCCGGAATCAAAACCGCCATCGGAACCACTGCGCTGGGACTGTTGGCTGCCATCCCGCTCACATTCATCAAAGGATGGCTGATGGGCAGAGCTCAAAAGCTGATCAACGAAATCGACGAATATAGCGTTAAACTGATTAACTACATCAATATCTCAGCAAAAGGATAAGAAAATGGCATACCGTCCTTCAGCAGGAAGGAACCAACGCCCAGTTAGCGAGCCAAAGATTCCGGACATCACTCCGATCATGAATCTTTTTCTCACCATCATCCCTTTTCTGCTTTTGATGTTGGTGATAACCCAGGTGGCGCTGGTGGCCTTCAACTTTTCCGCCGCTCCTCCGGGTGCGTCGGCCACGGTCGATGGCACTGCTGGTCCCAAACAGGATATTCCGGATATCACAGTGATCATCATGGCCTCAAGGGATTCCCTGAACACCACCATCCCTGGCTTTGAGATCAGGGAACCCGGAAAAGCCCCCATGATTGTGGATATGGTGGATGGACGGTTTGATTATGTCGCGCTCAACGCCAGCCTGAAACGGATCAAGCAAGATTATCCCAATCTGAACGACATCAGTGTGGCGCCATACGATAATGTGGAATACAACGATCTGATCAAAACCATCGACATCTGCCGCAGCAACGATTTTAGCGGGGTTCACTACAAAGCTCCTCAAGTTCGATATTATGTGGGAGGAAGTTCATGAGTCATCTGATGAAATCCAAAACCCTGAACCGCAAAGTGCGCAGAAAATTCCCAGAAAGCACCGGTCTTTCCATCATCTCGCTGGTGGACATCCTCACCATTCTGCTGGTTTTCCTGATGAAAAACGTGTCCATGGAAGTGCAAAAACACACCATGCCAAACAACATGACCTTCCCCGTCACCATGGAAAAACGTGATCTGCTGGAAAACAAGGGAACCACCCTGGTCCAGATTTATACCGACCGCATTTTGCTGGGAGAGCAAGGTCTCTATTTTGGAACTTTGGAAGAATTTGCCAGCGACTGGGAAAAACGGGAAGCCATCTTCAACTATCTGAAAAACACAGCCACTGAGATCCTGGCAGACAAAGATGCTGATGGCAATCCCAAAACCCCCACGGCACTGCTGATCCAGGCTGATCAAAGCGTACCATGCTGGTATATCACAGAGTTTGTCAGCTTGGGAACCAGCTCATATCACGATTACATCTATTTTGCCACCCTCCTGGATACTGATTGGCTTGAAAAAAGTAAATCGAAAACCAGCGGGTAAGGAGGTACGATGGCAAAGACAATTTTAAACCTTCAACTGTTCTACCGCGGCAAGCATCTGGATACGATCCGGCAAAATGTCGACTTCAACAAAAGTTGGACAATCGGAACGGACAAGCATCTGTTCTGGCAGATCTTGGATACCGGCAGAAGCATGCCCCGCAAGCACAGATTCCTGGAAAAACGCGGAGCGGACTACTATCTGCACCTCCCCGGCGGCTCAAACCTAAGCTGCAGCAAGGATGGCAGACCTCTGGATGCAAACGACCTTCAAAGCGGTGGCATCCTGTCCGGTTCTCTCTTGAAGCTGAATCCAAACCTTTCCGGAACTGTGCAGTTGAACCCGGACTATGAAATCCGCTTCGACTACACAGAACCCCGCGTTGTGGTTTTGAAACCTCAGGAACAGGCTGTGGTAAACAGCAGCATGCAGCCCAGAACCATGAGCTCCCAGGAACGCAACCAAACGGGCTTGATCCTGCTTTTCCTGATTCTGGGAATTGCCTTCGTGCTCATCTACGACCAGGTGATCAAACCCAGGCTGGACAAAGCCAGAGCGATTGTGGAACTTTCCGAACTGGAAAAAGCACGCCGCATCGAAGCAGACAAAAGCCTTGTGGATCCTTCCAAAGCGACAACCGCGGAGCAGCTGGAACAGCAACAAACTGATGCCACTACTGGCGAAGAACCCAAAAAGACTGCCACCAGCAAATCCAAGACCGTGCCCAAAGGCACCGGAACACCCGGAGCTAAAGGCACTGGCACCACGGATGTGGGCAAGGTCTTTGGCAAACCCAGCAGCATTCCCGGAACTGGACATACAAGCTCGGGACCCCACTATAGCGTCACGAGCCTGCAGTCCTTTGTCACCGCAAACCCCGGAGTTCGTTCCGGAGATGGAATTGGTGGAATTGGCGGACCTGGCAGCTTCAATCCCAAGGCTTCCTCAGGTTTTGCCGGCACCTACGACCCGGGCAACATTCAGGGCTATGACCCCTCCGGTACCGGCGTTGGCAGGGTTGCAGACAAGCTTCCCCAGCAGGCTGGTTCGCTGTTGCCCCCCGGTGTTCCCACCCAAACCTTCACCGGCGATGCTTCCAAGCTGAGACCCTCCAGTTCCAGCCCAACGCAGTCCATTCCTTCGGCTCAGGAACAAGCCAAAAAAGTGACCCAGACAGTCACCACGCCGAAAGACGTGAGCAAACTGGCTGAGCCGGAGGTCAAGATTCCCAAGCCTGCCTACACTGGCTCGGATGCCAACGTGATCTACAGTCAGGTTTCAGGCCGCAAAGGCCAGATCGAGCAGGCATATCGCCGCCACACTGCCATCAAAAGGCAGACCGGATCCATCACCGTTGTGATGAACATCGCTGATGATGGTGCGGTGAATGCTCAGGTCACTTCCAGCAGCAGCTCCTTTACCCCGGCGTTTCTGAACGAAGTGAAACAGATTGTGGAATCCTGGCGTTTCAACGTTTCTCAAGCAACCAAATATCAATTTAGAGTGACTCTTACAGCCTAATATCAATCACGAGAAAATGGGCCCTGCAAAAAAATTGCGGGGCCTCTTTTTTTGCCTACAAAATTCTGCCTGCGCGGCATGAGCCAGCCCCCTTCCTCCTTGGCTCCAGCCTGAAGCTTATTGCATGGCTACCCGTATGCCTCGCCAAAAAGATTTGGGAGGCATTTAGGGAATGTATGGGAAGTGTTTAGGATGGGACCAAGGGCGGGGCAGACCGCAGGGAATGAGTTGAGTCTGAACAATTCGGCAGATTTTAATTGACACAAAAGGGCATACCTGCAGGCTTTCACCATGCTCTATCACGCTGTCCACCTGCCCCTGGCCTTGAGCCGGGATTTTCATTACAGCTCCCCGGAACCCCTGCTTCCCGGGGTGCGCGTTTTGGTATCCTTCAAAGGCAGGGACATGATTGGCATCTGCGGAGAAGCTTTACGTGAAGCCCCTTCGGATAAAATCAGTTATCGCCCTATCCTGGAGGTTTTGGATGAAAAACCCGTTTTGTCACCCAAGCTGATGGAACTGGCGCGCTTCATGGCAGACTACTATCATTGCTCCATGGGCAGCGCCTGCTTTGCCATGCTCCCCGCTTGGTTGATCCCGGATGTGGATGCCGAGGTCAATTGGCTTGCAGACGGCATTCCCGCCGGCTATGAAGAACTGGCTGCCTTATTGAAAGATGATGGACCCAAGCGCCTCTCCGAGCTTCGCAAACAGTTGCGGGGCAAGCCGGTTCTGCGTTTGGTGGAAGAGGGCGCAGAAGCTGGAATCTTGGAACTGAAACGCAAGCTCAGCTCCAAAGACAAACCCAAAATCCTGAATTATGTCCGCCTGTTGGAACGAAATCCGGATCTTGATGTCTTTCCTGTGCGTCAGCGGGAACTGCTGCAAATGCTGTTGGAGATGCCGGATGAGGAGTTTCCTCTGGCGCGCATTGCCGATGTGGTTTCCTATTCCGTGGTTAATGCCCTGCAAAAGAAGGGCATGCTTTCCATCGCACCGAAAGAGGTGGAAAGGGAGTTTTTCAGCTATGAAGGGGGACGGGAACCCAAGACCGTGGTTTTGAACGAAGAGCAGCTTCAAGCCGTGAAAGACATTTTCGAAGGTGACGGTTCTGCCAGTGCCGACCTGCTTTTTGGCATCACAGGCAGCGGCAAGACCGAGGTCTATATTCCCCTGATTCGTGAGTGTCTGAAAAAGGGAAGCGGTGTGATTTTCCTGATTCCCGAGATTGCCCTCACACCGCAGATGGTGGAACGCTTTCAGGGTGAATTCGGCTCCATTTTGGCAATCAGCCACAGCCAACTCAGCAATCGTCAGCGCTTGGATCAATGGCGCAAAATTGCATCCGGGCAGTGCCGCATCGTGATTGGCGCCCGCAGTGCCGTGTTTTCCCCGCTGCCGGATTTGGGACTCATCATTGTGGATGAGGAGCACGAGCAATCCTACAAACAGGATTCCAGCCCGCGCTACAACGGACGCGACCTGGCTGTGATGCGCGCCAAGATCGAGGGTGCCCGCATCGTTTTGGGCAGCGCCACTCCATCCTTGGAATCCTGGCAAAACCAAACGATCGGGAAATATGCCCTGCACACCCTTGCCAGCCGGCCCCTGGATGTGCAACTGCCGGAAGTGGAAGTGATTTCTCTGCGTGAAGACTATGACCAGCAGCTATTGTCGAACGAACTCATCGCCGCCATCGGCTCGCGCTTGGAAAAACAGGAGCAGGTGATTCTGTTTCAGAACCGGCGCGGCTTTTCCTCGTTCATGCAATGCCTGAAATGCGGTGAACTGATCAAGTGTTCAAATTGCGAGATCAGCATGTATTATCACCGCGACCGCGAGGAAATGCAGTGTCACTACTGCGGAAACAGCCATCCCAGCCCGCGCAAATGCCCGCACTGCGGTTCGTTCAGCTTTTCCTACGGCTCTCCGGGAACCCAGAAAGTGGAGCAGATCCTGCACATTCTCTTTCCCCAGGCGCGGATTTTGCGCTTGGATTCGGATTCTGCCCGCCGTCAGGAAAGCCACAAATCCATGTATCGACGCATGAAAGACCACGAGGTGGACATCCTGCTGGGCACGCAGATGATCTCCAAGGGCTTGGATTTCCCCAACGTGACCCTGGTGGGCATTGTGAATGCGGACATCAGCCTGAACGTGCCGGATTTCCGCTCTGCTGAACGCACTTTCCAGCTTTGCACCCAGGTGGCGGGACGCGCCGGCAGAGCCGATAAACGCGGCGAAGTGATCATCCAAACCCACAACCCTGATCACTATGCTATCGTTCATGCCGCCGCACAGGATTATCGCGCTTTTGCCCGGGAGGAGCTTTCCCACCGCAGGCAGCTCAACTATCCGCCTTTCTATCGACTGGGCAGGATTCTTTTTCAAAGCAATGACTGCGCCCAGCTTGAGCGGGAGATGGAAATTCTGGCGGATGTGGTTCATAAAATCAGCGCTTCATTCCATCCGGATGAACTGTTTTTGCTCGGTCCAGCCCCGGCACCCATGGCTGTGATCAACAATCAGCACCGCTGGCACCTGATCTTGAAAGCGCTCACCCCCGCCATCCTGAAACGTGCCGTGGCAAAGGTTTTTGCCGTTTATTCGCCTTCCCGCGTGCTGAGGGCATACATTGATATTGACCCTTTGAACCTGATGTGAAACGTGTTTCAAACTTTTTACTTGCCAAAAAACTCAGCAGGATAAACTTGCCAAAAAATAAGGAGAATCTCATGACAGATCTCGAGAAGAAAGATTGCGACTGCGGTGCAGATTGCGGATGCAACGAACACGAACACCACCACCATCACCACGCCGAAGGGCATGATGAGAACCCGGAAGTGGAACACTTCCACGATGAAGAAGACGAAAACATCATCCAGCTTGAAATGGATGACGGAACCATACAGGATTTTTATGTGCTGGGAACCTTGGACCACAACGGCAAGCAATATATGGCGTTGGCAGAGGTTGGCAGCTATGAATATGATATCCTGAACTTTGAGGTGAAGGAAGATCATGTGAGCCTGAACGTGATCGAGGACGAGGATGAATTCAACGAAGTTGCAGACCTTTTCCACGAAAATCTGCAAAACGATTATGAGGATGAAGAAGACGAGGATTGAGCATTTTCGCTCCATGCCATAAACCCAGATTGTTCAAGATTTGGAGGTTGAAATATGCGGGCTGACATGATTGTCAGAAACTGCCGGCAGTTGGTGACTTTGCAGGGTCCTCCCGGTCCCAGAACCGGTGCGGCGATGAACGACCCCGGCATCATCGAAGACGGTGCTTTTGCCGTTAAGGACGGTCGTATTCTGGCTGTGGGAACCAGCGTTGAGATCTTGGCGCAATACACCGCTGATCAGGTGATTTCCGCCGAAGGGAAGCTGGTTTTGCCGGGTTTTGTGGACAGCCACACCCATCCGGTTTTTGTCCACACCCGCGAGGATGAATTTGCCATGCGCCTGGCGGGGAAAAGCTATGTGGAGATTTCCCAGGCGGGAGGCGGCATTCGCGGCACGATCAAAACCACGCGTGATGCCTCTGAAGAGTTGCTTTACGATCTGGCAGCCAAGCGCTTACGTAAAATGATTTCCCTGGGAACCACCACCGTGGAAGCCAAAAGCGGCTACGGGTTGGACACCCCCAGCGAACTTAAACAGATGCGCGTGATTGGCAGATTGGCGGATGAACTGCCGATTACGGTGGTGCCAAGCTTCATGGGAGCGCACGAATTTCCAGCAGAATACAAGGACGACCACGACACTTATATCAAAATCCTCTGCGAAGAGATGATTCCTGCAGTTGCGGATCAGGGTATAGCAAAGTTTTGCGACATTTTCACCGAAGCCCATGTGTATGGCATTCAGGAATCCCGCAGGGTGCTTAACTGTGCAAAAGAGCACGGCTTGAAGCTGAAAATGCACGCCGATGAGATTGAACCCATTGGTGGGGCGGAATTGGCGGCGGGATTGGGCTGCGTTTCCGCCGACCACCTGGGAGCGGCATCGGATGAGGGAATCCGGGCGCTGAAGGAAGCCGGGGTGATCCCAGTTTTGCTTCCCGCCACGCTCTATTCCCTGGGTAGCAAAAACTATGCACGGGGACGCTTCATGATCGACAGCAGCTTGCCCGTGGCAATCGCAACAGACTATAACCCAGGCAGTTGCAACTGTGACTCCCTGCCCTTCACGATGAGCCTGGCCTGCCTGATGATGGGCTTGAGCCCTGCGGAAGCGCTCTGCGCCAGCACCGTGAACGCCGCGTATGCCCTCGATCTGGGCGCAGAGGTGGGTTCACTGGAAGTGGGCAAAAGGGCGGACTTTGTGTTTTGGGACATCCCCTCCATCAATTTCATTCCCTATCATCTTGGATCCAGCCACGCAACAAGGGTTTACAGTGGCGGAGAGCTGGTTTTTTCGAACTGAACCATGAACGCTAATCAGGGCGAAAACGCTTACACGATCATAGAAACGCTGCACCGCTCGCAGCAATTCCGGGTCTATAAAGCGCGAAACTACTTCAGCGGGCGGATTGTGACGATCAAAACCAACGAGCGCAGCTTCCAGGGTACGCAAACTTTGGTGGAGCAGCTGCGCAACGAAGCGGAAACCGGACGGCGTCTGAAACATCCAAACATCAGGGAAACCATTGGCCTCTTTGAAGATGGCGGCTCCGCCTACATGGTTTGCGAATATCTGGAAGGCGATCCGCTGGACCACATTTTGGCAATCCCGAAGGTGGACATCAGTTACAGCCAGGCTTTGAAATGGACCCTGCAGATCTTGGATGCGCTGCAGCACGCACACCAACGCCTGATTCTGCATCTGAACCTGCACCCTTCAAAGATGATCATCACCACGGATTATGAGCTGAAGATATTCGGCTTTGGCAGGCCACCCCACGCCTGGAAAAATGCGAAACCCGGCGGACAGGAATACCATCCGGTCATCTTCACCGCGCCGGAGATCTTTTTGGAGCAAAACCCAGATCAGCGCTCGGACATCTATTCCGTTGGCGTGCTGGCACATCTGCTTTTCACCGGCAGACTGCCCTGGGAAGTGGACAAGGCTCAGCCGCCTTCCTCGCAAAAGCAGAATCTCTTGACCCAACCTCCCGTATCGCAAAGCGCTGGTGGAAAACAGATTCCCGCCTGGCTGCGGAGCATTTTGGGCAAGGCTTTGCAGCTTGATCCCCAAAAGCGCTTCAGCTCTGCGGAGGATATGCGTGCAGCCATTGTTGGGCAAAAAGAAGTGGTGTTTGACGCGGCTCCTGGAGAGCCGGCGAGGTATCAAGCTCCTGAGACCCAGAAGTTTACCCCTGACGAAGCCGTCACCCAGCCGGGCCTGCCCAAATCGAAAGTGGTTCCCACGACCCAGATTCCGGTTCAGCGGGAATCCGGGTTCAAAAAGCCGCTCAAACCAAGAAAGGAAAAGAGCCCCAAAAAGCCCGTGGAGCTTTCCCCGGAGATGTTGAAACTGCGGAAGACCTTCAAGGTGATGGCGGTGATTTCCGCCCTGATCTTGGTTTATATTCTGTTCAAATATGTGATTTTCAACGAAAAGTCGTTTTTCAAGGGCTTCATCCAAAATGCGGTGAGAAAGGAGGCTCAAGCCGTTGCAAACCGAGCCATTGAGATGATACCGGTGAACGGCGGCACTGCGCTTCTGGGGAACGTTGTCCAGGGCGCTGGTGCGGACGAATATCCAGTTCTGCAGCTTGAGCTGAAGCCGTTTATGATTGGCGTCACGGAAGTTACGCGTGAAGAGTGGGCGATGGTCTTCCCCAGCACCGACTACCGGGAATCGGGAAAAGATCTGCCCATCACGGGGATCACCTTCGATGATGTCCTGATCTGGTGCAACAAAAAAAGCCTGCTTGACGGGCTGGACCCCTGCTATGAGATCTATGACAACGGGGTGAATTGCGACTTCAGCGCCAACGGCTATCGCCTGCCCACTGAGGCGGAATGGGAATTTGCGGCAAAAGCGGGCAAAAAGAGCAACTATTTTGTGTTCAGCGGGGCAAACTCAGCCGAACCGGTTGCTTGGTTCTTTGGCAACAGCGGTGGGAAACTGCAGGAGGTCAAGCAAAAGCAGCCCAATCAGTTTGGGATTCATGACCTCAGCGGAAATGCGGCGGAATGGGTCTGGAACTGGTATGCGCCCTACGGCTCAAGCGAGGAATCGGCCTTTGCCGGGCCGGATTATGGCTCGGACAAGGTGGTGCGCGGAGGCTCCTTCAAAAGCCAGCCCGAAGAGTTGAGAGTAACCCGGCGCGACTATGCAAAACCCTATGCACAAGAGGCAAACATCGGCTTCCGCGTGGTTCGCAAAAGATAGGCCTCAAACCCTCAAATAACCAAGCTCTCATACCTGCCCTGCGTGATCCCTGCAAGGCAGGCAAACTCCTCAAATCATCTGCTTTTCAGCCTGTTCAGAAAGTGACGGGGGTTTTTCTGCTTTGGTAAAAGTCTCCCAAACGCTGCCAAAGCAGGCTGTCGGGGTGCAACACGTTGTCACGCAGGGTCTTGAGATCCACAAGCCGGGGGTCATACTTTTCTGCGGGAGCCTGCGGTGCGGTCATCAAAAGACGCTTAACCTCTGCGTTCCAGTGGTTTATATCCGCAGTTGCCGGGGATATCCAGCCCAGGCTGTAAAAGAGACGCAAGAGCTCACCCATCAGCAGGGATTTGGCGGGGTTTTTAAACTCTGCCACGCCGCCGTCATCCGCCAGGGCGCTGCCTTCAATCTCCAAGAACGAGGGTGATGGTAAAACCAAGTCCGCCTGAGACTTGGGATCGTGGAAATGGCGGATTTCCAGCTTGAAGGCATCCTTGTCCGCAGGCTGGGCATCGCAGCCCCAAGCCGCCACAAATCCCGCTTTTTCAGGCTCGCCAAAGTTCGGTGACACCAGCTGCAAGCCATTGTAGTTCACAAAATCAGAGGTTTCCAACACGTTGCCCAAACCGGGGACGATCCCGTGGGCTGTGTTCAAAACCAAGGCAATGGCGCGCTCGCTGATGCGGTTCAGGTTATAGATGAAAAGCTGTTCCGGTCTCAGTTCCAGCGTATCCAGCGAGGAGTGCCGTTCGTCGGCAAAGCGCAGGGGCTTGGAACCGCCGCTGCTCACGCTGGTCAGCTTTTTGCCGGTGCGCTGTTTCAGGCGCAGCATGGTGCGCAGGGTGTGGCTCACTTCGCCGATCACCACATATTCATCGAACCAATCCAAAACCGTGAAGGGCTTGGGGTTCGGATTCTGCGGCAGATATTTGCTGCTGAAAACCCGGTGACGCGGGTCTGAATGTAGGGTTGCGCCAACGTTTTGCGCGGCTCGGCGGAAGATGAGCATTTCCTCCAGAGTGATGCTGGGGGAGATGTGGAAGCGCTTTTTCCTGGCGGCTCCAGCTCCGGCGGCGATCAGGTTCAGCGCCTCGTCCCAGCCGATGGTCTTCCAGGTTTTTCCTTCCCGGCGCATGGGCTCTTGCAGGCGTTCTTTGCCAAACAGGATCTGCCAGCCAAAGCGTCCGTCAAAGCAGAGGTTGCGGTCGTTGAAGCCGGGGTTTTCCTCGTCGGTGGTCATCAAAACGGGCAAACCGCTCTGGGTTTCGCAAACCAGATGACAGCCTACTCCGCAGAGGCCGCAATTTTGCGCTGTGCTATCCCGCAAAAGCGGGTTCAGCTTGTAGTTAACGTTCTTTTCCACCAACGCGCCAACGGGGCAGACGGCGATGCATTTGCCGCAGCTTTCACAGGTGGTTTGAGTGAGCGATTCATCGTATTCGGGAACCACCACGGCGGTGTAGCCCCGATACACATAGCCCAAAACCGCCGGGCCCTGGATTTCGGCGCAGGTTCTCACACAGCGTCCGCAGTTGATGCATTTGTTTGTGTCGCGCAGGATGAAGGGATGGCTGTGGTCGATGGGGTGTTTGTTGATGCTGCCGGGGAAGTGGAGTGCGTCCACTTTGAAATCGGTGCAATAGTCCCTTAGCAGGCAGCTTTCGTTCACCTGACAGCCGCATTCAAGGCAGCGTTTTGCCTCGTCTTGAGCATCGCTTTCGCTGTAGCCTTTCTCCACTTCCTTGAAGGTTTTGATCGCTTCTTCCAGAGTGATTTCCGGCATTTCAAAGCGCTCGATGTGCTCATATTGCTCATACTCTTGTGGGTCGATTTCCTGCACGTTATAGCCTTTTTTGGAATCGAAGCGGTAGTGGTCTTTGAAAATGGCTTTTGCGTTCAGGAGGCGGTGGATGGCTTCGGCGGCCAAGCGTCCGTCGGCAATGGCTTCGATGGCGGTGGCTGGACCGCGGCGGAAATCTCCGCCTGCAAAAACGTTTTCCAAGCCGGTGTGCATGGTGCTTTCGTCCACCACTGCGGTTTGCCAGCGGCTGAGCGGAAGCTCCTTTCCCGCAATGTGGTTTTTGGGGTCGGCAAAGATTTCCACATCCGGGATCTGGGAGATGGCGGCGATGATGGAATCAAAGCTTTCGGTGAAAAATTCGCCGGTGGGTTCGGGGCGGCGTCTGCCGCTGGAATCCGGCTCGCCCAGCTTCATCTTTTCGATGGTGACCTTGTTCAGTTTGCCGTTTTTTCCGTGATATTCCACGGGGTTGCACAGGTAGTGGAAAACCACGCCTTCATGCGCAGCGGCTTCAATTTCAAAGGCTTCGGCGGGCATTTCGTCCTTGGTGCGGCGATAGATGACGCTCACTTCGCAGCCCAGGCGGATGGCGGTGCGGGCACAGTCGATGGCTGTGTTTCCACCGCCCACGATCGCCACTCTTTTGCCCAGAGATGGCGTGTTTCCCAAGCTGTGAGCCTTCAAAAAGTCCACTCCCAGGTGGCAGCCCTTCAGGTCTGAACCTTTGACCGGCATCGGAACCGCCTTTTGCGCACCGATGGCCAGGTAAACCGCGTCATACTTTGTGCGCAGCTCATCCAGCGTGAAATCCCTGCCCAGGCTCACGCCATATTCGATCTTCATGCCGTTGGCGCACATCAGTTCTATCTCGCTGTCCAGTATATCTTTGGGAAGCCGGTATTCCGGAATGCCATAGCGCAGCCAGCCTCCCGCTTGGGGAGCGGCTTCAAAAACGCTGACTTCGTGACCCAGATTTGAAAGATAGTATCCGCAGGTGAGCCCGGAGGGTCCGGCTCCCACAATCGCCACTCTTTTGCCCGAGGCGGCGGCTTTTTCGGGGATGTAGCTCCAAAAGTCGTTCAAGTCCTCATCGGCGGCATAACGCTTTAACTGCCTGATGGCTATGGGGTCGTCCACGATCTGACGCCGGCATTCCCTTTCGCAAAAAGCGGGGCAAACGCGTCCGATGGAAAGCGGCATGGGCAGGGTGTCTTTGATCACCTTCACCGCGTCGTGATATTGGCCGTTTGCAATCAGCGAAACGTAGCTTTGCACGTCCACATGGTCCGGGCACGCCAGCTTGCAGGGGGCTTCACAGTCGGCAT
Source organism: Candidatus Cloacimonadota bacterium (assembly GCA_012728875.1). Lineage (GTDB taxonomy): Bacteria > Cloacimonadota > Cloacimonadia > Cloacimonadales > Cloacimonadaceae > Syntrophosphaera. The sequence continues at coordinate 79,201 of JAAYEF010000031.1, forward strand.
AATGGTCTGAGATCAAGAGTTCCAGCGCCATCTTGCGTGCCGCGTGGATGTCCTCGGAATCGGTCACAATCTCCATTCCGGGGGTGATGATGGTTCCGCAAGAGGTCACAAAACCGCGGCGGCCTTTCACTTCAACCGCGCAAACCCAGCAGGAACCGTATGGATTCAGCTCTTTATCGTTGCAAAGGGTGGGAATTTCAATGCCGTGGCGCCGGGCAAGCTCCAAAACCGTGATCCCAGCTTCTGCTTTAACTTGTTTTCCGTTCAGGGTTACCGTGATCATTGCTTCATCCTTTGGTGATGGCATCAAACTTGCAGACTTTGTAGCACTGTCCGCATTGGATGCACTGGCTTTGGTCGATGAGATGGGGTTTTTTCACATATCCGGAAATGCAATTCACCGGGCAGGCACGCGCACAGGCTGTGCAGCCGATGCATTTATCCGGGTTGATTTCAAAGCGCAAAAGAACGGTGCAAACCCCTGCGGGACAGCGTTTATCGTTGATATGCGCCAGATACTCATCTCTGAAATATTTCAAAGTGGTCAAAACCGGATTCGGTGCGGATTGACCCAGACCGCACAGGGAACCCTTGATGATGTTTTTTGCCAAATCTTCAAGTTTGTCAAGGTCTTCCGGCACTCCTCTGCCCTCGGTGATGCGGGTGAGAATCTCCAGCATACGCCGCGTTCCGATGCGGCAGAAGGTGCATTTCCCACAGGATTCGTTTTGGGTGAAATTCAAAAAATAGCGAGCCACGTCCACCATGCAGGTGCCGGTGTCCATCACGACCATGCCTCCGGAACCCATGATGGCGCCGGTGGCGGTGATGCTGTCATAATCCACAATGGTATCAAGCAGATCCGCCGGCACGCATCCGCCGGAAGGGCCGCCGATCTGCAGCGCTTTGAAGGGCTTGTCCGTCTTCATGCCTCCGCCAACCTTGTAGATGATATCGCCCAGCGTCATTCCCATGGGGATCTCGATCAAGCCGCTGCCGGCGATCATTCCCGCCAGTGCAAACACCTTGGTGCCCGGCGATCTCTGTGTTCCCATCTGTCTGAAAGCCTTGGCGCCGTTTTGGATGATCCAGGCGATGTTCGCCCAGGTTTCCACGTTGTTGATGTTTGTGGGTTTGTCCCAAAGTCCCCTTTCCGCGGGGAAGGGCGGCCTGATGGTGGGCATGCCGCGTTTTCCTTCGATGGAGTGGATGAGCGCGGTTTCTTCGCCGCAAACGAAGGCTCCCGCCCCTTCCTTGATGTGGAGCTTGAAGCTGAAGCCGGTACCCAGGATGTTGTTGCCCAGATAGTTACGCTCCTGAGCGGCTTTGATGGCGGCGTTCAGATGTTTGATGGCAAGCGGATATTCCGCCCGGCAATAGATATAGCCTTCGTCCGAACCCATCGCATAGGCGCCGATGATCATGCCTTCCAGCACCTTGTGGGGGTCGCCTTCCAGCATGCTGCGGTCCATGAACGCGCCGGGATCGCCTTCGTCAGCGTTGCAGATCACATATTTTTTATCGCTTTTGGAAGCCGCGCAGAGCGCCCATTTCAAACCGGTGGAAAATCCCGCGCCTCCGCGTCCGCGCAAGCCGGAATTTTGGATCTCGTCAATGATGGCCTGGGGCGAAAGCTTCAAAGCTTTGCGCAGGGCTGCATAGCCACCGCGTTCTTCATAGTCCCCGATAGAGAGCGGGTCGATGATGCCGCAGTTTTGCAGCACAATCCGCTTTTGGTTTGCCATAAGTTCATTGCGGACAGCGGGATGCCGTTCCGCCAAAATGATGTTTGAAGAAGGCAGTTTCCCGCTTTTATATTCCTGAACCAGGGGCAGGATGTTTTCGGGATTCACGCGCCCCAGGGTAACCTTGCCCAGGTCCAAGCCGCAAAGCTCCACCACCGGCTCTTCAAAACACATGCCGTTGCAGGCGGTTTCCGCAAGCCGGAAGGCTCCTGGGTTTTCGCCAAGATATTCCCGCAGTTTGAGATACACGTCTTCGGCGCCAGCTGCAAGGCCGCAACTGGCAAGCCCAACTTTCACGATCATCTGTTCCATCTCAAACCTCCGCATCCCTGAAGCGATCCAAAATGCCGGCGATCATCTGGGGTTTCAGCTTGCCGAAGGTTTGGTCGTCCACCATGATGACAGGCGCCAGCGAACAGCAGCCCAGGCAGGCCACTTCCACCACGGTGAACTGCATGTCCGGGGTGGTGGTTTCGCCGGCTTCCAAGCCCAGGTTTTCCAGAAGCGCAGCCTTGATCCCATTGGCGTCCGAAACATGGCAGGCGGTGCCTTTGCAGATGCGGACGATGTGCTTTCCCTGGGGCTGCAGCCGAAAGATCGAATAAAAGGTCGCCACACCGTAAATCTCGGCGGCGGGGATGCCCAGTTCATCGGAAATATATTGCAGAACAGGGCGGGAAAGATAGCCGTCAAGTTCTTGCACAGCCTGTAAAAGCGGTATCAGCGCTCCCTCTTTTTCCCGGTGGACCGAAATCAGGTGATCCAGCCTGCTGAAATCCTGTTCCATCAAGGCTCCTTGTGAGTTTAACTGTCACGCTGCAAGAAGTTACGCCTCTTTTCAAGCGTGAAAGAACATAATTTTTGCCCTGTGCTCTTTGTCAAACAAAATGTGGCTGAGCGGTGTTTGGCTAAAATTGACTGCTCAAACTAGAGTGAGAATATGTCTGCCAAAATGCAATCTTGAAGGCAAAAAATATCTGTGCTACCGATAAAAATACTTGACTTGAAAAGCAAACTTGAAAGCATGTTAAAAAATGTGTTAGACGTATTTGAAGCAATGGAAAAGACGACAATTGACATGGTTAACAATATGCACTGTACTAAATTGCAACTTTTTATCAAAACAGATATCTAAAAATGAGCGCAATAGAAAAACAGAACAAAGCAAGGCAAAAATAGTTTGGAACACTCATGAATATCGAACTAAGTAGGGAAGCAGCAGAGAAGCTGTTAAAACAAAAATTCGGTTTGGACAATTTCTATGACGATCAATGGGAAGCCATTTCCCGGATTTTGAAGGGCGAAAGACTGCTGCTGATTCAAAGAACAGGCTACGGAAAGTCCCTGTGTTTTCAATTTCCTGCAATTTTGTTTGAGGGCTTGACCGTGGTTTTCTCCCCCCTCATCGCATTGATGCGAGACCAAGTTAACAAACTGCAATCATTGGGCATACCCGCTAAAAGCATACACAGCAATCAGGGTGAAGAAGAGAATCTCAAAGCGATTGAGGAAGCCAAACAAGGGTTGCTGAAAATCCTTTATATTGCGCCGGAGAGACAAGATAACATGATTTGGCTGGAAGAGGTGCGGCAGATGAAGCTTTCCATGGTGGTGGTGGACGAAGCGCACTGCATTTCAATGTGGGGACATGATTTTCGACCCGCATACAGGAGGATCATCAATCTCGTAAACCTGTTGGCTGACAGTTTGCCGGTGCTTGCAACCACTGCAACTGCCACAACAAGGGTTGAGCAGGATGTTGCTTCCCAGATAGCTGGAGATCTGAAAGTGATCCGTGGAAATATGCTCAGGGAGAATCTGCGCTTATATGTCGTCAAAGTCAGGTCGGAAAAGCAAAAACTGATTTGGCTCGCCCGGAATATCAAGCAACTGCCAGGAACTGGTATCATATACACAGGAACGGTGGTTGAAACCGAAATGATAAGCAGGTGGTTTGATTTTCTTAACGTTTCTTCCAGATTCTACAATGGCAAGCTGGACAAAGATACCAGAACTGAGGTTGAACAAGGCCTGCTCAACAACTCATGGAAGTGCGTGGTTTCAACAAACGCGCTGGGCATGGGCATCGATAAACCGGATCTCAGATTCATCATTCACACTCAGTTTCCTCCGTCTCCGGTTCACTATTATCAGGAAATAGGTCGTGCCGGCAGAGATGGCTTGCCCACTGATATCATTTTATTATACAATCCCAAAGATAAAGACCTGCCGGAAGCATTTATTGAAGGAGCCAAAGCTTCCCCGGAAAAATACCGCAGACTGATAGGTGAAATAAAATATAAATCGCTTGGTGAGAGAGAGTTAATTAAAATTACAAATTTCAGACAAAAAGAAATCGATAATATCTGTGCAGACCTGATCGACCAAGGTGTCATCAGGGAAGTGCACTCCTACAAATATAGGAAATATGAGTTCATTCCAAATTCCAAGCCGTTTGACCCCGGTTTTTACGATCGGATACGTTCGGCAAAAACTGAGGAACTGGATGCGATGATAGAATATGCAAAAACCAGGCAGTCGCGCATGTCTTTTCTGTGTGAGCATCTGGGAGACCCAACGCAAAGAGAATTCACCAATTGTGACAATACCGGTTTGAAAAAACGGCGGTACAAGCCTAGTTGGGAATTGTCAAAAAAGTTGAAAAGATTTCAGTTCAGCTACTTTCCTGAACTCAAGGTACAATCTGCGGAATCAAATCTCGTCGATGGAGTTGCCGGGTCATATTATGGCGTCTCACATGTCGGTTCAGCAATTCACAGATGCAAGTATGCAAATGGTGGGGATTTCCCGGATTTTCTCATCTCTCTCATGGTCAAGGCTTTCAATTCCAAATTCCGGAAAAATATGTTTGACCTCATTCTATACGTTCCTCCCACCATATCCGGGGACTTAGTTCGCAACTTGGCGCTCAAAGTGTCAAAGATTTTAAAAATCCCCATTTCTCATGATCTGATAAAAACCCGTCACACGCAAAAGCAAAAGATATTTGAAAACACTCTGCTCAAATCAGAAAATGTTTCCGGTGCATTTTCAGTTAAGGATCCACAATCAATCGAAGGGAAAAGGATTTTGTTGATCGACGATATCTTTGACAGTGGATGCACCATACAGGAAATTGGCAAATATCTGTCTCGTCAAGGGGCATCAAAAATTGCGCCGCTTGTGTTGGCTAAAACAGTGGGCGGAGATAAGTTATGATACAGACGAAGGTAAAAAAGGATTGAGAAAATGCTACACGATGCCGCATATTTCATCACAATTTCTCACTTAAACCAGTGGACCAATGCTCAAATTAACGACCTGATCACTCAAATATACCATGAAAACAAATCAGATCTTCGAGAGTTTTTCAGCCTCAGCGAAGATGATTGGAAAAACCTCTATAACATCGATGAAAAGAAATTGGCTTCCCTGCGCGAAGCAAAGGAGCAAATCGTAAACAATTCACTCCTGGCTGAAACCCTTATGAAACAAGGTTTTGAGCTGATTCCACTTTTATCGCCAGATTATTCTGAAACCTTGAAAGACAACCTGAAAAGCAACACACCACCGTTGCTATACGTCAAGGGCAATAAACAGCTTCTATTGGATGATTCCGTTGCCATCGTCGGTTCCAGGGATGCCAGCGCTAATGGCTTGAAGTTCACCGAAAACGTGGCAAAAAAAGCCACTGAAAACTATCAAGCCATCGTGAGCGGTTTTGCCAAGGGCATCGACAGGGCGGCTCTGGATTTCACCTTGAAATACATTGGACACAGCATCATTGTCCTTCCTCAGGGCGTTTTGACATTTGCTTCGGGTTACAAGACCTATTATAGTCAAATAGTTGAAGGAGATGTGCTTGTGCTGAGCACCTTCCATCCCCAAGCACCCTGGAACGTGAAACTGGCGATGGCGAGAAACCCGATTATCTATGGCTTGGCAAAGGAAATATACGTTGCAGATTCGGCAGAAAAGGGAGGGACTTGGAATGGTGTGAAAGATGGTCTTCGCAAGGGGCGTACAATTTTTGTGCGAAGACCTGAAGAACATGAAATCAATGCAAACAATCTGTTGATCGATATGGGCGCTCAGGCAGTTGATATATTTGGAAATCCAGAAAGCCTGCAAGTGCCGGAAAGCTTGGCTGAACCTCTGCCCAACAAGGAAGAACTCAAGGATAAGATTCTGAAACTGCTGAAAAATTCTGCTCTCACAGCTAAGGACGTATGCGAGCAGCTTGGGTCGGAGATGACTCCACAGATGATGGGCAAAATGCTCAGCAATATGAAGGACGTGGAGAAAAAGAAAACTGGAAAAGTTGTAAAATACAGCGTTAAACAGCGACACGAATTATTTGATATGTCATGATGGTAACCGAATAGCTCAATCTGGCTCCATTTACATTGTGAACCATTTGTCAGCGATAATGTGCCGATCCATTTTTGACTTTCATTTTCATAATGAATGCCCCCTTATATTAACGTAGGAGGCTTCCTTGATCTGCTCAGATTTTGTCCAATATCCGTCGTCATAAGGCACCCCAGAAAAAGGCGGGTATTCCACGAGTATCAGACAGGTAATTGGTTGGAGAGACTCAAGGGTGAAGGGAAAGCACGCAGCCCAAGCCTGAGAGTTGGAAAGTTAAGCAGATAGGAAGTGACAAAGTAACAGAGTGATGGGATTAGTAAAAACTAAAACACAACAAAGCCAAAACCGATATTTTGCTTGACACAAAAACGATAGGCATCACGATGTCTACATTATTTTTGCAATAGATACCAAATCAAAGAATAATAATGGGGGATGAATGAAAAAACTTGCATTGGTTTTCGTTGGCGTCCTGCTTCTGGGCATGGTCGTTCCCGCGATGGCGGAAACACTCCATGTCGGAGCGGGCACCGGCACACAGAGTTTTCCTCTGGGGAATACCTTCGTCTATCAAAAAGGCCAAACTCCGGTGTACTACACCTACAGCCTGCATCTGAACGCCAGCGACGGCGGGTCCTACGTCTTCACCGGACCCATGGATGGCAGCACCGGAATTCCCATGAGCACTGGACCGCTGGAGGAAGACTTCAACCCCTTCATCGGCACCTACACCATTGCGGAAGAAGCCCCTGAGGGCTTTTTCTGGGTGAATGAGACCGTGGAAATCGGCGCTGATGATTTTGAAGAAGACCCAGCTGCCGCCAACTGCTTCAGTGCCAGTGGCGTGTTTGAACTCCAGCAAATCTTTACCTGGCCTCTGAAGGCTGTGATAATGCAAATGCCCGTGGAGCTGTGGCAGAAAAATTCTCAGATACAAAACCAGAGAAAGTCCTCACATACTCCCCTCGCAGGCGCCACGGTTTGGTTTGACGATGGCAGCGGCCCCGTGGAAGTTGGCAGCACCGATGCTGAAGGCAGATATGTTTTCACCAGCCAGCCTGGCAACAATCTCTATCCCGGTGCGGGTTTCTATTTTATGACCGAACCCGGATTTTTTTTCTGGAACCCAGAATATTTGGTAATGAGCGTCATGTATCTGAATGAAGATCTCGACGAAAGCATTTTCGTGGCTTGGAGCCCCACTCCGCCGTTTTTGCTCTCCTTCACCGCGCTCAGCGGCGAAAACCATGTGCAAATCAAGTGGGCTACCCTCTACGAAAACGACCTCTTGGGCTGGTGCGTCCATCGTTCGGAACAAAACAACCATCTGGATGCGCAAAACATTACCCCAGATATGATTCCGGCTACAAACAGCAGCCAAATGCAGTTTTACAGCCTCACAGATACAGAGATTGAGCCCGGCGGCATCTACTATTACTGGTTGGAATGCGTGGAAGCCGCTTCCAGCAACTTCTATGGGCCGGTCAGCGTCACAGTGGAAGGCGAAGTCCCCGGGATTTATCCCAGCCTCAGCCAGCTTAAAAACGCCTGGCCCAATCCCTTCAAATCCCAGACCGGCACCACCATCGGCGTGGATATTAAGGAAGGCGAAACCGGAAGCCTCACCATCTATAATGTCCAGGGACAAGCGCTGAAAACATACGAACTTGCCGCCGGCAGCCATGAGCTTGTTTGGAACGGATTGGATGGCAATGGCAAAGCCTGTGGCAGCGGCGTGTATTTCTATAAACTCATCACGCCCAGCCTCAATCAAAGCAAAAAGATGGTCATCATCAAATAGGATGTCTGACCTTTAATCCATAGAGCCCTGGATTTCCCCGGGGCTTTTTTTTGGTTCACACAAGTGGTTTGACAAAAAAGCGCCACTGAAAAAGCTTGAACAAAATTTGGCTCGAGATTTCAGGCTGCTTTTGGCCTTTACGAGCCCACCAAGAGGAAACACATGCAAAAGATCATGATCGACGGCAACAGCCTGACTTTGCAGCAGATTGAAGATATTGCCCTGAACGGGGCGCAGATCGAGCTGACCCCCCGGTGCATTGAAAAGGTGCAAAAATGCAGGGACTATGTGGACAAGGTGATCCAGCGCGGAGACGTTGTTTATGGGCTCACCACCGGTTTTGGCAAGTTCAGCACGGTGACGGTTCCGCCCGAACACATTGCCGAACTGCAGCTTAACCTGATCCGCAGTCATGCCACAAACGTGGGTCCGCTTTTCAGCACAGCTCAGGTGAGGGCGATCATGCTTTTGCGCATCAATGTGCTTGCCAAAGGACATTCCGGAATCCGCTTGCAGACCCTGCAAACCCTGGTGGAAATGCTGAACCGTGGCGTTCATCCGCTGATTCCCATGCGCGGCTCGGTTGGCGCCAGTGGCGATCTTTCCCCGCTTTCACATCTGGCTTTGCCGCTTTTGGGTGAAGGCGAGGCGGAATATGCAGGAAAACACACCAGCGGGGCTGAAGCCATGCGGGAAGCGGGCTTGGAACCCATCAAGCTTGAAGCCAAGGAAGGCTTGGCGCTGAACAACGGCACCCAGGTGATGGCTGCTTTGGGGGTTTTGAGCCTTTTGGAAGCGCAAAGGCTTTGCCAGCAGGCGGATGTGGCGGCGGCTTGCAGCATCGACGCCCTCATGGGCACTCCGCAGGCTTTTGACCCTCTTGTTCATAATTTACGACCCCATCCCGGACAGAAAAAAAGCGCATCAAACCTGCGCAAGCTGCTGAAAAACAGTGACCTGCGGGAATCTCACGTCGATTGTGACAATGTCCAGGACGCTTACAGCCTGCGTTGCACTCCGCAGGTTCATGGAGCCGTGAGGGATGCCCTGAAATATGCGCGTGGTGTGCTTGAGATTGAAATAAATTCCGCCACGGATAATCCGCTGATTTTTCCGGATGAAGAAATGGTGATTTCCGGCGGCAACTTCCATGGCGAACCGCTGGCTGTGGCTTTGGACAGCCTGGCAATCGCCGTTTCCGAACTGGCTTCCATTTCCGAACGCCGGGTGGAGCAAATGCTGAATCCCGCCCTCAGCCGCGGGCTCAGTCCTTTTTTGGCAAAACGTCCCGGCATCGATTCCGGCTTCATGATTGTGCAGCTCACCGCCGCTGCCTTGATTTCCGAAAACAAGGTTTTGGCTCATCCCGCCAGCGTGGACAGCATTCCCACCTCCGCAAACCAGGAGGACCATGTTTCCATGGGTTCGGTTTCTGCGAACAAGCTTTTGCAGGTGGTTCAAAACGTGAAAACGGTTTTGGCGATCGAACTGATGATTGCCTGCCAGGCCTTGGACCAGCGTGGGATCCCCAGTTCTCCTGCTTTGGAGCGTGTGAAGGCTCTTTTGAGGAAAAGCGTCCCCCATCTCGAGGAAGATAGAGTGATGTATCCGGATGTGGACGCAGCCACAGATCTGGTGGGTTCCAGCGGGATATTGGAAGAAATTCGCCAGGCGGGGATAGATTTAGATTGACAGAATTTCCCCCGTGTGTGTGCCTGAAAATATGAGAAAGATTTTCGCACTTCTGGTGCTGGCCATGGCGCTGGCTTCCTGTTCGCAGGTGAATACGCTATACAATGCACGCAAATATTTCAAGGCGGCTCAGGCGCGTCCGCTCAATGCAAATGGACGTCCGAACAACCAGGCCGTTGAGGAATACACCAAAGCCATCCAAAAATGTGGCATCATCCTGAGCAACGAAAAACGGGACAGACGCACCGATGATGCGCTTTTCCTGATGGCAAGGGCGCTGTATTACAAGGGAAACAGCGCTTTTCAAGCCAAGGACCAGTTTGAATCCCTGCTCAAGGGCTTTGGGGACAGCCCCTTCGTGGGCGAATCGCACATCTATCTTGCCAAGGTGATGCGCGAAATCAATCAGAAAGAACAGTCCTACAAGGTGATGCAGGAATTTGTGTTGGATTCCCAGCACAAAAAGCTGCACCCCAGAGCTTTGATGACTCTGGCGCAATTCAGCATCGCGGACAAGGACTATCTGCAGGCGCAGTTTTGGCTGCAAAAGATTTTGACGGAATATCCCAAGTCGGAGGAGTATCGCGAAGCCTTTTTCATCTTTGGGCAAAACTACTATATTGAAAAGGATTACGGGGCTTCGCTGGCGGAGTTCAACAAAATTTCCAAAGACCGGCGCATTCCTCAGCAGATGAAGCTGGATGCGCGCTATTACATTGCCATGAACCAGTTTATGCTGGGTGAATATGAGCAGAGTAAAAAGACCTTGAAAAAGCTGCTGAAAGACGAGGTTCGCCCGGAAAAACAATCCCTGGCCAGGGTCTTGCAGGCACGGCTTTTCCTTGCCGAAGGCGAAGCGGACAAGGGTTTGGCAGAGATTGAGAGCATCGGCAAGACCTATCCCCGCACCCAGAGTTCCGCAGAAGCACAATATCATTTGGCTGAATACTATTTCTATGAGGCGCAGGACTTGGAAAAAGCGGGAACCGCCTATGGGCGCGTGCGCACGGAGTTTGCAAATTCGGAACTTGCCGAGCCGGGACAGCAGAGATCCACCGCGGTCAACCAGCTTAAAAACAAGGTGAAGCTCAATCCAGAGAGCAACCTGCAGGCGTATGTGGACTACTGTATCAGCGGCGCCGAAAACTATTTCAACGTTTTTTCCCTGCCGGATTCGGCCTTGGTTTTATATGACCGTTTGATTTCTTCCCGCGAGATCGCGGTGACGGTGCGGGACAGCGTGATGCTGGAATTTGATGCCAAGCAGGCGGTTGTGGATTCCCTTGAGCTTGCTTTGCAGGCTTTGCCAGAGCCCGAACCGGAGCCGGAACCCGCTGTGCAGGAGAGTCTTGAGACCTCTGAAGATTCTGATGATGAAGATGTCAACTTGGATGAGCTTGAAGCTGAATCTGAACCTGAAGAGCATGAACTCGAGACGATAACAGACCTTGAGGGTGGTGCAGTTACTTTGGAAACTGAGCCCAAAGGAGATGATACAAAAGCTTCCAAACCGAAGCCGGATGAGTTGGAATCGGGCTCCGAAGACGATGGATCTTTGGAAAGCGAGGAACCGCCGGGTCTGGATGAAGAACCTGAAGAGCTCGACTCTGAAGTGAATCCAGATGTGGAGGATGAGGCAACTCCTTCTGAATCCGAAACTTCGGACACGGATCCTGATGAGGCTGATCCTGATACAGAAGAACTTTTGGGGGATCAGGAAGAAAATGATCCTGAGCCTGTGCCTGTTTCAAATGAAGCTGATGAAAGCGATGCTGAAGATGTCGAGGAGCCGGAACAGGAAGAAGTTGAGCCGGAACCCAGCCTTGATGAGACAGAGCTTGACTCCGAACCCGAAATAGAGAAGGAAATTCCCCAGGACCAGGAAGAGCTGACCGCGGAAACTGAAAGAATTGACATTCCAGCCGAGCCTTCTTTGCCGGACCTGCAGATCAAAGACTTGCCGGGGTTTGACCTGAACAAGCCTGAAAGTCCCGCATCCGACAGCCTCGATTTTGAGCTTCAGGATGAGGAATCGCAAAAGGAAGCAGAGGAAGAAAAACCCGTCATCGACGAAGAAGCCGAAGCCAGGCGCCAGATTGAGTCGCAAAGAAAGGAATTGCAGAGAAATCTGACCTCGGCGAAAAATGATCTCGACCGGGCGCAGAAGCGCCTTGATGCCCTGGATGCAGTTTTGCTGCGCTACGACAGGGAACTGGTGCCTTTGGCATTGTTTTCCAAAGCCACCATCCTTAATAAGATTGGCCCGGATCGGGAACAGATGGAAGCAATTTATGCGGATATGCTGGAGGAATTTCCCAGCAATAAATACACCAACGCCTTGGAAGATATGCTGGCAGGCGAGCCTGTGCGCTTGATCGACCCCGAGGAGGAAGCCCAGGAAATCCTTATGGAGGAAGCACTTGGCTTGGCAGATAGCGACCCTGCTGCCATGATCTCGCGCTTGGAGGAACTGGCTGCTTCGGAATATCCGCCGATCAGCCTGAAGGCAACTTTCCGTCTGGCTTGGTATTACAGTTTTGAACTTCCGGATACCACCGCCGCCAAACCCTATCTTTCCAAAGTTTTGGAAATGGACCGCACCGGCGAATATGGCAGCCTCACAGCCAGGTTTTTTGACGGCACCAAGTTTAAGTTTCCCAAGGACGAACCCGCGGATTCTTTGGCTCAAAGCGACAGTTTGGCAACTGATATTGAAAAGCCGGATCAGGATGAAGCACAGGATCTTGCCGAGCCGGAAATGGATTCTGAAAAGGATGATGAGGCTCCGGATGCCCAGGCAGTCGATTTGGACGGTGAGCAGAATGAAGAGCCTCCTCCGCAGTGGCCTGAAGAAGTGAGCGAAGCTGAACTGCCGCAGGAGGATGTGAGCCTGGTATCGGAAAGTGACGGAGAGCCTCCTCCAGAGCAGGAGACGGAATCATCTGAAAATCCGGAAATAAAAACCCCGGATGAAGACAGCCCCGAAGCTGCTGATCCTCAGGAGCTTACGGAGCCGGAAACTGAAACCCAAACCGAGCTTGAGGAAGAGATCGAGGAAGTTCCCGAGGACGTCGAGCCTGAAAACGAAGGCGAAGACCAGATAGATCAAGAGGATGGCCAAGCTGAGTGAGGGAAAGACTTCAGTGCTCAGCGGACAAAACCTTTGGCTGAGGCTGCTGATTTTGGTGATGGCGCTTTTCTCTGCGCTGGACGCTTCCTGGCGGCAGATCATCCTCCTCATGCTGCTTTATTTAATCTTTATGCTGCTTGAACTTGACCTGTACCCCAAGCTGTGGAGGGGTTTGCGCTTTTCCCTGCCTTTTCTGGCAGCCTACTGGGTTTTTGGCACCCTTTTTGGCAGAGCTTTCCCCGATCTCGTGTTGTTTTCGCTCAAACTGATCTTTTTGATCGAAACCAGCGTCTGGTGTTTTGCAAACCTCTATATCAAGGATATTTTGCGCGACACCCGGGGTTTACAAAAGCGCAAATGGGGGAAGAAATTACTCCGTTTTGCCTTGGCAACGGGCTTGTATATCCGGGCTTATTTCAAAATGTTTGAGCGTGACAAGATCAAGGGACACAACAGCATAGGAGCGGTTTTGGACAGCATGGTGGGCGTGGGCACCCGGGTTTATCAATCCTCTGGGATCATTGAAGCGCAGCTTGAGCATATTTTAAAAACGCCTTTGGAACAAAGGGTCAATACCCTGCCCAACCTTCTTGGCATGAGCCTTTTGGCTGTGATGGTGCTGATCAGCGCGGTTTGAAGCTATGGCACGCTATTTGATGCGGATGATGTTCGACGGCACGGATTTCCGGGGCTGGCAGACGCAGTGTGCCGGACGCAGCGTGCAGGGAGATTTGATTTCCGCTTTTCACCGCATGGGAATCAGGCATCCAAATGTGACCGGAGCTGGCAGAACCGATGCCGGAGTGCATGCCCTGGCACATTTTGCCCATTTTGACTACCGTGGCAGGATGAGGCCTGAGCAGTTGATTTTGTCTTTGAACAACAAATTTCATGGAGATCTGCAGGTTACAGGCATCTGGTCTGTGCCCGAAGATTTTCATGCGCGCTACAAGGCTTTTCAGCGTGACTACACGTATCTTTTGGCTCGGGAAAAAACACCGCTCAACAGGCTGCACACCGGTTTCATGCTTCGCAGCAGGATCAGCCCGGAAGGTCTGTCCCGTTTGGGCGAAAAACTGCTGGGCAGTCACGATTTCAGTTCCTTGAGCCGGGATAATCCCCTGGTGCCAAATCACATCTGCAATATCAAGAGGCTGGAGATCTCCGAAACCCAGGGCATCATCCGCTTCGACATCAGCGCCGACCGCTTTTTGCACCACATGGTGCGCCGCATCGTGGGAACCTTGGTGAACCTGGAGCATTCCGGCCTGGACGGCGAAGATTTGGAAAAGATCCTGGCAGAAAAAAATCCGCGTCAAAAGCTGGTGACAACCGCCCCGGCTTCAGGTTTATACATCACCGGGGTGCACTACCCGGATTTGCAGCTTGACAGCGATGCCATCGGCCAGAAAATGTTTTTCTTTATGAGGTGAAAATGCGATATAAGATTCCCCGCGGGACCTATGACATCCTGCCCCAACAAAGCTACAAATGGCAAAAGCTGTTCGCAGATTTTCGAAAGCTTGCCGCCGCTTATGGCTATGCCGAGATTAGCACGCCCATGTTTGAACAGGCTGGACTTTTTGAACGCAGTTCCGGCGAAAGTTCAGACGTGGTGAAAAAAGAGATGTACCGCTTTACAGACCAAAAAGGGCGTGTTTTTGCCCTCAGACCGGAAGGAACCGCCCCCGTGGCGCGTGCCTACGTGGAAAACCGCATGGATATTGGTGCCGCAGTGAAAAAGCTTTACTACATCGGGCCCATGTTTCGCTATGATCGTCCGCAGGCTGGACGCTACCGCCAGTTTCAACAGTATGGCATTGAACTGATCGGCAGCGACAATCCCTTTTACGACGCCGAAGTGATTTCCATCCTCTGGTTCTTCCTGAGCGGTTTGGGGCTGAAGAATCTGAGGCTTGAGATCAACAGCGTTGGCTGTCCGAACTGTTCCCAAGCCTACGACAAGGCGCTACAGGAATATTTTAGACCGCATTTTTCGGACTTATGTCCGGATTGCCAGGTGAGAATCGAGCAAAACCCGCGCCGGCTTCTGGATTGCAAAGTGCCAAGCTGCAAAGAGATCGCCAGTGGGGCGCCAGTGCAACTGGACTATCTGGATGAAGACTGCCGCATCCAGTTTGCCGCGGTGCAAAAGCATCTGGAACTGATGGAAATCCCTTTCACGATCAATCCGCGCATCGTTCGCGGTTTGGATTATTACACCCACACCGCCTTTGAGGTGGTTGGCGGAAGCCTTGGCGCCCAAAACTCCCTTGCCGGTGGGGGTCGTTACAACGGCCTTCTGGAGCAAATCGGAGGCAAAAGCACCCCTGCCATCGGTTTTGCCGGCGGTTTTGAAAGGCTGCTTTTGGCTTTGGAGGAAGAAGGCATCAGCCTGGGTGATGTTCCTGCACCGGATGCTTTTGCCATCCTGATTGGCGAAGCAGCTCGGGATGCATTTACGCCATATCTGAACGCTCTGCGCCTCAAGGGGATTTTCGTGGAATTTGACCCCGATAAAAGCTCCTTCAAGGCACAGCTCAAGGCTGCCGACAATCGCCAGGCGCGCTTTGCCTTGATTTTCGGTGAAGACGAATTGGCTGCCAACAGCGTCACCCTGAGAGACTTGCAGAGCGGTGAACAGAAAAACTATTCATTGGAAAACTTGGATTTGTTGGCGGAGGCCATCCGCGGCTAAAAATCTGGATTAATACAAAAAGCAATAATAAACGGGGATCCACATTTTGGGATCCCCGTTCTCATATCAGGTAGATTCTGTATTTACAGATATTTGTTGATCTTGCCTTCCACCAGTTCGCGGATTTCGTTCATGCGCGTTTCCGATTCCGCTTCAAAGCGGGTCACCAGAACCGGGGTGGTGTTTGAGGCGCGCACCAATCCCCAGCCATCGGCAAAGGTGATGCGGGCGCCGTCGATGTCGTTGACGTCATAGCCTTCCGCTTTGAATTCATCGCAAACCTTTGCCACAATCTCGAATTTGCGAGCATCGGGACAGGGGATGTGCAGTTCCGGAGTGTTGAACATCTTGGGCTGGTCTGCCAGGAAGCTGCTCACCGGGTTTGTGGTGTGGGAAACAATCTCAATCATGCGGCAGCTGGCATAGATGGCGTCGTCAAAGCCCAGATAGCGGTCTCCCAAAAACACGTGACCGCTCATCTCGCCGGCAAATTCCACCCCGATTTCCTTCATCTTCATCTTGATGTTGGCATGTCCGGTTTTATACATCATGGGCACGCCGCCATGTTTTTTAATGTCGTCAAAGAGGTTTTTGGAGCATTTCACGTCGGCGATGACGGTTTTTCCGGGTTTGTTTTTCAGATAATCACGTGCCAAAATGTTCAGGATCTGATCGCCAAAAAGCATTTTGCCTTTTTCATCCACAACCCCGATGCGGTCTGCATCTCCATCCAAGCCAACGCCGATTTCATATTCCGCCGCCACCACAGCACGGGAAAGGTCCACCATGTTTTTTTCCACGGTGGGGTCGGGGTGGTGGTTTGGGAAGGTTCCGTCCGGATCGCAATACATTTCAATCAGTTCGCAACCCAGGCGGTCAAGGATTTCCGGCAAATAGGGTCCGCCCATACCGTTGCCTCCGTCGATGGCAACCTTCACAGGCCGGTCCAGCTTGATGTTTGTGCTTATATAGTTGATATAGTCTTCATCCATGGAGGTTTCGCGGAGATACTGGCCGTTGCCGGTGGCAAATTTTTCCGCTTGGATGATGCCCAGCAGCTTTTGCAATTCCTCGGCATACACGGAACCCAGACCCAGATTCAGCTTGCAGCCGTTGTATTGGGAGGGGTTGTGGCTGGCGGTGATCATGGCTCCGCCATCGGTTTTCAGCTTCCAGATGGCATAGTAGAGCACGGGAGTGGCTGCGATGCCGATGTCAATGATGTCGCAGCCGGTTTCCAGCGCTCCTTTGGTGAAGGCATCCATAAATTTCGGCGTGGTGAGCCGCGCGTCGCCACCCAAGGCGATACTTTTTAAGCCGCGTTCACGCAGATAGCTGCCAAAGCCTTTGCCGATCAGGTAATAGCTTTCTTCGTTCAGCTCTTCGTCCACGATGCCGCGGATGTCATATTGACGAAATACTTGGGGTTTAATCATTTTTTCCTCTTTATTCAATCTCAATTATTTCTTTCAAAGTGGGCAGAATTGCCTGCAGTGCCCTTGCCCGGTGGGAAAGCGAATTCTTTTCGGCATCGCTCATCTGGGCATAGCTGCGTCCGCCGGGGTCAGGCTCGAAAATATTGTCGTAGCCAAAGCCGTTTTCCCCTTTTTCCTCGTGGGACATCACTCCGGAAACGATGCCTTCCGAAATTGCCACCACTCCGTCCGGAGCAGCCAAAACAGCACAGGTTTTAAAATGGGCACGGCGGTTGCTTTCCCCCAAAAGCAGACGTAACGCCTTATCCCGGTTGTCCTTATAGCTGCAGTGCTCCCCGGCAAAACGGGCGGAGTGAACTCCCGGCTGCCCATCCAGGGCTTCGATGAAAAGCCCCGTATCGTCCGCCAAACTCAGCAACCCCGTTCCGCGAGCCGCTTCCAGGGCTTTCTTGGCGGCGTTTTCGCGAATTCCGGGCTGGTCCTCATCGGTGGGCGGCAGTTCAGGAAAGTCCAGCAGTGAAAAGAGTTCCACTTCCAGGCCATGCAAAAGCTCGCGCAGTTCCAGCAGCTTGTCCGGATTTCTGGAGGCAATGAGCAGCTTTTTCATTGTTTGTTGCGGTTGAACCAACGCTTGATGCGGCGCATGATGTTGCGATCCAAAAACTGTTCGGCAGTGGCGGTGATCTTTTGCAAAAGATGCAGGATGTTGCCTTCGCCGCTCCAGTTGTCTTCCAGGATGTGCTGGTCGATGTCGTTCAGCAGCATGTTCAAGCCCATCACAACCATCACCAGGTCGTCCACATAGCCCAAAACCGGGATGAAGTCCGGAATGATGTCCAGCGGCAGGACCACATAGGCTATCACACCAGCCAGCATCATTTTACGCTTCACGGGCACGCGCTTGTCCACGGCAACCCTGCTCAGCAGAATAAATAAATCCGGCAGCAAAAACAGGTATTCCGCCACCTTGTTGCCGGTTTTTCCGGTCTTTTCCTTGGTCCAATCCTTGGCTTTGCTGCGCAGTTTTTCATAGAACTGCATATTTTGCGGACCGATATCCACAATGCGTTCGCGCATCTCTTCCCGCTCGGAATCGGGAATCTCTTGTCCTTCAAAAATATCGTCTTCGTGCATGTTTACCTCACAAATCCAGTATTTCAGCCGTCACTAAAACAGTCAATGTTTTTTTCATGATCCGCCCTCGGCGCTGACGGAAGAGTATCTCCAGTTTTTCCTGAAAACATCCTAAAGCGGCTTTGGAAAGTGTTTTGGTTGACTTTAGGTTGTGTTTGACTTGTAGCCCGGTGCAATTTGAATGGCAGGCCTCAAATGAAATAAAAAAAGCCGGGACCACGAGGATCCCGGCTGGTTTATATCTTGTTGTTATGTCTTAACTTAGCGCAGGGCAGCCATTGCGGCGGCAAGCCTGGCAATCGGCACGCGGTAGGGTGAGCAGCTCACGTAGTTCATGCCCACACGGTGGCAGAATTCCACAGAACTGGGCTCTCCGCCGTGTTCACCGCAGATGCCAACCTTGAGATTGGGTCTGCCCTGGCGTCCACGCTGAACAGCCAGATCAACCAACTGTCCCACACCTTCTTGATCCAAAATCTCGAAGGGGTCGTGTTTCAGGATGCCCTTTGCTTTATAGATGGGCAGGAACACTCCGGCGTCGTCGCGGGAATAGCCAAAGGTCATCTGGGTCAGGTCGTTTGTGCCAAAGCTGAAGAATTCGGCACTTAGGGCAACCCTGTCTGCCATCAGGCAGGCGCGGGGAATTTCGATCATGGTGCCAACCAGGTAGTCCAGTCTGTCACCTTTTTCGGCGAACACTTTTTCCGCGGTGTTGCGGATGATCTCTTCCTGCAGCTTGAATTCAGCTTCGGTGCCGATCAGCGGAACCATGATTTCGGGAAGCACGTTAATGCCTTTCGCTTTCATGTTCAGCGCTGCTTCGATGATGGCGCGGGCCTGCATTTCGGTGATTTCGGGATAGGTGTTGCCCAGGCGGCAGCCGCGATGTCCCAGCATGGGGTTGAGTTCATGCAGGGAAGCCACGCGTTCCTTCACGTGTTGCAGGGTGATGCCAAGTTCCTGGGCCAGTTCCTGTTGCTGGGCTTCTTCCTGGGGCACAAATTCATGGAGCGGCGGATCCAAAAGTCTGATAGTGACGGGGAGGCCGTCCATGGCTTCAAAGATGCCTTCAAAGTCTGAACGCTGAATGGGCATCAGCTTGTCCAAGGCTTTGCGGCGTCCTGCTTCGGTTTCCGCCAGGATCATTTCGCGCATGGCTTTGATGCGGTCGCCTTCAAAGAACATGTGTTCGGTGCGGCAGAGTCCGATTCCCTTGGCGCCAAAGTTGCGTGCAATGGTGGCATCCTTGGGGGTGTCGGCGTTAGTGCGCACATCCATGCGGGTATATTTTTCCGCCAAATCCATGATCTGGGCAAAGTCGCCGCTCAGTTCGGGATCCTGGGTGTCGATGGCACCTTCCAAAACCTGGCCGGTGCTGCCGTTGAGGGAGATCCAGTCTCCTTCCTTATATGCTTTTCCATCCACGTTCATCACGCGGTTTTTATAGTCGATGTTAATGCTTCCCGCGCCGGAAACGCAGCATTTACCCATTCCGCGGGCAACCACCGCAGCGTGGGAGGTCATGCCGCCCTTTGCAGTGAGGATACCCTTGGAAACCGTCATTCCGCGCAGGTCTTCCGGTGAGGTTTCCACACGACAGAGCACCACTTTCTTGCCTTCTGCCGCCCATTTTTCGGCATCTTCAGCAAAGAAAACGATCTGTCCGGTGGCGGCGCCTGGTGAGGCGGGAAGGCCTTTGGCGATCACTTTTGCGCCAGCCAAGCCCTTCTGGGTGAAAACGGGGTGCAAAAGTTCGTTGAGCTTGTTCGGCTCCATGCGCAGCAGGGCTGTCTTTTCATCGATCAAGCCTTCGCGCACCATGTCCATGGCAACCTTCACCATGGCAAATCCGGTGCGTTTGCCGCTGCGGGTTTGCAGCATCCAGAGCTTGCCGTCCTGGATGGTGAATTCCACGTCCTGCATGTCCTTGGTGTGGGTTTCCAGCTTTTTTTGAATGTCGAAAAGCTCCTGGTAAGCGGCGGGCATGGCTTCTTCCAGGGAAGGATAGTTCGCGGCGCGATCTTCCTCGGAAACGTTGGCGAGCTTTGCCCAGCGCTGGGAACCGATCTTGGTGATTTGCTGCGGGGTGCGGATGCCTGCCACAACGTCTTCGCCCTGGGCGTTGATCAGGTATTCACCGTTGAAAAGGTTTTCTCCGGTGGCGGCGTCGCGGGTGAAAGCCACGCCGGTGGCGCTTGATTCGCCCATGTTTCCAAACACCATAGCCTGGACGTTGACGGCGGTGCCCCAGTCATCCGGGATGTCGTTCAATTGGCGATAGTAAACGGCACGGTCGTTGCCCCAGCTGTCAAACACGGCAAAGATTGAACCCCAAAGCTGTTCCCAGGGATCATCCGGAAAGTCGTGTCCGGTGCTGTCTTTCACGGCTTTTTTGAAGCGACGGACCAATTCCTTCAGGTCGTCGGCGGTCAAATCAAGGTCGTTTTCCACGCCCTTTTCTTCTTTCATCTCGTCGATGATCACTTCAAAGGGGTCGCGCTCTTCTTTGCTGGCGGGCTTGAGCCCCAACACAACGTCGCCATACATCTGCACAAAGCGGCGATAGCTGTCCCAGGCAAAGCGGGCATTTGCTGTGCGGGCAATCAGGCCCTGCACGGCGTTGTCGTTCATGCCCAGGTTCAGGATGGTGTCCATCATGCCGGGCATGGAGGCGCGGGAACCGCTGCGCACGGAGAGCAGGAGCGGGTTTTCGTTTGAGCCAAAGCTCGTTCCCATCAGCTTTTCCACATACTGGACAGCTTTTTTTACTTCGTCCAGCAGGCGCTCGCGGACTTTGTCTTCTCCGTCGCGCGTGTATTCATTACAAGTATCTGCGGTAATTGTGAATCCAGGGGGGACCGGCACTCCGATCAGGTTCATTTCGGCCAGGTTGGCCCCTTTGCCGCCAAGGATGGCTTTCATGTCGGCATTGCCTTCGGCGCTTCCGTTGCCGAAGAGGTAAACACGTTTTGTTTCTGGCATTTATCCTCCATAGGTAGGGATTTTATTGTTTCCATCACTCAAAAATTTTGAGGGAGTTTTTGTCAACTACAAAAGCGGGAGGGTGTTTTTTGCGCATCACCTTGAAAAATCTAAATTTGCCTCCATCGGCTGGAGCTTTTTTTCAGTTTGCCGAACCATGTTTTTCGTCGTGGTTTAGCGCTTCTCGGCTGGCTTGAATAAAAAAAGCTTTACAGATTGACAGCAGTCCACAGAATGTATTCTCAGTGAAAAAGCAATGATTTTCAAATGTATAAAGCATAGTAAGGAAAAGCGATGAAAAAGTTATTTGCCATCCTCTTTGCCCTCTTTTGCCTGGGCTTCCTGGCCGCGAAGGTGGATCTGAACACCGCCGGCTACGAGGAATTGCTGCAGCTGCCCATCTCGGCAAAGCAGGCTCGGGACATCCTGGACTACCGAACCTACATCAGCGTTTTCTCGGATATCTATCAGCTTCGGGAAATCCCGTCCATCGACCAGAAGACACTGCTCCGGATCAAGGATCTGGCTGTGGTTTCCCTCTGGCTGGAAGAAGACGAGGTTGCAGCCCGGCGCGCCGAAATCCGGGACCTGCTGGAACGCCTGGACAGCAATGAAGGAGCCTCGGAAGGGATGTCCGACGTTTGGGAAGATTATCTGATGACGCCGCAAAATGTGAACAAAATGCTTTTTGACGACTTCATCAGCCTGCCAAACGTCTCCGCCATCGACGCCGTGGGCATTTTGAAAAGAACCGCCAGAGGAGACACCATCTCCGACATGCGGGACCTGCGCAACTCTCCCGGACTCAGCTACTACGGCTACACAAACCTGCGCAGCTACGTCTATTACAGGGAACCCCCGGTGAAAAACCGTTTCATGTGGGAAGCCCAGATGCAATACTTCACCAGCTATTACCAGGAAGGCGTGCACGACATGTATCACGAGCCCTTCCTGCGCAGCAGCTATGGAAACGCCAGCGTCGTGATCCCAAACCGCAAGGACCTCTCCTACTGGGGCTACTTCGACCTGGGCAAGCTTGATCCGGACTACATGCTGAAGCTGCGCGCCCGCTATGGAAATCACGTGAAAGTTGGCTGGATGTACAATAGCCCCAAGGGTGAAACAGACATGTGGGAAAAGGATCCCGGCGAGTTTGTGGCGGATTCAAAATTTTATGCCGGCTATGAGACCGGCTCGCTGCCGCTGTTGAAAAACACACGCCTGAAAACTTATTTGGGACACTACCGCGCCACCTTCGGCGAAGGCCTGGTGATGGAAAACACGGATTTCTACAACGCCCGCAAAACCGGATACGGCTTCAGCAAGCGCATCCTGGGCATCACGCCGGATCTTTCCAGAACTCAGGAATTTGCCTTGCGCGGAGCGGCGCTGGAAGTCACCAATCCTTGGTTTGGCGCAGCCGCCTGGGTTTCCCGGGATAAGAAGGATGCGATCGCCTATCTGGACCGGGACGGCAACATCGTTCAGGAAAGCGGACGCAACAAGCTGTTCAGCTATGTGATTCCCACCACGCGTTTCGACAATGAAGAACTACGCGAAGCCGAAGCCTATTTCAACACGGAGATACAGAGCGGAAGCCCCTATGCCACAGACTACGTGAACCTTGCCTATCGCAAGGACGTTTTGAACGAAACGCTGTGGGGCATGCATTTGCAGGCCAACCCCTTCCTGGGCACAAAGCTGGGCTTCACCACCTACACTGCGCTGTATGACAATGCCTTCTTTGCCGTGCCAGACTGGAACAACCTGAATATGCTCCTGGTGCGCGACTCCTATTACTATCCAAAATTCAAGATGCTGGATGCCGAAATCGCCGGACTCTACAGCACTCTCACAGACAGCTATGCCCGCGACTACCGCCGTGTTTTGGGCTTCGACGCCCAAACCACCATCAGCAACGTTTCCGTGCAGGGCGAATATGCAGAGCTCACGGTTGACGGCTCGGACTTCAAGCTGGGAGACGACCCAAAAGCTTATCTGGTGAGCGCTTACACGCAATATGACAACCTCTATTTCCTGGCGCTCTATCGCCATTACGACATCGGTTTCGACAACCCTTACAGCAACTCCTTCTCCGAGCACGAGCGCTTCACCGGCACCATTTTGGAAAAAAACATCTATGCACTCACCAACCCCACGCTCTCCGACCTTTTCCAAAACAGCCCCCACTCTCAGCCTGAAAAGGGTGTTTATTTTGAGACCCGCTACAAATTCGACACATTATTCACCCTGGGACGCAGCTATCTGGATATGTGGGAACGCCTGGCTGATGGCCGCCGCTCCGTGAGGCTGCAAACCGAACTGGAGTTCCGTCCGCTGTTCCAGCTTGCCCTGCGCGCCCGTTATAAGAATCAGGTGAACCGCTACAGCGACTTTGCCGACCGCGGCGTCTCCAAAACGGACGAATACACCTTCAGCGTTCGCACCTTCCTTTCAAACCGGGATTTCCTGGAATTTGAATATCGCTACAACACGGTTTTGAGCCCGCCCTACACCTCGCTCACAAACCCGGCTCAGCCCGGTGACAACAGCATTGCGGGCGCCATGACCCTGATGACCGGAGACTACATCGGCGTGAACTACACCCACAATTTCAACGCCAACCTGAAGCTGCAGGGCTCGGTGATCTACTGGTTTGGGCATGGCATTTCCCACTGGGATTGGGAAGATATGGAAATCGACTTTATGGGCGACAAAGGCATGAAAGCCTGGGTGAACCTGCATTCCCGCATCTCCAAAAATATGTACCTTTCCCTGAAATTCCGTCATAAAGCCTATGAAACACAGGATCTCAGCATCCGTAAATATAACGTGCCAGTGGATGGCGAAAACCTTTTCCGGAGGGTGGAACGCAAGGAAAACACCGTCCGTCTCAGCCTTGAATACCGCTACTAATGTGGAGGAACAATGATTAAAAAACAATTTATCCTGATATACGCTTTGCTCTTGATCGCAGCCACGCTCAGCGCTTGGTCGCTCACCGATGACTATTTTGGAAACCGTTTTGGCAGCCTGAACGCACGCAGCCAAGCCATGGGCGGAACCGGCCTTTTTGAAGATACCCGCGTGGGCGGAATTGCACTGAATCCCGCCAATATCACCCTCATGGAAAAATGGGTGGGACTGGAAGTCGCCGGATTTGTGAACCGCAACGAAGACCACCGCGCCCTGCCGTTGTACAACTCTTTCGACAACTACATCGACGACGCGGTCTATGCCTCAAGCATCAATTTCAATGACGACTTTGCCGGCGCGGCTTTTGGCGCAGTGAAGTTTGGCTCGGCAAAGCTGGGACTCGGCTTGAGCTACAGACCCATTTTGAGCTTCGACAGCAGCTATTTGGAGCAGATCCGCAACAACCGCAACACCGACAACGACACCTATCCCGAGCTCGTTGCCGTCAACCGCATCGAAAACGAAGGCAAGCTGATGCAGGCCTCCGCGCTTGCCAGCCTGGGATTTCGCCTGGGCGAATATGCCGACCTGAACCTCGGCTTTGAATTTGGCAAGCTCATGGGCGGCAGCACCAGCTTGAAAACCATCCGCTGGAGCCAGTGGGCTGTGGAAACCGTTGGTGAAAACGTTTTGCCGGAATATACCTACGACGGGAAAGTGGATCTGGATGGCATGCTGCTGAAAAGCGGCTTCGCCGTCAGGCTGAACGAACGCTTTGGCTTGGCGGGAACCTGGCAGCTCAAGTCAACCCTCGACCGCGCAGTGGATTACAGCATCCACAAAGACGCCTACAGAGGCCACGCCGCCATCGATTCCACCGCTTCCTTCACCGAGGATTTCATCCTCCCCAGCCAATTTAATATCGGGCTTAACTATCAGCCCCGCAATATCATGCGCACTCGCTTCAACCTTGAGGCAGAGTGGGTGAGACATTCCGAGATCTCCAGCCACTACGACGATTGCCTGAACTTCTACACCGGAGTGGAACACCACGTTAATAACCGTCTGCCCCTGCGTTTGGGCTTCCAAGCCGTGAACAGCTATTTGCGCGACGTGGAAGACGACGGTGCCATCATCGTGAAAAAAGTGCTGACCCCCATGATCACCGGCGGCAGCAGCATTCCGCTCAGCGACAATCTGCATCTGGATTTGGGCTTGGGCTATTCCTGGCGCGAATATGAAGCGCTCGACCTTTTTGGCGATACCTACTACAACGACAAACAATACACCGGGCTTGGCAGCTACAAGCTTTGGCCAAACCAACACATTGTTCTGTCCGACCGCGGCTGGGACAACCCGGACAAGGTGCGCGAGAGCAATGTTAGCCTGAGCGCCAGCCTGGGCTTCACATGGTGATACAAATGAAAAGAATATTGATACTTACGGCGATCTGCCTGGCTTTGACGGTCGGGCTTTTTGCCGAAGATCTGCGCCTGGACATTGTTTTCTCAAACGACATCCATGGCGGCATCGACCGTGCGGAAGCCACGTTCATGAACCCTGACTTTCCGCCTCAACTGGGTGGAGGGGCTTCCGCAGCCACTCTCATCAATCATGTGCGCTCGCTTGCCGGAAAAAAACGCGACATGCTGCTTCTGGATGCGGGTGATTTTTTCCAGGGACGCCCTGTGGGAACCGTTACCAAGGGCCGCGCCGTGATTGAATATATGAACGCGATCGGCTATGATGCCATGACCATTGGAAACCATGAATATGACATCGTGGAAGAAGAACTTACGGAAACCCTCAAAGCGGCAAATTTCCCCATCCTGAGCTGCAATATCCAGGATAAACGCACTGGGGAGCTGCCCTGGTATGTGGTGCCCTATCGCATTGTAAACCGCATGGGCCTGCGCATCGGCATCATCGGTTTCACCACCACGGACACCGAGAAAATGAGCTTTCCCGACCACATCAAAAATATCCGCTTTCTGGACGAAAAGGAAAGCGTAGGCAAATATGTGGACATCGTTCGCAATCAGGAAAAAGCCGATATCGTGATCGTTTTGGGTCACGCCGGTTTGCCTTACGACAACGAGGAAACCTACCTGACGCGCTACAACACCAAGGGCGAAAGGCTTTCTGAAGAACGCTACGCCGCCTGGGGTTGGGACGCTCAGGAAGTTGCCCGCGAGGTGCCTGGCATCGATCTTTTCATCGGTGGCCACATCCACAAAGGCATTGCCAAACCTTGGATCGACCCTTACACCCACACCATGGTGATCCAGGGCTACGCCTATGGCAGCAACCTTGGCTGGATGACGCTCACCATCGATCCTGAGACCAAATCCGTGAGCGGATACGAACTGCCCGCCCTGCGCGAGGGCTTGATGATCACGCTCTTTGAAGACCAGTTCATCCCCGATCCCGATATTTCCAAAACCATCGAAGCCCAGGTTGCCATTGCCGAGAAAGGCATGGACGAGATCATCGGAAGCGCCGCAGTCCATCTTTCGCGCACCAACGTGGACGCTCAAAGCCTGATGGGAAATACCATCACGGACGCCATGCGCAACGAGGTGAACGCCGACTTTGCCTTTTTGAACCTGGGCGGAGTGCGTGCCGAAATCAAAAGCGGCCCCGTGACCTATCGCGATATCTTCCAGGTGATGCCTTTCGACAATATGCTGGTCAGCTTCCGCTGCACCGG
This sequence comes from Candidatus Cloacimonadota bacterium, assembly GCA_012728875.1. Classification (GTDB taxonomy): domain Bacteria; phylum Cloacimonadota; class Cloacimonadia; order Cloacimonadales; family Cloacimonadaceae; genus Syntrophosphaera. Next base: position 105,816 of record JAAYEF010000031.1, read on the forward strand.
TGAGTTTTTGCGCCGCATCATCGAAACCCGCGTGGAAGGCGGACGCCACGGCTTGGTGGTTTCCGGTGTGAACGTGGTTTATTCCAAGAAACGCCCCAACTTCGACAGGGTTACCACCCTCAAAATTGGCGGCGAACCCTGGGACAAAAACAAGATTTACACCTGCGCCACCACGGACTTCCTGTTGCAGGGAAATGCAGGACTCACCCTGCTGACCCAGGTGCCTCAGGAAGACATTTTCCAGCATCAAATCAACCTGCGTGACGCCATCGTGAACTATTTCAGGCAGAAAAGCCCCATTCGCACGAAGATTGACGACCGCTGGAAACGTGATGACAGCGCCAAACAAAGTCTGGAAATGATGCAATAAACGCTGTCACCATAGAACTTATGCCGCCCTTGGGATCGTTTCCGGGGCGGTTTTTTTGCTTTGAACCCTGCCTCGTCCCCAGGCCCCAGGCAAGTTCCCAGCCGTTTCCCCCTGGTGACCCACCCGCCTTTTTTACGGGAGAGACACAGGGACGAAGGCTGGACGCTTAAAGCTGGAGCCAAGGAGGAAGGCGGTCTGGCGCTTTCACAAGCTCCTGTAATAGCGATGGTTTGCCATCAGATCCGCCAGGGGAAGCTTTCCCAGTTCCGGTTTAAAAACCGCCAGGTTTTGGATCAAGGTTTGGTCTTCCGCTTCATTTTTGCATTGTGCTGCCAGACGTGCAGCGTGTATGCTTTGAAGGCTGCGTCCCAAAACCAATGCCGCGCAAAGCTGGTAGCGTCCAAGGCTTTCCACCCAGTTGCGACCTTCGCTCAGCATGGAATCCGGATTGCCAAAAAGATTTTGGCGGCGTTCCTCCATGTTGGGGTCATTGACTGGGCGCAGGGTCCAGTCGTGATATGGATCCAAATCCAGCACCATTTTCATCACCACCGCCTGCTTAGGATAGTGATCCACAAAGTCCAGCAGGGGATAGTGGAAGTGCAAAATGGAATGCAGTTTGTCGCCGGTGGGGCCATAGGTGTTGAAATCCTGAACCAGGCGGGCTGCCAAACCTTCATTTTCGGTGAGAACCGCGTTCCCAGCCGGGGTGTGCACCACGCTGCCATCCTTCACAATAAGATGGATGCCATTTTCATTGATTTTTTCATACATAGTTTTCTCCCGTGAGTTGAGTCTTGGTGTTTGTCTTGTTTCCCTGTGTTTACAGAGTTCCATAGAATCAGATAAGTTGCCGCCTTAGCCAGAAACTGGCACAAAATTGCCGCGCTGTTTTGTGTGATTTTTGAGGACCTGAGGTCCGCCGGGAATCCGCACATAGAACGATTCCTCCTTTTCATGTTGTCTTTGCCTTTTTCCGAGACAAATCATCTTTTACGGGGGTGGGGAAATATGTCAAGCGAAAATTCGATGTTTGGGGCAGGCTTGAGCTTTGCAGGGCTTAAACGGCTTGACAAATAGTTGCCCTTTCTTTTGTGGTCACTTAAACTTGAAACTTGGTTAAGTGTAAGGAAAGACATGAAGTTCGAACGTGAAATTAAGATTATAAAAAGAGCCGTGGATGAGATTATTCCGCTGGAAGGCTTGATCGCAAAACTGGATAAAAGCCAGAAAACCGGAAAGCCTCTGCGGGTGAAATTTGGCATCGATCCCACCGGCTATGATGTGCATTTGGGGCATCTGGTCCCCATCCGTAAAATGCGCGAATTTCAAGACCTTGGGCACACCGGTGTGATCATCATTGGAGATTTCACCGCCCAGATCGGTGACCCCACCGGGCGCGATGAATCTCGCCCGCCCCTCACGCATGAAGAAATTTTGTCAAATAGCGAAAAGTATATGGAGCAGCTCTATACGGTGCTGAAACCCGAGCAAACCGAGGTGCGCTGGCAGAGCGAATGGTTCAGTTCCCTGCATTTGGCGGATGTGCTCAAGCTTTTGGGTCGCTTCACTTTGGCACAGTTTATGGCGCACGACACCTTCCGTTCGCGCTATGAACAGGGGCAGTCGCTTGGCATGCACGAGATCATGTATCCGGTTTTGCAAGCCTATGACTCCGTTGCCATCCAGAGCGACATCGAGCTGGGTGCCACCGAGCAGAAATTCAACATTCTCTGCGGACGCGACATGCAGCGCCACTTTGGTCAGGAAGAGCAGGTGGCGGTGCTTTCGCCCATCCTCACCGGCACGGACGGAGTGAACAAGATGGGAAAATCGCTGAACAACTACATCGCCGTTTTCGACCCGCCTGCCGAGAAATTTGGCAAGGTGATGTCCATTCCAGACAGCTTGATCATCAACTATTTCACCTATGCGGCAAATGCCGATGAAAATACTCTGGAAGAGGTGAAAGCCGAGCTTGACGGTGGCGTGAACCCCATGCTTCTGAAAAAGAGGCTGGCGCGCGAGATCGTGGGTTTTTACCATGGGGAAGAGGAAGCTTTGAAGGCGCAGGAAGGCTTTGAACAGCTTTTCTCCCGCCGAGAGGTTCCGGACGAAATGCCCGAATACGAAGTTTCCGAAGCCAGCGTTCGGGTGACCAAACTGCTCACAGACAGCGGATTATGCGCCAGCGGCGGAGAGGCAAAAAGGCTGATCCAAGGCGGCGGCGTGAGCGTTGATGACGAAAAAGTCGGCTCCGTGGATGCCGAGCTGGAAGTGAAGGACGGCATGGTATTGCGTGCCGGGAAACGTAAATTCCTGCGCTTGAGGAGAAAATGAATTTTACCCAAATCCCCGACAGTGTGATTCGCCACAGCCTGACTGCCATCATCATCGTGATGGTGTTCTATTCCATCATTTTGCATGAAGTCAGCCATGCGCTGGTTTCATTTTGGCTGGGCGACGACACCGCCAAACGCATGGGCAGGCTTAGTTTGAATCCCCTGAAACACATCGACTGGTTTGGCACGGTGATTTTGCCCTTGATGATGTATTTCACCATGGGTGTGATCTGGGGTTATGCCAAGCCGGTGCCGTTGAACCCATATAACTACAAGGATTACAAGCTTGGTACCGGGCTTTCCGCGCTGGCTGGTCCGGTTACGAACATCCTGATCGCCATCGTTTTTGCCATTTTGTACCACTTGATGCCCGCAAATATGCTTTGGGCATACATTTGCCAGATGGTGATCTTTTTCAACCTGCTGCTGGCTTTTTTCAATTTGATTCCGATTCCCCCGCTGGATGGAAGCAAGGTCTTGGGCATGGTGCTGTCCGACGACGCCTATCACAGATGGACAGCACAGGAAAGAATGGGTATGTATGTGCTTTTCGGCATTCTGATCGTGTCAAGACTGTTTGGGCTGAACATCATCGGCAAAATCGTGATGCCGCCCATAACCCTTTTCATGAACCTGCTGGGGGTTCTCTAAACACCTGATTTTATAAACAAATATAAAAATACACACAAGGAAGTGAACATGGACACAAGTAAAGTGAAAGAACTGATCAAGAAGCACGGCGTGAAGGCTGTGGACTTGAAATACACCGGCCTTGACGGGCGCTGGTATCACATCACATTTCCCACCAGAGGTTTGGATGAAGTGATTGACCTGGGCATCCCTTTTGATGGATCCTCCATTCCGGGCATGACCTCTGTGGAATCCGGAGACATGGTATTGATGCCGGATCTCTCCACCGCCCAGATCGACCCGTTCTATGAAACTCCCACCCTGCGTCTGATTTGCAGCATCTGCGAAGCCGATACCCGCATCGGGGTGAAAAAAGACCCGCGCAGCGTGGCTTTGAGAGCCCAGGATTTTCTGAAATCCACCGGCATTGCCGAGATCAGCACCTGGATTCCCGAGCTGGAATTCCACCTTCTGGACACCGTTGAATATAACAGCGATGAGTTTTCAAACGGCTACACCGTGACTTCGGCTCAGGATAAGGCTGCTCTGCCTTTTGACTTTGAAGACGACGACGCTGTCGCCCAGCAGGGCCGCAAAGGCTATCACATGGATACGCCTTTCGACCGCTACTATGAGATTCGCCAGGAAATGGTGAACCGCATTGAAGATATGGGCATCAAAGTCCGCTATCACCACCACGAAGTGGGACTTCACGCCCAGCAGGAAATCGAGCCGGAACTACTTGAATTTCCAAAGATTTGCGACGACACCATGGTGATGAAGGACATCATCCGCCGCACCGCCCTGGAATTTGGCCTCACCGCCACCTTCATGCCCAAACCCATTTACAATCAGGCTGGAAACGGCATGCACTTCCACATGATGCTGCACAAAAACGGCAAAAACCTTTTCTATAAAAAAGGCGGCTATGCCGATCTTTCCGATGAGGCCATCTGGTACATCGGCGGCATTCTGAAACATGGACGCGCCTTGGTTGCCCTCACAAACCCCAGCACAAACAGCTTCAAACGCCTGCTGCCCGGTTTCGAAGCCCCGGTGAAGCTTTTCTATGGCTTGGCAAACCGCAGCGCCGCCATCCGCATTCCCAAATATGTGAACACCCCGGAAACCAAGCGCTTTGAATTCCGCACCGGCGACGGCACCTGCAACCCCTATTTTGCAATGAGTGCACTGCTATTGGCAGGCCTGGACGGCATCATCAACAAGATCGATCCTGCAAAATACAACCTCGGCCCGTTTGACGACAACGTTTTTGCCTGGAGCGAAGAGAAAAAAGCCAACTTGCTCTCCATTCCTGCGAACCTGGCGGAAGCCATGCGCGCTTTGGAGGAAGATCATGAATTCCTGCTGGCTGGAAACGTGTTCAACGAAGAATTGATCGAGTCTCACATCAAGCTGAAAATGGCTGAACACCAGGCGATCATGAATCGTGTTCATCCTCATGAGTTTGAACTGTATTACAATCTTTAAAAATTGGAACATTGATTGCATCACCTCTTGGGTGAAACTCTATTTTGCTCAAGAAGGTGGTTGATGAAAAAACATATCTTACTGCTATTTGCGGCGCTTTGCGTGGCAGTTGTCTTTGCCGGTGTGGCTGAGTTTGAGCCCACCCAGGCAAGCCAGGCCTTCAAGGTGACCGCGAAGGCATCAAACCATACTGACATTCGTTTCGAGCTTCCCGCTTGGGACATTGAACTTGTTGAAGCGGGAGGCTCGTCCTTTCAAAAGATCATTTTGCCCGGGGCTGGGAACACCCTGGAAAGCGGGCTGCCTGAATTGCCCACCCTTTCCATGAATCTTGCCATCCCACGCCAGGGCGGAGTTCAGCTCAGCGTTTTGGGACGGCAGCACAGCGTTGTTCCCGAATTTATGGCATACCCCGTGCAGCAGGGCTTGCAGGAAGAGTATCCCAAAAGCTTTGTGATCAATCAGGATTTCTATGTTGCCGGGGTTCAATATCCTTCCGAACTTGTTCAACACAGCGATCCCATGATCCTGCGCGATTTCAGGATTGTGAACGTGGTGGTGAATCCCTTCAGCTGGGATCCGCAAACCAAAACTCTGCAAGTGAATCAGCAGATCGATCTGCGGATCAGCTATACGGATGAACCCGGAGTCAATGAAATGGAGGGTGAGCTGCTTTCAGTTTCGCCGTCCTTTGAAAAAATTTATGAGGCGATGATCCTCAACTTTGACGACTATCGCTATCTGATGTTTGCAGACCAGCCGCCCCGCTATCTGATCATCCATGGAAACAGCAGTGATGCAAACTTCCTGACAGCTTTAAATGAATTTGTGCTGTGGAAAAAGCAAAAGGGCGCGGATGTGGACCTGGCAAGCACAGCACCCAGCGAAGCCGGCTCCAGTTCTTCCTCCATCAAAACTTATATTCAAACAGCCTACAACAATCCCGCCACGCGGCCGGATTATGTGGTCCTTTTGGGCGACACTGTCGGAAGCTATCCGATTCCAACCTTTACGGTTAGCGGTGGAGAAGGAGATTATCCTTACACCCATTTGGAAGGCAACGATATTTTGGGCGATTGCTTCATTGGTCGCATCTCGGTGGAAAACCTTGTCCAACTGCAAAACCTGCTTTCAAAAATCTACCTTTATGAGCGTGACATAAATCTGAACTTGGCACAGTGGCTGAACAGAATGCTGCTGGTGGGAGACTGGAGCCCTTCTGGAATTTCCACGATGTATATCAGTAAATACATCAAGGAACGGGCTCTTTACGTTAACCCAAACTACACGTTCACAGAGATTTACAATGACTCTCCTTCCGCTGCGGATATCAACTCCGCCATCAACCAAGGCGTGGGTTTTTACAGCTACCGCGGTTATATCGACTTTGCACCGCCTGCGGAATCGGCTTTGACCAATCTCTACCGCATGCCGCATTGCGTGAATATCACATGTGGGTCAAACAATTTTGCAAGTTCTTATGCTTCAGAGATGGAGCAGTTTGTGCGCTATGGCACAACAGCCATGCCCAAAGGCGCCATCACCGGCATCGGAATGAGCACTTCCAGCACCCACACCGGTTTCAACAACGTTTTGCACGGCGGAATTTTTGGAGGAATCCTGCAACACGGGATGCGCACCATGGGCGAAGCACTGCTCTGCGGAAGGCTGTATATGTCTTCCATCTATGGAGTTACAGCTCCGAGTTATACCACCAGTTTCACCCACTGGTGCAACCTGATTGGCGACCCCACCATGGAGGTTTTCACAGGAATACCAGACCGCTTTGAGGTGGAAACCCTGCAGAGCATCCCACTGGGCTTGAGCCTCATGGATATGCATGTGGCAAACGGAAGCGGGGAAGCGGTTGCAAATGCATCGGTTACCCTGAGTCAGGGCGCCTCCATCATCAGCCGCGGCTATACGGATGTGGAGGGAAACCTGATCCTCACCCTGCCTCAATCCATGACGGTAAACCCCTGTGTGTTAACCGTTTCCAAGCACGATTTCAAGCCTTTGCAAATGAGCATTCAGGTTGATAATAGCGGAACTTTGGTTCCGGGCAGCATCGTGATCGACGACGACAATGTTGGCGCCTCAAGCGGTAACAGTGACGGCTTGGCTCAGGGCGGCGAGACCTTGGAAATTCTGTTTGGCCTCACCAACACAAGCACCGAGACCATTTCCGGTCTCAGCGGTTCGGTTCAAACCGACAATCCCTGGGTGAGCTTTGTGGATTCCCTGGTGGTGTATCCAAACGTTCAAGCCAGCCAGATGGCTTTCAACGCCAACCCTGTGGTGATACAGGTTGCATCAGATGCACCGCATGGTTCGATGCTGCGTTTACACGTTTTGCTTACCGACAGCCAGGGCAATGAATATGATATTTCGGAATTCATTCCTCTCCACAATGCAAAAATGCTGTATATTGGAAATCTGGTCACCAACGGCGGCAACCAGGTTTTGGATCCCGGTGAAACCGCCGGATTCACGGTCACCGTGGCAAACACCACACCCAATGGCGTCTCCGAAGTTTGGGGCAAGCTATACAGCCACAACGACTTGGTGAGCGTTACCGACAACACGGCCTGGTATGGGGACCTGCTGCAAAACGTGCAGGTGACTCCCGCGGCCGATATGTTCGAGCTTTTTGGGCGTCCCATGCTTCTGCCGGGAATGGTGATCCCGATGAGCCTGAAGCTCTACAACGACGCCGGTTTTGAACAGTGGCTCGGTTTTTCCCTCACCGTGGGTCAGGTTTCAGTGAATGATCCCCTAGGTCCGGACGCCTACGGCTATGTGATTTATGACGATCAGGACTATGCTTACGAAGAGTGTCCGGTTTATGATTGGATCGGGATCTCACCTTCCGAGGGAGGTTCCGGAACCCTGCTGACAATTTCGGACGGTTGGGTGAACGGCAACGAAGGCGACCAGGTGGCAGCCAACTCCCTGGCAGTGGTGGACTTACCCTTCCCTTTCCAGTTTTACGGCCTGCTTTACGATCAGATCACGGTTTGCTCGAACGGCTTCATTGCCATGGGCGTGACCGAAAATGCGGAATTCAGGAACTACCGTCTGCCCGGACCGATGGGCCCAAACCCGATGATCGCACCGTTTTGGGATGACCTCACCACCCACAACGGCGGTGCGATTTACACTTGGTTCGATCGCAACAACCATGCTTTCATCATACAATGGAACAACATGAAAAACGGCTGCAACGGCAGCAGCCCGGAAACCTTCCAGGTCATTTTGTATGATCAATCCATGTATCCAACTTCCATGGGCGACGGCCCCATCAAAATCCAATATCACACCTTCAACAACGTTGATGCCACCACGGACACCAAAAAACACGGAAACTATTGCACCATCGGGATCGAAGACCACAGCGGCGAGATCGGCTTGGAATACAGCTATTCAAACACCTGGCCCACAGCGGCTTCACCCCTTGGAAACCAGCGTGCCATCTATATCACAAACATTCCCATCTACCACTATGAGCCTCATGTGATCCTGGGCGAAACCTATATCAACGACCAAAATGGCAACGGCGTTTGCGAGCCCGGCGAGACTGTGGAACTGGGCATACAGCTCAGAAACATTGGAAACCAAGCCGCTGAAAATATCACCGCCACCCTGAGCACCACAAACAGTTACGTGACCATCAGCACCCCCAGTGCGGAATACTTTCCCCTGCACGGTGACGCTGCCGGAGTGAACCGCAATCCCTTTGTGTTTGAGGTGAGCCCGGATTGTCCCAACGGCACGGTGGTGAACTTTGTGCTCAATGTCGAATCCGGTGAAACAGTCTGGGAAAGGAATTTCAGCCTGCGGGTGGAAGCTTCCGTGCTGACCTATGAATCATTTTTGATCAACGATGCGGAAGCCGAATACAACGGAGTGATCGATCTTTTGGAGACCGTGAAGCTGGTGGTGAACATTAAAAACCGGGCGGATGTGCAGTCGCGCGATGTGCAGGCCACCCTTTCCACTTCCAGCGCGGATGTGATTATCGCTGACCCGATCATCATCCTGCCCATCATCGAGGCCAACGCTGTGATGCAGTTTGTGTTCGAACTCCAGTTTGTGGGCGTGGGTTCCCAAGGCGGCTACATTCCCTTCCAGTTCAATGTTTCCCTCTCAAACGGAAACCCGCTGAATTCGAACCTGATGATTCCATATAATATGCCCAACATTTTCAACGATTTTGAAACCAACTCCGGCGGATTCATCTCTGAAAATGGCTGGACTTGGGGCACACCAACCCAGGTGTCGCCCTATTCCGGAACCAAGCTTTGGGCCACCGGCCTCACCGGAAACTATCCCGACCTGGTGAACTATCTCCTTGTGACTCCGGCCTTTACGCTTTCTCAGGGAAGCGTGCTCAGCCTGCAGCATCGCTATGGCTTTGAAAACAATTACGACGGCGGAAACGTGAGCATCTCCACCAACGACGGAGCCAGTTGGACTGTGATCTCTCCTCTGGGAGGATATACCCACAACAACCTTTCCGGGCTTGGCGGCGAACCGGGTTTCTCCGGCTCCATCCCGAACTGGCAGTCTCTGCAGTTCAATTTGAGCCAATATGGCGGACAGACGGTACGTTTCCGGTTCCGCATGGGCTCGGATAGTTCGACGACCGGCATCGGCTGGTTCCTCGACAACTTTGAGCTGAGCGGGGTGGACCAAAAAACCGGATATATGCACGGCACAGTGATTCCCATTTCCGATACACCCGCCAGCGAAGCCCTGGTGAAGGCAAACATCGGCTATTCGACTCATCCGGATGAAGATGGAAACTACCGTCTCTATCTGCCCTTTGGAACCTTCAATACCACAGTGTCTTTGTTGCACCATCAATCCTCGAGTTTGAACAACGTCACCATCAGCCCTTCCAATCCGATCCGCCAGGCAGATTTTACTCTGATCAGCCTGCCCGCTCCGGAAAATGCAGCGTTTACGGTTGACAACGTCACCGGAACCGTGGTTCTGTTTTGGGATGAGCCAAACGATCCTGTGCTGCCGGTGATGAGCTACCGCGTTTATAAAAAGTTCGATACCGGAAGCTTTGAATTGATCCAAACAACCACGGGATTCAGCCACACCGACCAGATATCATTGTACGGAAATTACGCCTACTACGTCTGCGCAGTGTATATGAACAACGAAGGCAGCCCGTCCAGAACCATGGCGTTTGAATATCCTTATGTTTCAAATGATGACGATGGCGCGCCCGGACTGGTGACCCGACTGCAGAGCAACTATCCCAACCCCTTCAATCCCAGCACCACCATCGCCTTTGAGCTTGCCCAGGGTGGAGCCACCAAACTTGACATTTACAACGTCAAGGGTCAACTGGTGAAAACCCTGGCCAGAGGAGACTTCAAGCCCGGCAGCCATCGCGCAGTTTGGGATGGCAAAGATGAAAGCGGACGCGAAGTGTCTTCCGGCGTCTATTTCTATCGCTTGGAAGCTCCGGGATATGTCTCCACGCGCAAGATGCTGATGCTAAAATAGTTATGAAAAAAGCCCTTTGGCTTTGATGCCAACGGAGCTTTCGAAATCAATCAGACCCCGGACTCTGTGCCGGGGTTTTTTCATGCCGGAGCTTTGAGCAGGGAAATCTACTGCGAAATTCAGGCTCAAATGGAGATCCATATTTAAGTCATAATCCGGGAATGTAATTCTATCAAGCTTGCATTATATCCTGAGAAACCTATTATATGGATGAGGTAAGAAAAATGAAAAAGCTTATCATATTCGTCCTGCCCTTGCTGCTGCTTTCAGCTTGTTCCATCATGGATATCAGTCTGCAGGAAACCGCCATGCCGCTTCCTGGGGGAACGGTGGATGTTGCCGTGTATGAGGGTCTTGGCATCGAGCTTTCCACCATGCTGAGGGAAGGCGATGCTGATGAAGGAATCTTTATGCCAGGCTGGTTCGTCAGCGGCTTCAAGCTTGGCGTTCCTCTTGCTTACAACCTCGATTTAAACAGCCGTATCTATCTTTCGAGCAATACGATGGGCACTAAAATCGGCCCCAAAATTGTTATCAGTGAAAGAAACGAACACTATCTTGCTGCCATTCCTGCATTTACAGCAATGATAAGTCGCAATGTGGAGCAGGATTATGATAAATATGCGTCTTTGGGAGCCGAGCTTACTCTGGTGTCCACTTGGGCAGGGAACCCTGTGGTGTTACCTTCCGTGAGTGCGCGTTTCAGCTACGATCGCCTTTTTGAGGAAGACCGCTGGCGGGATCCGCCACTTCGGGCCTATGATTTGATGCATGGCGGACTGGGCACCAGCCTGAGAATTTCACTGGGTTCCCTGTATCTGCATCCCGAACTTGGCGTTGAACTTGTGCCCATGCTGGATGGCGCGATCAAGCTTCTTCCCAACGGTTCTTTGGGGCTCGGTTTGGAATTATGATTGTTTGCTTGGATCGGGCAGGGATTTGGGTTTGATTTGATCTCAATTCATTGGCAGGAGGGCAGTCAGGCATCGGCAGCTGTTTTTCCCTGCCCAGGGGCGGAGTTGCGGATTACAGCGATGGAGCCTTGATTTCAGCTTGCTTAAATTAGGCAGGATTGTGTTCAAATTCGGTAAACATGACAGGACCCAAACCTCAAGGGGTGATTGTTATGAAAATTGTTATGAAAATTGTTCTTGACATAAAAATGAAAACTTAAGATCATGCATTCGGTCGTTTGATCTGACATAGTGTGTACACAACGAGGGCAGTCAAGCGCCCTCTGCCAGCCTGAAAAACTAAGAATCGAATTTTTACATAAACGTTTGGACCCCAATTTTTTATCCCTGATAAAAGAATATATGGATGAGGTAAGAAACATGAAAATGCTTAGCGTTTGTATCCTTCCCCTGCTGCTGCTTTCAGCTTGTGCAGTCTTGGATGTCACCATTCAGGAAACCGCAGTTCCGCTTCCCGAGGGGAAAGTGGAAGTTGTCGCTTACACAGGTTCGGGAATAGAGCTTTACGATTTGAACCCGGAAAACCCCCCGGAAGGTAATGTGGATACAGGTTGGTATCTTGCGGGCATAAAATTTGGGATTCCCCTCTGCGAAAGAATGGATCTAAATAGCCGCATCTATTCCACAGGCAGCATCACTGGTGTCAAGATCGGGCCAAAGCTTGTGTTCGGCGGAAAAAAAGGGCACTACCTTGCCGCAATTCCCGCAGTTTCAGGGTTGGTATCTCACCACAGGGGTTCAAGTAGCAGGCGCTACTCGTCCCTGGGTGGCGATTTGACTTTGGCCTCGTCCTGGGCCAAAAACCCCAGGGTCGTTCCCACTCTGAGCGCCCACGTTAGCTACGATCACATTTTTGAGGATATTTCCAGCCCCATACCCTCCAAAACAAATTATGATCTGTTGCGTACCGGATTTGCCACAAACCTCATGCTTTCATACAAATCTATTTTCCTGCGTCCCGAGCTCGGCATCGAATATATGCCCCTGCGGGATGACGGATTAAAGTTTTTCCCCACCTTTTCTTTGGGTCTTGGTTTCCAACAATAGATTGCTTTACTCGGCCAAGCTTGGCTTGGGCTTTTTTTATCGGTTTATAGGTAACTAGTTCCTGTCAGCCAGATCGTTGTCCGGAATCGCGGTTCCGCGCATGATCTATGATATGGACGCCGAACCGCTGATCCCATAATAACGTGCAGCTTGTGCAACCGTCATTGTTCCCATTTCAATTTCTTCCACTACCATAGGTTTAAATTCTTCGCTATAGCGAACTTGCGGACGTGTCTTCTTCAAAGTTTCTCTCTTTAATCTGGGTTTTCGGTCAACCTGGGTCAGGATGGGTCAACCTTGTCTCACGGCGTCAATCACTTCTTAATCAAGCCTTAATCAAGTCTTAATAATTAACGCTTGATTAAGGCTTGATTACCACTTGATTAAGGCTTTGGCTCAAGAGTGGGAACGGCTTGAAATTGTGAGAGATAGAGCAATTATTGGTAATTTTGCCAAGGTTGTCGCTCCTCACAAAAAAACGGGATTTGGTCTTTTTCAAGCTCTTTTAGGAGCTGTGGTAACGATTTTGCTTGACATTTTGGAAAAAGGAGAATCTGTGGTAAAAAAAAGATTTTTACGGTGAGCTGCGCATGATCTCGATTTTTATAGACTACAAGCTGGCAAGGTTTCAGCACGAGATAAAATATGCTTTCAGCTTCATATTCCAGACCCTGGGATACGGTTTCTGCTTCATTTCAGACACCGGGCAGCTGAAAGACAACGATATTCTCATCATCTACACCTATTCCGAACCCACGGTGGAAGAGCTGAAGGGGATTGCGCGCCATTTCATCACAATTTTCATACAAAGTGAACCGGACCTTTTCGACCCGAGCACCCAGGATCCGGAAAAGCTTCGCAAGAGCTTTAAAACCATTAAGTTACTTTCCAAAACCCCGGTGCTTTGTGCCCGCAATTTCTCCTACCCGGCAGAAAACTATTCCGAAAGCGAGGTGCATGCCGGCAAGATCAATTTTGACCTGGTGGGCAACATCTTTTTCCATTTGGCTGGTTTGGAGCCGCAGATTGACCCGACGCGCGATGCGGAAGGCTGCTACCCGGAATCTGCCGGCGTTTTTTATGAGCATCGCGACACTCCTTTTGTGGATAATCTGCTTTGGCTGATCGACAGCATGATCAAGGAACACAGCCGCGCCAAGGGCATCCGTCTGGCGCAAAAACAGTATTGGCCGCAGGCTCAGGAAGGGGCAGCGCTGCTTTCCCACAGTGTGGATTCTTTGCAAAAATGGAACTATGCCAATTTTTTCCTTTCCATTGGCAGCGATCTGGCCATGCTTTTTTCCCTGAACTTGCGTCAGTATTTTCATAGCATTGGCAGCAAAATCCGATATATGCTCACGAATGTGGAGTTTTATTGGAATTTTGAGGAATATCGGCAGTTGGAGCAGGACGCCGGCTTTCGCAGCACCTTTTACATCGCTCCGGAAAAGAACGAATATATAAACTACAGTCTGGACGAAACCGATCTGCAGGACGAAATTCGCCAGCTTGGCAGGGCAGGACACGAGGTGGGCCTGCTGCTTTCTCCGGACAAAGCCACACGTGACAGCTTTGTATCACGCAAGCAGATCATGCTGCATCAACTGCGCAAGGACCAGATTGGGATCCGCCAGCTTGACTTTAAGGTGAACGACACCCTGCGCGACCTGCACAACAGGATGGGTCCCTCCTACAGCCAAAGCACCTCACGCAAGGATGAGCCCGGCTTCATCAGCGGGGTCAGTGTTCCCTACCAACCTTGGATTGGCGGCTTGAAAAGCGACTGGTGGGAGCTTCCCACCACCTATCGCAATTCGCATCTCCGCGTGGGACGCTATAAAACCCTGCAACTGGAACAGGCCAAACAGATCTTGAAAAAAAACCTGCAAACTGCTCTGCGCGCCCGAGGAGTTTTCAGCCTGGAACTCGACATGGCCTCCTATGCGGACATCCCCTACGTGAAAAAACTTTATACCTATGCACTTGCGCTCTTGAAAGCAGGACGGATTTGGGTGCCCACAGCTTCCGAGCTTGCAGCCTGGTGGGACAAACGCACCCGGGTCACCATCGAGGAAAGCGAACACGAGATCAGTGTCTATTTTCCCGATGAGATGGAGCATTTCGCGCTTCAGATCCTGAATGAGGATAAGATCCGCGAGGTGGACGGACTGCCCGCCCGGGTGGAGGGGAACATGGTCTATTTCAGCGATGTCCCCGCCGATGCGATTGCAGTGATCAGGCTGAATCGGGAACCGTGACCAAGCTTTTGCATCTCCAGCTTTTGCCGCTGCTTACCGGCGTGCAAAACTTCAGCCTCCATCTTTTGGATGGCCTGCCCCGTGATGAATTTGATATTTATGTGGCAAGCGCACCCGGTGGAGACCTCGTTCAGGCGGTTGAAGAGCGTGGCTTCACCCATATTCCTTTGAAACGCATGGTGCATCAGCTTACGCCGATGGACAGCCTGGCATACACGGAGCTTTTGGGCGTCATGCGCAGGCATCGCTTTGATATTGTGCACACAAATTCTTCCAAGCCAGGCCTTTTGGGACGCATGGCAGCCAGGCAGTTGGGGGTTCCGCTGATTTTGCACACAGCTCACGGCACTTCCTTTCAGCAGGATCAGCCCCGGGCTCAGCAGCTTATGTTACAGAAACTGGAAAAACTGGGCAACGCCCTGGGGCACAAGACGATATTTGTAAATAATTCCGATCGGGAAAACTGCGTTTCCCTGGGCCTTTTGCCTGCCGAAAAAGCGGTGACCATCTACAATGCCGTGCCCTCTGAACAGGCGGAAAAGCTGGAAAAGATCGCTTCCGAGCGTCGCTTTGATCCAGACAAGGAAGATTTTGTGATTGGCAGTACGCTCAGGTTTTCCATGCAAAAGAACGTGCTGAATGTGATCGGTGCCGCCTGCCAAGCCTGCCGTCTGGAGCCCAGTCTGCGCTTCATTTTGCTCGGAGAGGGCGAATATCTGGAGCTCTGCCGCCAGATTGTGAAATCCCACATGCTGAACCACAGAATAATCCTGCCGGGATGGGATAGCGACATCGCTTCCTGGCTGCCCGTTTTCGATGCCTTCATCCTCTATTCACGCTGGGAGGCGCAGCCCTTCAGCATTATCGAAGCCATGCACGCCGGCCTGCCAATTTTGGGTTCAGATATTCCTTCCATCCGCGAATTGGTGGATGCTGAAACCGGTTGGCTGGTTCCGTTGGATGAACAGGAAGAGCTGATTCAATGCCTTGTTTCCGCTGCGAACCCGACAGAAAAAACCTTTGAAATGGGACAAAATGCTGCTGCAAAGATCAGGCGGATATGCTCTTACGACGTGATGGTTGAATCGTACCTAAAACTCTACATGGAAGGCGCGTGAACATGGAAATGGCGCTGCCCGTGGTCTTGCTTGGAATCGGCATTCATCTGCTCACCCATCTTTTGGTGCCTCTGAACATGAGGTTTTCCACAAGGCTGGGCATTTTGGCGCAACCGGGTGAACGCAAAATCCACAATGGCAGCATTCCCGAAGCGGGAGGATTGTCTTTTGCCCTGCCCATCATCCTGTCCCAAATCGTTTTAGCACTGTTTTTACCCCAGCCTGAGCGCGGAAGAATGTTTTGGCTGGCGGGAGTGGAAGTGGCTACCCTCATCCTGGGTTTTATGGACGACCGTCACGACACCCGCGCCTGGCTTAAGTTTTTGTTGCAGATAGGGATAGGCGTGGCGATGTATCTGATCGGATTCCGGGTGGAATCGCTCACCAATCCCTTCGGCTCGGAAATCATGCTCGGTTGGGCATCTTTTCCGGTCACCCTGCTTTGGTATTTGGTGGTGATGAACGCCATCAATTTGATCGATGGCATCGATGGCCTCGCCAGCGGAATTTGCGTTATCGTCTGCGCGGTGCTGCTGATCGTGGGCATCAAGGGACAAAACTTGATTGCTGCGGCACTTTCAGCATTTCTGATGGCGGGGAACCTGGCCTTTTTGCGCTTTAATTTCCATCCTGCCAAAATCTTTTTGGGAGATACCGGCGCGCTGTTTAACGGTTTGGTCATCGCGGCAATTGCCACAACTGGAACCCAGCAATACAAAGGAATTACCACCATGACGCTGATCATCCCGCTTTCGGTGCTGGCAATTCCGCTCATCGACATCAGCCTGGCGGTGTTGCGCCGCCTGAGATTTGGCAATATATTTGTGGCGGACAAGGCTCATTTGCACCATGCCATGCTGGGGCTGGGACTTTCGCAGAAAGCGATTTCGCTCATCGCCTGGGTGGTCACGCTGCTTTTCGGGCTGATCGCCATCGGTTTTTCTTTTTCCACCAAACGCATTCTCTTTTTGGTGCTGTGGGGGCTTTTGGCTTTGGGCGTGATTATGGCGTATGTGGTGATGCAACACGGGAGAAAAAAATGAAACGGACTTTTTTGACGCTGCTTCTGGTTTTAAGCTGCATGTTTTTGACTGCGGCAACCTGGCAGACCATCACAAACCGCAGCCACGTATATGATATGGCGAGTCACAGTTCCGGAATATATTTTGCCACTTGGGGCGGAGTTGAAATCTCTCTTCCGGATGGGGTGGACAGCGTAAAATCCGGATTCCCATCGGTTTTGACCACCGCCGACGGTTTGGTTTCAAACGATATCCGCACCCTGGAATATATTCAGATGAACAACAGTCTTTGGATGGGAACCGCGAACGATGGCATCACGATTTACACACCGCTGGGGGTACAGCAGCTCAACACCTCGCTGGGTCTGCTTTCAAACCGTGTGGTGCGAATTTTGGAACACGATGCCCAGGTTTTGGTTGCCACCAAAGGCGGCTTGGCTTCCTACTACTATTTGGAAGGCGTGAACTTTCCGCTTTTGATGCATAAATATACCACGCAAACCACTGCGGGCATGCTTTCCAATTCCATCGACGCCATGGAACTGGCTGAAAACGGTTATCTCTTTTTAGGCAGCGCACAGGGCATCAATTTTGTCCACTTGGACTCCCTGGACATTGATTCTGCCTGGCACAGTTTTGACAACTTTCCCGGTTCCAGCGAAGAAAACCGCAAAATGGCTTTGCGCCCGGGATATTTGACCGTGAACGGGACCAGCACAGTTTATGTTCATTCAGACGACCCCTGGAGCGGGATTTGGCGCAGCTACGGTGCAAACGATGGACTGCTGGCGGAGCCAATTTCAAGTGCGGCAATGGATTCCAGAGGAGCGCTCTGGGTTTCTTACGGCTCTTGGGATGAAAACAATATGCTTTACAAGCGGAATACGGATGTGCTGCTGAGCAGGGTGGACGCCCAGGGCAACGTTGAGCACCGGCGCGAACAGGAGGAAGGGCTGGGATCCAAAAGCATAAGCAGGATCATTTCCCAGTATAACTCGATTTTTCTTTGCAGTTGGGGCGACGGTGTTTTTTTCCAAACTGACAGTGCAGACAATCTTTGGTCCCAATTTCAGGCGGGCGGGCTCGGTTTTCCCAAAATAAGCTGCATCACCACCGATCACAACAATGCGGCGTGGTTTGGCAGCGGGGGTTTGAGCCCTGTTCCCATGCCACAGGGCACCTTGGGCGCCAGCCGCTATCTGGATGGATATTGGAAAAATTATACCATAGCAAACAGCCCCATCCACACGGACAACATCGTGAGCATCGCAGTGGACAGCCGCAACCGCAAGTGGTTCGGAAGTTATAATACAAACCAAAACAGTCCTGCCGGCTGGAAATATGCCGTCACCATCTTTGACGAAGAAGAAAACATTTGGAAATATCTGGAACGTGACGGGATAAAGGTTTGGGACGAGGAAAGCCAGAGTTGGGGCGCGGTGGTGCCGGGTTCACCCCAGCTGCTGGGAAACACTGATGTGCATGTTGCCAAAGACTTATATGGCAATATGTTCATTTCCTGCTATGACGACGGTTTCACGGTGCTTAACCCCAACGACGAGCTTTTGGCGGAATTTCGCATTCCCAATAGCATCCATCAGCGTTCCATCTATAGCTATCACAATGGCAGACAATATTTTATCGGCACAAACAACGACCGCGGCCTGGTGATCTGGAACCATGATTCCATGCCCGAAACGGATGGGGCGCACTGGCTGATCCCGGAACCCGCCGAACTGAGCAACTGCGTGATTTACGGCGTGGTGAGCCTGCAAAACCCATATGAGGGCATCCAACACTGGGTGGCTGCCAGCACAGGGCTTTTCATGTGGAACGAAAATGATTGGTTCCGCTGGGATACCGCCATCAAGCGTTATAAATACAATAAAACAACCCGGACCTGGACGAACGACATCCTTTACTATGAGGATGAGGAACGGCTTTACGGCTCGGTGCGCACCACGCCCACAGCCATTTATCTGGATCCTTTCAACCGGGTTTGGATTGGCAGTTTGGAAAACGGCATCAGCATGTATGACCCTGTTATAGAGAGGTTTACAAACTATTTTCAGGATAATTCGCCACTGCTTTCAAATCACATCACCGCGCTGGGCTATCTGCCCCAGGAAGGAGTTTTGCTGATTGGCACTCCGGAGGGGTTAAATACGCTCAGGATAGGAATCTCTGAAAAGCCGGATACCGAATTGCGGCAGTTGGTGGTCTTTCCCAATCCCTTCCATCCGGAAGAGGGTGAAAAAGCCATCATCAGCAACCATCCTGCCGAAACCATGCCTCCGGGGTTGAATCAATGCAGGATCTACGATGCTGCCGGTGCATTGGTGAGAATCCTGGAGGAAAACGAATTTGCCCGTTTTTCATGGGATGGAAAAAATGAGGCGGGAAAAGCCTGTGCCAATGGGGTTTATTTTGTGGTGGTGAGTTCTGAAAAGGGGCAGAGGCGGACGGCGAAGATAGCGCTGTTGCGCTAATCCGCTTGGATCAAGGCTTCAAAGACCTGCATGCCCACTTCGATGCAGGCTTCGTTTGGCAAAAACTTTGAGGAATGCAGTGGCTCGGAGCATCCCGAGCCCAGCCAAAACAGCAGACCGGGATAAATCGAGGTGAAAAAGCCGAAATCCTCGCCGGTGAGCACGATTTCAGCTTCCTGGAAGCTGATGCCGGTCTGAGCGCAGGCGTCTTTTAATCTTTCTACCAGATCAGTGGCATTGACCACGGGATCGTAGCTGCTCAGCAGCTCAAACTCAAAATCAGCACCGTGTTTTTGGGCAGCCTGTGTGGCATTGTGTTTGATAAGTTGGTTGATCTGATCGCTCAGCGCTTTTTCCAGACTGCGTTGCGTGCCCTGCAAAACACAGCGTTCGGGCACCACATTGCGCACGGTGCCTGCCTCCAGTTTGCCCACATGGAAGATAAGCCTGTGATCAGCAGAGAGTTTTGCCATATCCTGATCCATCAGATCCAAAAAATCCCTGGCAGCGGAAAGGGCGTTCACACCCTCTTCGGGGAAGGCTGCGTGGGCGGATTTGCCGATGAAGGTAACGTCAAACTCCTGGGGAATGCCGAAAAAAATGCCGGCACGGCTGGAAACCGTCCCCACAGGCAGGCCGAAAGCTACGTGCAGGGCGAAAGCTGCCTTCACATCGTATTCCTGGATAAGCCCTTCCGCCAGAACGCTTTGTGCGCCACCCTGACCTTCTTCGGCGGGCTGGAACAGGAAAAGCAGATTGCGCTCAGTGGCTTGGGAAACCACACGTTCGATGAGACCCAAAAGCACCGTCATGTGGATATCGTGACCGCAGGCATGCATCAGTCCCGGATGCTGTGAAGCAAAATCACAGCCAGAGTTTTCCGACACGGGCAGGGCATCCATATCTGCGCGGAAAAGCATGTAGGGACCGGCGCCATGGCTGTATTCCACCAGAATGCCGGTGTTTGAGGAAAATTCGCGGATGCGGATGCCGGGCAGCTTTTTCAGATGGCTTAAAAGCAGCTTTTTGGTCTGGTTTTCCTGGAACGCCAGTTCAGGGATGCGATGTAGTTCGCGACGGATGTGTTGGAGGTTCAGGCTCATGAAATTCCTGCCAGTTCGGCGTGTTTCAACATGATGCGCACGGCATTGGACGCAGCTCCCAGGCGAATGTTGTGTCCCAGATTCCAAAAGCTGAGGCTGTTTTTGTTGGCACCCTGACGCAGTCGGCACACGTGGGAGGCATTTGAATTGCCCAGTTCGCGCGGCGTGATGTAGCTATTTTCTTCAAACACAATGGATTCGGCATCCTTGAGCGCTTCGGCGGCGAGGGCGGGGTCCGTCTGGGTTTCAAACTCCGCGTGTATGCTTTCGCTGTGGCCGTAATACACTGGCACGCGCACGGTTGTGGCGCTGATTTCCAGTTCGGGAATTTCCAGAATGCGGCGGGTTTCAAAGTGCATTTTTTCTTCTTCCTGGGAATAGCCGTCGTCGTTGAATGCACCGATTTGGGGGATCAGATTCAGGTCGATCAGCTTGGGATAGATGCCGTTGTCGCCGCTGCCGGCGCGTTGGGCTTCCAGAGTTAGAATCCCTTGGTGTCCGCTTCCGGAAACGGATTGATAGGTGCTGACCACCACTTTGCGCAAGCCGAACAGCCGGTTCAAAACAGCCAGCGGCAAAACCATCTGGATGGTGCTGCAGTTTGGGTTTGAGATGATGCCACGGTAGTTTTCCAGCAGCCGTCCGTTTATTTCTGGAACCACCAGCGGGATCAGCGCATCCTGGCGAAATCCGGAGGAATTGTCGATCACAACCGAACCCGCGGCGGTTGCCAAGGGTGCAAAACTGCGTGCGACACCTGCGCCGGCGGAATAGAGCACATAGTCGAACGGATCCTGCAACGAACTGTCTGTCAGTTCTTTAACCACGAGGGCGGTATCCTGAAAATAGAGGGTGCTTCCTGCCGAACGCGCGGAGGCGAAAAGCTCCAGGCGTTCAACCGGGACGTCAAATTCCTCCAAGCAGCTTATCATCATGCGGCCCACTTCACCGGTGGCACCAACAATTGCAATTTTCATGGGAAAAATCCTTGATTTTTGAATTAATATTTGCCAAACCAAATACAGCGGGGTGCATCATTTGTCAATGCAAAACTTGACAAAAAGCGGCGGGCGGGGATTTATGTACGCAAATCGCGCCCCAGTAGCTCAGGGGATAGAGCAGCGGTTTCCTAAACCGTTGGTCGGATGTTCGAATCATCCTTGGGGCGCCATTTTTAAAGGATTTTATGGCCAGATACGCAGAGGGAACCGCCGTCCTTTTTTACCAAAAGGCGGAGCTTAGATTGGGGATGATTGCCGCCATGGGGGCACGCGGCTGCGGGGTTTTGGATTTGGATGGCGTCACTATTGAACTTACTGAGAAACGCTTTGTGCTTAGTTCGCAAACCCCCTTGCTGCCAGCATCTGGCGAGGCTTTGCATCATTTTGCCCAAGAGGTGGAAGCTGCCGGCAAAGCTTTTGCCTCTGAACATATTCAGGAGCTTTTGGGAGCCTTGAACAAGGCATTCAGCTTTGAGGAAGCCTGTGCCGTCCTTAACTTAAACTCGGACGCCCAACGCTTTGCCTTCTTTTTATATCTGAAGCAGAAAGAGGAGATTTTTGCCCCCAAAAAAGGCCTGTATCAGATCCGAAATGCAGAGGAGCGGCAGGCATTTCTGAACCAACGCGAGCAAAGCCGTCAGCGGGAACATTATCTGGCTGAGGTGGCGGAATATTTGGAAAGCTTTGGCAAGGGAGAAAGTCCACACTTGGAAGAAGGAATGAGGGAAAGGCTGAAGCTGGAGCTGCGTGGCCTGCAATTGCAAAATGGGTCAAAAGATTTGGCAAGGATTTTGCGAGCGGGCTTGGAAGGAATGGAGGCTTATGAAGGCAGACTCAAGGAGCTGCGCCTGGCTTTGGGCGATGTTTTCACTGATACTGACCCCATGGCAGCGGAAAGCGGGATCCCAGTTGCCTTTAAGCCGGGTTTGGAAAAAAAGATCCTGGATGCAGAGCTTGTTGTGCAAAATCCTGCAAAAACAGCTTCAGGCAAAAGTCCCGAAGCTTTTTCCATCGACATTGCCGGCACGCTGGATTTTGACGATGCCATTTCGCTGACACCGGGGGAAAATGGCTGGACCCTGGGCATACACATCAGCGACGTGGCGGGTAGAATTCCCGCACAGAGCCAGCTTTTTGTCGAAGCCAGACAGAGGGCGGCATCGCTGTATCTGCCCGGGGAAAGCATTTCCCTGTTGCCGGAAACACTTACCCGGAGCGAGTTTCCGCTCCTGGCAGGAACGGAAAAGCCGGCGCTTTCGCTGTATGTGGAACTGGATAGGGAACTACGCCTGGGAAATTTTGAGTTCCGGCTGGATAGAGTAAAGATAAAGAGGAATTACAGTTACCAGGAATTCGATGCGGAACTGAGCGATCCAGACTTCGCACCCTTATACAGGCTTGCCCAAAAACTGGCGCGAGAACGCGACGATGATGAAAAATCCGAAATTTCGCGTTTTTACTGGCAATTGAAGGTGCAAAACGGCGAGATTACCATGATTAAAACAGACAATCTCAGCCCTTCACGCAGCATTGTGGAAGAGCTGATGATACTGTATAACAGGCTGTTCGCAAAACGCGCCACCGAAAGCGGGCTGCCCTTTCTGTATCGCAATGTGGCGGGCTTTGAAGAAAACGAAGAGACTGAACCGAGGGCGCAAATCCAAGCCTATCTTTCCACCGAGGCCAGGTTTCATCCCGGAGTGGGCTCGGAAGCCTATCTGCATGCCAGCTCACCCATCCGCAGATTTGCCGACATCGTGAACCAGATGCAGTTTCAGGCTTTTCTGCAGGGGCAAGCCCCAGCCTTGGGCAAAGATGAACTGGAAAACCTGATACCCGAGTTGGAAAAAAGATTGCTGCTCTTGAGGCAGGTGGCACGGCGCAGCGAAAGCTATTGGCTGCTGCGTTTTTTACAGCAGAAGCATCTGGGCGAGCCGCTGGACCTGATTTTGCTGAAACGCCTGCGCCAAGGCTATCTGGCGGAACTGACCCGCTGGGAAAAGCGGCTGGTGGTACATTGTGACAGTCTGCCGCCTTTGCAGACCCCCGTGAAGGCTGTGTTCAGTTCTGTAGATCTGCGGGAACTGAGCGCAGAAGCAGAAATCAGTTATTAGTCCGTCCTGTTGATAACGACAGCCTCCAAAAGCGAGCCACGAGGAGGAATTCCCGTGCCTGAGGAGATCCGGAAAAACTTTCGCGATTCCAAGTTCAGGCTTATGCCATTGAAAGCGGCAGGCACATAACCCAGGCAGCTCCAATCTCCATAAGGGTCATCGGCGGCATGGATGCAATACCATTCCGCACCAATTTGAGGCATCCAATACAGGGTGATTCTATTGTTATCCAAGATCATTTCCGGAGCAGCCGGAGGTGCCAAAAAATCCACGAATACGGGGTAGGGTTCATTTATCAAGCCCAAGCCATCGGAGAAAACACCTTGAACCGCGTAGTTATGCCATCCGTATGGGACCCCGTAGTCGAGATAGCTTTCTGCAAAACCAAAAGAATGAGGTATCTGTTGCAGGAAGAGCCCATCCCGGAAAATATTGATGGCCTGAACCGCAGCTCTGGATTCTTTGGCAAGAGCTGTATAATAATCGATGATTATAGACAAAGTTACAGTATTTTGCGATACAGAGGCGTTCTGAATCCATAAGACTGCTCCATAGTTGTTGTCGCACACACCGGAGAACCGATATTCATGAAGGCTGCGCCCAAGATCGTCTTCCACGGTCAAAGTGGCTCTTTGAGGCAGTGAATCTTCAACCTGGGGATGGAAGATAACCGAAAATGTGTAGGGGTGATCAGCAGTAATTTGAACAGGCAGATCCGGAGCATTCAAACTATATGCTTCATAAGCATCGCAAATCAGCTGAATATCATCGTGACCAATTTCCATGGTCCCCCCGCCAAGGTTGTAGATGGTAAATTCCCGGCTCGGTTCATGACCAACCGGCAGATAGCCGAACCAGAAGTCTTCATCATCGGGATCAATTGAATAGATCGGCGGATTCTCCACATTAACATAATAGGGCTGGGAGAGATGGCTGCTAACTCCTTGAACCTGATAGTAATGCAAGCCTTCGGGGACACAGTAATGCGTATATTCATACCACCATACAGAATCATCAAATTCAATTGTATCCAGCAAGTCTCCATCAAAATATATGTCAAAGAGACCGAATATGCCTTTGGGGATTTCAGCATTACGTCCAATGGGGCAGGCTTCCTCCCAATGGATGGTAACGTTGTTTCCATCTACGGTGACGTTAGTTATCCAAACAAAACAGTAAATGGGTGGTCCGGTAACGAAGGCTTCAAGCAGGTATGAATACTCCTCCAATTCATCCGAGCCTATTCTTAGCACCAAATTCGCGGATACGTACACATCCTCAAGATCCCTGGGCCATAACTCCACATATAATTCGAACGATTCATGAGGTTCAAGCAGCCCAGAGTTTTCACAATTTTCTCCCAAAACCATAAAAGATTGAGTGTAGTCATTACCAATTGACAGCTCAAACTGGAGGGTTTCATTGCCAAGGTTGGTGAGAGTAAAATACTGAACTAAAGGCAAGCCAGGATTTACCTCACCCCAGTTGTAGCCTTCCGGCTCCAAACTGAAATGAACAGAATTCTGCGTTTTCAGGGGCTGACCCAAACCGGCAGCCAAAGGAAACGCAACAAGCAGCACCGACAAAAAAATAAGAGCAGTTCTCATGATCTTTCCTCCTTGATCATGCGGGTTGAAGGTGGAGTTTATATACATAACCAAAAATTGGATATTTAAATTATCTGTCAAGAGATTTCTGACAAATATTTTAATGATTCTCAAACCTTGAACTAGCGAGGGCGAAGAGAAAAAAAGGCTGGACAGAAAAAGGGTTCTTGTAGATTTTGAATTTTATGTTTGTTTTTGGGGACATGTTTTGGATGTCTCCGCATATCCGAAAACCCCCAAAAGCTGATAACGCCATGATAATTAATAAGATAGGACGCTGCAATTGTGTAAGCGACCCGGCGGAAGCGTGATTTGGCAAATGATTGATTTCTATCGTTGTATTCCCAAACCAAGAGATAGAGAATAATAAAACTGATATTTGCTGCCATATATGATCAATCCATTGAGGAGGAAAAAATGACAAAGTATGTGAAACCAACGGCTCTGGCATCGTTGCTGTTTTTCTTTTTTATTTGTGCAATTTATGGAAGTAGCAGCACCATGCCGATTTTGTCCAACAGGGCGATTTACGGAGTATGCATCAACGAGTTGATGGGGTCAAACGAGACCATCATTGCAGACAATGATGGCGATTATGAAGATTGGGTGGAGTTGTGGAACCATGGCGAGGAAGCTGTGAGCCTGGAAGGCTGGGGTTTGTCCGACAAAGCTTCCGAGCCCTTCCGCTGGGTTTTTCCCGCGGTGGTTCTGCAGCCAGACCAGTTTATGCTCGTTTGGTGTTCCAAAAAAGACAGAGCTGTGGCAGGTGCACCCCTGCACACCAATTTTGGGATCAGCTCCAGTGGGGAAGAGATATTCCTGACACATCCTTCCGGGACTTTGGCAGATTTGGCCCCAGCCATAGCATCACAAGCTGATATTTCCGTGGGACGATTTCCGGACGGGACCGGTCCCTGGTTTTTCTTTGACCAGCCCACACCTCTGGCGCCAAACACATCCCCCTATTACACGGAGATTTTGGCTCCTCCAGTTTTTTCAATGCCCGGCGGTTTTTATTCGGAAGGTTTCGATTTGTTGCTCACCCATCCTGATCCGGAGGTGACCGTTGTGTACAGTCTGGACGGCTCCGAACCCGATCTTGGCAATCTCAACGGAACAGTCTATCAATACAAAAACAGCTACAGGGCCAGTCCCTCCAATCCGGAGGCTCCCATGCTGGAAAATAGTTACCAATCGCATCTTTATCAGGCTCCCCTTCTGATTCATGATCGTTCTCCTGAAGCGGATAAGATGAGCCAAATGTCTTCCACCTACGATTATATTCCCGCCTATTTTCCATCGAACCCGGTAACAAAAGGGACGGTGGTGCGAGCCAAGGCCTTCAAGCCCAATGCTTTGGCCAGTGAAACAATTACGAACACATATTTCGTGTTTGCCGAAGGGCGGGGCAGATACCAGCTTCCAGTTGTGTCCTTCAGCGTGCAGGAAGATCTGTTCTTTGATTATCAGAATGGAATCTATACGGCTGGCGTGGACTTTGATACCTGGCGGGCAAGCAATCCAAATTCCACTGCGATGGGAAGCATTGGAAACTGGACCCGCAGTGGTGAAGAGTGGGAATACCCGGCGCATTTCGAATTGTTTGAAACCGAGAGCAATAACGCGGCGTTAAGCCAAAGAGTAGGTTTTCGCCTTCATGGCGGATGGAGCACCCTGTATTCCAGAAAATCACTGCGCCTCTACGCGCGTGATATCTATGGTACCAGCAGTTTTGACCACAACATTTTTAAAGATCAACCCTACAGCTCCTACAAGCGTATTATTCTAAGGAATTCCGGTAACGACTATCACAGAACCCAGCTCAAAGACGCCACCATTCAAGAAATTTGTAAAAACTTGCATTTTGACACCCAAGCCAGTCAACCCTCTGTGCTTTTTGTGAACGGAGAATATTGGGGCATACATAATATACGTGAAAGATATGATAAACACTATCTTGCCCGTGTGTATGGAGTGGATTCCGAAAACCTGGACCTTTTGGAAACCTATTCAGACATCAACGAAGGTGACCGCGTTCATTTCAATGCGATGATGACATATATCCGCAACCACAATCTGAGCAACCCAACCTACTTTGAGCATGTATCCACTTTAATGGATATCGAAAACTTCATGGATTACCAGATTGCCGAAATCTTCATCCGCAACCACGATTGGCCCGGCAACAACGTCAAATATTGGAGATTGAGGACCAATGCCTACCTGCCCGATGCCCCCTATGGGCATGATGGTCGTTGGCGCTGGCTGATGTATGACACAGATTTGGGGTTTCTCAATGCTGCTGAAAGCGCGGACAACACTTTGATCTGGGCAACCACCCACGGGAGCGCGCATTCCACCAAGATTCTAAACGGCCTGCTTAAAAACCAGGGTTTTAAAACCGCTTTCATCAATCGTTTTGCCGACCTGATGAACAGCCACTTCGCCCCTGCGCACATGATTGAGATAATTCAAAAGAATAAAGCCGTCATTGCCCCGGAGATCCCGGAGCAGATCGTGCGTTGGAAAGTTCCCACAACCCAGGCTCAATGGAATAATTTTGTAAATTGGATGATCGCCTTTGCAAACAACAGGCCTGCGCATCAACGCCAACATTTAAGGGATTTCTTTGATATCCCCGGCGATATTCTGGTAACTCTGGATGTGAACGACAACCAGCAGGGGCTGCTGCGCATCAACAGCATAGATGTTTCTGACGGCACCCCCGGCATAAACGAAGCGCCCTATCCTTGGGACGGCATCTATTTCCACGGCATCCCCATCGAGGTGGAAGCCAAAGCCTTGCCCGGTTATGTATTCAGCCATTGGGAAGGCGATGCCCAAGGGACGGAACCCATATTAACTCTGACTCCGGATGGTGACTTATATTTGAAAGCCGTGTTCACCCAGAGCGGCCTGAGCGACGCCGAAATCATCCACTATTGGCATTTCAATTCCCTTCCCGATGGAACCCTCATTTCGGTCGCATCAGACTATTCCGTGTTGGGAACCGCCACCATCACCTATCCCGGCACGGGTGACGGCTATATGGACAGACGCACCCACCGTGCCGCCGATCCCGTTTCAAACCTGAACCTGCTGATGGGTCAGGAACCTAATCAAGGCGCTGTCCTGCGTTTGCGCAACCCCTCGGACACGAGGGAACTGATTGTGGAAGCTCCCAGCACAGGCTTCCAAACCATCAGCGGAGCCTATGCCACATCCCGCACCAGCAACGGCGCCACCCAGCAGGAACTGTATTATTCCACAGATGGCGGTGCAAGCTGGACCCAGATCGGCTCCACCTACAGCCTCCCTGAGCTTCCTGACTGGATTTTGAGGACATTTGACATTTCCAGCGATGAAGCTGCCAACAACAACGAAAACCTGATGTTCCGGATTCATTTTACGGGAGAGAATACTGACAACGCATCTGGAAACGACAGGCTCGACAACTTCAGCCTGCACGGGATTCCCTTGCCCGAGGTGAATCTGCCGCCTCTGGTGATTGAGATTCCCGCGCTCCAAAAAGCCATTGAAGAAGGTGACGCTCTGCAGATTGAGCTGGGCAATCTTTTCCAGGACCCGGAAAATGATTTCCTGAGCTTCACGGTCGGTTCATCCCGTCCGGATTTTGTTCAGGCTCAATTGCTTGGCGATGTTTTGAGCCTCACACCCCTCAGAAGAGGAGACGCCCTCATCACAGTTTCTGCCAACGACGGCTTCAATGAAGATGTCAACATCGAGTTCAAGGTTTTGGTCTATCCCAAAGCCTACAGCTTCAGCGATTCCGGCTACAGCTTCAATGCCTGGGATGCCGGCACCCCGGAATTGGTCTATCCTCAGCACATGCTGTTCCTGCAATCCGACGTGGATGACCCCGGCTTGGCCCAGCCATTGGAACATGCCTATCACATCGAACACGATGACTATCACGCAAGCGACTCCGGCAGTATCGGTTATCCCTATCAGCTCACAGGCCGCAGCCGCCTCAACGGTTTGGGCGAGGATGGCATATCCTTTATCAACACCGGCCGCGGCCGCGATCTGGGCGGCGCCTTGCTGGCCTTGAACACCGTTGGCGAAGAGGAACTGGAGCTAAGCTGGCTGGGTGGCACGCTTTTGCGCAACAATCGGGTGTATGCCATCCGCCTGCAATATCGCATCGGCATCGATGGTGATTTCAGTGACTTTCTGATGGATGGCAGTCCGGTGGAATACCTCGCCGCCAACGATGGTGACAGCCAGGTTTTCAGCGGTTTGCAGCTTCCCGCCGAGCTTTTGGGACAGGAATATCTGCAGCTGCTGTGGAAATATTACCACGTCAGCGGCGGCAGCGGTTCCCGTGCCCAGTTGCGTCTGGACGAGATCAGCATTCGGCGCCCGGATGCAGGACTTCCCCCGGTGGAAGAGCTGAGGATCAGCCACGTTCCAGAAAGCGAGGGGATCCTGCTTGAGTGGAACCATCCCGGCACCGTGAGCAGATTCCTGATCTACAGCAGTGATATGCCATATTTCAGCCCGGATGCCGAAAACTTCCTGACCGCGGTGGACTATCCTCAAACCCAATACCTCGATCCCGAGCCTCAGGACAGAAGGTTTTACATTGTGATCGCGGAACGGGATGCAAACGCCGCAGCCGGCACAGGAAGACGTCAGATCCATAAAAATACAAAATAAAGGCAAGCTATTGAAAGCGATAATTCTTTCAGGTGGATTGGGAACCAGATTAAAACCCTTCACCGAAGTGATTCCAAAGCCGCTTTTACCCATCGGGGAGAAAGCGGTTTTGGAAATCCAAATCGAACACTTGCGTGAACACGGGTTCACGGACATTTATCTGGCAACGAACTACAAGTCGTCCTACATTGAAAACTTCTTTGGCGATGGCAGCAAATATGGAGTCCATCTGCAGATCAGCAAGGAAGACAAACCCCTGGGCACGGTGGGTCCGGTCAAACTCTTGGAAGATAAACTGGACGATGCCTTCCTGGTGATGAATGGAGATATCCTCACCCTTTTGGACTATGGAAAAATGTACAGTTTTGCCAGCAGCCAGGAATCGCTGCTCACGATTGGGACCAAGGAAATCATCACCCCCTTCCAGTTTGGAAACATCTACACGGAAGGGGATTTTGTGACGGGTATAGACGAAAAACCGGATATCCGAACCACAATTCTGGCGGGGATTTACATCTTCAAGCCCGCAGCCTTGGATCTGATTCCCGCGGATACATATTATGGCATGGACACGTTCATCAAGGACATGATCGCGCACTCACGCCCCATAACCCACTATCCCATAAAAGAATACTGGCTGGATATCGGCCGGATAGACGATTATGAGAAGGCCCAGGAAATCTATAAGGAACGCTTTGCGACCTAAGCAATGGAACAGGTTAAAACGCTTGTAATCGGGGCGGGAGCAGTGGGTTTGGCAGTTGCACGCGAACTTGCCCAGGATGATCCCGATCTGGTGCTTGTGGACAAGGAACCCAGTTTTGGCCGCCACACCAGCAGCAGAAACAGCGAAGTGATACACGCCGGTCATTATTATCAGCCGGGCTCGCTGAAGGCCAGGCTCTGCGCGGAAGGAAATTCGCTGCTCTATAACTTCCTGGAAAGCAACGCCCTTCCCCACAAAAAAACGGGTAAAATCATCGTTGCCACCAATGAAGCCGAGATCTCCGTGCTAAACAAATATATGGAACTGGGAACGATAAACGGCGTCCCAGACATGCGCATGATGAGCAAGGCTGAAACCCAAGCCCTGGAACCGCGGGTGAAATGCGTTGCCGGGCTACATCTCCCCAGCACCGGCATCTTCGACACCCATGCCTTCATGCAGTGTTTGGAACAGCAGGCGGAAAAACTGGGCGCCTTTGTGGTTTACGGCATGGAAGTGACACAGATCCAAAAGCAGGCGGATCGCTATCTGGTAAGTTTTACCAACGGCGATGTGTTTGAATGTGAGCAGGTGCTAAACTGTGCCGGACTTTGGGCGGATCAAGTTGCACAAATGGCTGGCATCGATCTGCAAAGCTCCTCCCTGAAACAGCATTGGTGCAAGGGCGAATACTATAAAAGCACCAAAATCAAGGATATCAAGCATTTGATCTATCCGGTTGCGGATCCCGCCGGCATTTTTCTGGGCATCCATCTCACCCTGAACCTGAATGGTGAGGTGAGATTTGGCCCCAACGCCTTCTATGTGGACCGCATCGACTACCAGTTCGAGGACAAATATTTGGAAGATTTCCATGTGTCCGTGAACCGCTATCTGGATGTGCCGCTTGTGGATTTGGAACCGGACGACACCGGCATCCGTGCCAAATTGCAGGGTCCCGAGGATGGCTTCCGGGATTTTTATATTCAGGAGGAATCATCCCACGGACTTTGTGGCTTGGTGAATTTGATTGGCATCGAATCCCCCGGCTTGACTGCCAGCCTGGCGATCGCGCGCCATGTGGCGGCTTTGTTGAAACTCAAGCGGGATTAGCTTAAGATATTTTAATTATATACAGATAAGAAGGAGACTACATGAAAGTTCTGGTCACCGGAGCAGCCGGATACATTGGATCGGTTCTGGTTCGCCAGCTTCTGAAGCAAGGAAAAGAAGTTTTGGCGGTGGACAAGTTGATGTTTGGAGGCGAAAGCCTGATTGGAGTTTACAACGACCCGCTATTCAGCTTTGTGAAAGCGGACATCACCGATGTGCAAAGCATGAAACCATTGCTGGAAGCCGCGGACGCGGTGGTCCATTTGGCAGCGATCGTGGGCGACCCCGCCTGTGCCCAGCAGCCGGAATTGGCGAATACCATAAATTGGGAGGGCAGCAAAAAGCTGCTGGAGCTTTGTTCGCAAACCCCGGGCGTGAAACGCTTTATCTTTGCCTCCACCTGCAGCAACTATGGCAAAATGGAAGGAGATGATTTTATCACCGAAGAATCTCCCATGCGACCGGTTTCGCTTTATGCGGAACTGAAAGTGAAGTTTGAAAACCATCTGCTGAATACTGAATTTCGGGACGACCTCTGCGTCACAGCCCTGCGTTTTGCCACCGTTTATGGCCTTTCTCCGCGCATCCGTTTTGACCTGACCGTGAACGAATTTACCCGTGATGTGGCTTTGGGCAGAGAATTGGTGATTTTTGGGGAGCAATTCTGGCGTCCTTATTGCCACGTGGAAGACCTCGCCCGTGCCTGTATCCATGTCTTGGATGCCGAGCCTTCGCAGGTAAACAAAAACGTGTTCAATGTGGGAGACACCCAGGAAAACTACCAGAAAAAGATGCTGGCGGAAGAACTGGCGAAGTTGATTCCCAGCATGAAGGTCAAATATGTACAAAAAAACGAAGACCCCAGAGATTACCGGGTCGCGTTTGAAAAGATCAAGAACACGCTTGGCTTCCAGATCAGTAAAAAAGTGCCGGATGGAATGCGGGAGATCATCAGCATTCTGGGTGACGGCATTATTGCCGACCCCGACAGCCCCAAATATAAAAACACTTAAGAGGAATCTGTATGCCCGGCTGCCTGGAACTTTGAAAAATGATTTATCAGCCCAGAACCAAATTGATTAGTCGAGATCAATGTTCTGCGTCCTGATGACGAACTTCCCAAAGTGTAAGAGCTTACGATCAGCCCTGTTTCAGAGGGTATGAAAACTCATCAAAAACCCCCTCGTCTGCCAGACTTTCCGATAAATACAGTAATCGATAGTGTCCTTTGCGTGGATAATGCCCTGCCATGGAGACTTTTTTATACAGAATTCCCTTTTGGAAAAAGCTCAAACAAGCTTAGAAACCAAAATTTTGAATCTACACTGACATTTGGGACCAGCTTAGAAAATTCATTTTGGAGACAAGAAAATGCCATTGGTAAGAGATATAACTCAAAAACTCTATTTTTATGCCATTAATTTCAACAGAGCCTTATGTTATCATAGTATATTTCGCAAGATTTTGAAGGGTAAGCAGTTGCCGGATGTTAAGCCAGAGATAAGAAAGGACTACAAGACTTTATGGAAATCTATTGGAAGGAATCCCGGATCTTTGTTTCTCAAGTGTATGATTAGTATATCCGGGGTTGAATCTCCTTATTATGTGACAGACTATATATATTATACAGCCATAGAACCTATCCTTAACTACACATTATTTAGCTATCCTTATAACGACAAGAATTTTTATGAGCGCTATCTGAGCGAATATGCCGATCTGTTTCCACGTGTTTACCTTAGAGGGATGAACAGTTCTTTTTATGACAAAGACTACAAATGGTTAACTGACAAGGAAGCTGAAAAGATTATTTTGAATTTGAATCCTGATTACGAATACATTCTGAAACCGGCAACAGAATCGGGAGCCGGGAAAAACGTAAGTTTGCTCAAATTCAAGAACAACCTGGCTTACATTGATGGGGAAGAGATCAAGGTTTCGGATCTTCTAAATGGTTTACGACAGGGGATATACCATAATTTTGTGCTGCAAGAAAGGATTAAACAAAGCGATTGGTTTGGACATATTGGCTCTGATGCAACCAATATTATAAGAATTTTTACCTATAGATCGGTTAAGACGAACGAAGTCCACATACTACACTCATATTTCAGGTATGCATATAAAAACGAAAAGTTTTTGCACTATTTAAAACACGGAGGTTTACGACAGGGAATCAGTCCCGAGGGTTTTCTGGATGATTTCGCGATGGATTATTACGGGAACAAATTCAGCGCCACAGAACATGTGGATTTTTACAAGACTGCCAAAGTTCCCCACTATGAAAAGATGGTTGCATTAGCCAGGGAAATTGGCAGCAAATATACATATCATCGCCTATTGGGGTTCGATTTTATTGTGGATTCAAACGAAGAGGTTAGGGTGCTGGAATTGAATACGCGTCAAATTGGCAGGCTTCACCACCAAATGATAGCCGGTCCCTTATTCGGCGAATTTACAAACGAGGTGGTCGAATATTGCCGTAACAACAAAAAATCCCCATTTCTATACCCTTACTATAAATGACGTTGTCATAAGCAGGAATATATTATGATTAGTATAAATCAGGTTGACACACTTGAGAGTCTTGAACGTTTCGTTGATCGCAGTGCTGTGGAATTATTCATTCACAATGAGATGAAACCGTTTCATGATCCGGTCTCGGCGATAAGCAAATCTTTGGACTACGCTTTTTCCAAAGACGAGGGGAAGGGTGGATATGTTCTTGTTGCCTTGGAAAACAATGTTTTGGTAGGCATCACAGTTGTAAACCAAAGTGGAATGGATGAATACATTCCCAGTGTTTTTTTGGTTTATATTGCCGTGAAGGAATCCCACAGGGGAAAAGGCTTAGGCAAGAGTATGATCAAGCGGGTGATTAAGAATTCGCCAAGCTCTATCGCCCTACATGTGGAATATGATAATCCTGCTAAAAAACTGTATGAGAATATTGGTTTTGTGTCAAAATATGCTGAAATGCGCTACGAAGGGGAGTTGGAAAATGGCAACAGTAAAAATCCATATTGACAGAATATATGATAATATCGAGAAAATCCACGCTTTGATGGCAAAAAACGATAAAGAATGGTCGTTGGTAATAAAATGTCTGGGCGGAGAGCGCGAGATAATTGCAATGGTGTTGGAACACCCGCTGATAAACAAAATCCACTCCATTTCGTCGACCCAGTGGCAAGAATTGAAGCTGGTCAAGGAACTGCACAATAATTTGAGAACAATTGTGATCAGGCCAACCTTCGACAAATATGGCGGGGAAATCGTTGCAAACAGTGATATCTCTTTGGAAACCTCGCTTGCCACCATACAAAGCTTAAATTTCGATGCCAAAAAAGCAGAGAAAATTCACAATATCATTGTCATGATTGAAATGGGAGACCTGAGAGAAGGCATTAAAAGAGAGGGTTTGATCCCATTTTATAATAATATCTTTGAACTTGAAAACATCAAGATTGTAGGCATTGGAGCCAATCTTGGTTGTATGTTTGGAGATTTACCCACTTACGATAAATTGTTGCATTTGGTGCTCTACGGTCAGCTCCTTGAGGCAAAATACAATCATAAAATGGAGCTGATTTCTGGAGGAACCTCCATAACACTTCCTCTCTTGGACACTGGAGAAGTGCCTCTTGGGGTCAATCATTTTCGGATTGGTGAAGCGGTGTTTTTGGGAACCACACCCTATACCGACAAAAGATATGCCAATCTTAATACAGATTGTTTTGAGTTTGAAGCCAATATACTGGAACTATACAGGAAAGAGAGCCTGCCAGAAAAAAATTTGCGGCTAAGCGCCAATAATGTCGCTGGTTCAGCTTCAACTGAACACGGCAGCTATAAGGCTCTTGTTGATTTTGGGAAAATTGACGTTGATCCCAGAAACCTTATCTCAACTGATAAGAAAGTAAAGTTTTTTGGCAATAGTTCCGACCTGTCTGTTTACGACTTGGGAGAAAACACCCGGGGATATAATGTGGGGGATGTGTTGACATTTAAATTGAAATATATGGGGCTTACCCGGTTAATGAACTCTAAATACATTGAAAAAACAATGCTATAACCAAATTAGGTAAATGTTCAGAGCAAGGTTCCAAAATAGTGTTGTACCCCAAAATGATGTCTGCCTAACACAAATCAATACAGCGCATTAGCCAAGCCTGGACGCTGCCTCTTTGCAAGCAACCCGGCGAAAGCGTGGGGTGAAAGCTTCCATAAAGCTATCAATTTCCTTATGTGACAAAAATAAGAAAACCAAAACCGATTTAACCTTTTAGCCTCCAAACCCTGTTAAGGAGTTCCGATGAAAGGAATCATTCTCGCCGGCGGCTCCGGAACCCGCCTGCACCCTTTAACCATTTCCGTCAGCAAACAATTGATGCCGGTTTACGACAAACCGATGATCTACTATCCGCTTTCCACCCTGATGCTCACCGGCATCCGGGAGGTTTTGATCATCACCACCCCTGAAGACCAAGCCAGTTTCCAAAAGCTTTTGGGCGACGGAAGCCAACTGGGCATGCGCTTTGCATATCAGGTGCAGGCGGTTCCCAACGGCCTGGCCCAGGCTTTTGTGATTGGTGCCGATTTTGTGGGTTCAGACAAAGTCTGCCTGATTTTGGGCGACAATATCTTCTACGGTGCTGATCTCGCCAAACGTTTGGATAAATGCACCGACCCCGATGGCGCAATCGTTACAGCCTACCCTGTGAAAGACCCCCAACGCTATGGAGTGGTGGAATTTGACCACAAAAACCAAGCCATCAGTCTGGAAGAAAAACCTGCCCAGCCAAAATCCAATTTCGCCGTCCCCGGACTCTATTTTTACGACAACAGCGTCTTGGAAGTGGCGGCAAAGCTCAAGCCCTCAGCCCGGGGCGAATATGAGATTACGGATGTGAACAAGACCTATCTGGCGCAGGGAAAGCTGGATGTGATTGCCTTTGGACGTGGCACAGCCTGGCTGGATACGGGAACCTTTGAAACGCTCTTGCAGGCTTCGCAGTTTGTGGAAATCATCGAACACCGCCAGGGCTTCAAAATCAGTTGCATCGAAGAAATCGCCTACCGCAAGGGCTTCATCGACAAAGAGCAGTTGCTCAAGCTCGCCGAACCCATCAAAAAAAGCGGTTATGGCGAATATCTCATCAGCTTGGTTGGGGAATAAATCAAATTAATGTCTTGAATGTTTTCCCAGGACTGCGCTCGAAGAGGATGAAGAACCGAATTCTTTGGATTGGATAAGAATTTTTGAACAACGGAAAGGATAAGAATATTTTGCAAACAGATAAATGTAACAATCACGTAAATGGCAACTTAAAAGACATTGGATCGGCAAACTTGTTGGGCTTGATTGCCAGGGAAGGAGATCGATAATGCCGGCAGTAAACAACCAATACATCAAGAATATCGGCATTATCTCGCTGGGCCCCTTGGTTTCCACAATAATCGGTTTTTTTGCGGAGCCTTGGATTTCACGTATGTGGGGGCCCATTCCCTGGGGTGTTGGCGCATATTACACATCGGTGATGAACATCTTGTCGGGCTTGATGTTTTTGCGTTACAATTTTGCCATTGTGCAAGCCAGCACCAAGGAAAAGGCATACAACCTTGTGGCACTGTCTCTGCTGATAATGACTTTGATGCTGGTGATAGTTGCGCCCTTTTACAAGCAGATCAGCCAATATGGAAAGGCGGACTTTCCCTTTGAGAAATATGGGGCGGTCATGTTTCTTTCTGCCGCCATAACTTCCCTGGCAATTCTGTTGAGGTTTTGGTTTTCAGGGCAGAAGAAGTTTGTTGCCATCTCCGGCTCCATGATTTTGAGTTCCATTTCCAACACCGCCTTGCTGCTCATTTTCGGTGCTTTGGGCAAGGTGAGCGAAGGTAACATGATCTTCATCAGGGTGTTGTCCAATGTGCTGGTGACGGGGGTGCTGCTAATATCCTTTATCCGCAGAGATTTTTGGGAGATGCTGCGCAGCGTTAGTCTGAAAGGCATTGTTTCCGTGGCAAAGGAATTCAAGCGCTATCCTCTTTATGAGTATTGGGGTTTCGCGGCGAATGCAGTTTCTGTGGGCGTCCCGATCTTTCTGATCACCCGCTATTGGGGTCAGGAAGCCACTGGACTTTATGCCAAAGCCAACAATATCCTGGCCATGATGCTAAGCTTCGCGGGAAGCTCGGTGAATCAGGTTTTGCACAAGGAGGCTGCCGACATTGTGAACCGCGGCGAGAGCCCTGCCACACTTCTGATGCAGACCAGCGCCGGCGTGTCCAGATACATGATTTTTCCCTCTGTGTTTTTAATCCTGCTGGCTCCGGAATTTTTTGGAGTGCTGCTGGGCAGCCGCTGGCATATTTCCGGAGTTTTTACCCAATACATGACAATCTGGACATTCACTGCCATTTTATCAACCTCAGTATTGCCCATGTTTGGGATTCTTAACAAACAGCTTCAGCTTTCGGTGTTCACCATCACAACCTTGGTTCTGCGGGTCTTAATCCTGATGGGCATGGGCAGGAGGGGCGCGGATATTGTGTTTGCCACCGCGGTTTTCGCGTTTGCCAATGCTTTGGTTTTAGTGATTAAAACGATGTACATCATGTTCCAAAGTGGGGTCAATTTGGGTAAGTTTGGGGCGATACTCGGAAAATATCTGCTTGTGCTGCTTCCTTATATTGCTGCGGTGTTGATTATGAAGCATCTATTAAATCTCAGCGACCTGCTTCTGGTGATCATCAGCGTGGCGCTCGCCCTGCCCTATGTTTACTATTTTTACCTCTATAAATCTGAATTGGCTGACATGGTGCTTGCCAAGGGAAAAAACATGCTGCCCCTAAATGGGAGGTTTGCAAATCGTCACCTTGAAGAGATGCAAGATCCGGGGGATAAAGATATATGACATCAAGGAGCCTGAGTACGTTTTATGAATAATAAACCGGCAAGTTCGATATTTAATAATAGTGTTTATGATAGATTACTCTATGCTGTTCGAAAGTATACAGTGGGAAAATGGATAGCTGACTTTGTTTCTCTGCCTTTGATATTTTTTTCACAGGATTGGAAAAATGCCAAAAGATTTTCCCGGTACTGAGCCCAAAATGGATACAAAAACACTCTCTGGGACGCGATTCGGTCTCGTTTCAAGTATGGAAGCAGCTTGGAAAATTATTATAATTACAGGTTTTACGAACAAAAAGAAGTGGAGAGAGCTGCTTGGATAACCTACAGACACAGGATTTGTTTTTTCAGAAAGGTAAACCCTGCAAAATATAAGCATTTGGTAGACGACAAGGTCCAAGCCTCTCAATTTATGGCGGAATTTATCAAAAGGGACTTTTTTCCACTTTCCGATATTTCCGAGCTGGACGATGCCGTAGATTGGATTCTACAACGTGACGAGGTGGTAGTCAAACCACGATTTGGAATGGATGGCAAGGGAGTTAGATTCATCAAATCCAGCCTGGGCAGGGACGCTTTGCGGCAATTTCTGAAAGATAGCTTGCAGACGGGCGCACAGACAATTGAAGAATTGATTGAACAGCATCCCCAAATGAGTGCCTTGCATGCTGATTCTGTCAACACTTTGAGGATTCAAACCGTGTTGCACAACGATGAGGTGCACATTTTGGGAGCCGTGTTGCGCATTGGTAATGGAAGCAGGATTGACAACATGGTTTCAGGCGGCCTGGCTGCGGCGGTGGACATTGCCAGCGGTAAGGTGATGAGCGCCGGTTATTTTATGGATA
The DNA here is from genome assembly GCA_012728875.1 of Candidatus Cloacimonadota bacterium. Taxonomy (GTDB): domain Bacteria; phylum Cloacimonadota; class Cloacimonadia; order Cloacimonadales; family Cloacimonadaceae; genus Syntrophosphaera. Next base: position 145,168 of record JAAYEF010000031.1, read on the forward strand.
TCACAAAAGGATCCAGCCTCACAGAGCATCCGATTACGGGGATCAGGATTCCCGGCTTTGAAATACCTTTCTGGCAGGAGACTTTGGATTTTGTGAGGCAGATGGCAACGCGTTTGCATATGTTAAAAGCATTAGGCTGGGATATTGCCATTTCATCCAAGGGTCCGGTATTGGTGGAATATAACCGTATATGGGGAACCACCACATTTCAGGTACCTTATAAAAAGGGGCGCCTGCAGGAATTGGCTCCCTTCATGGATCCCAACTGCCTTTACCCTGTACAGCGCAAACATCTTTCCGGATTAAAGAAGTGAGATTATGTATAGATCTTTCGGTGTTATCGTTCCCAATATGGCTTATACGTTCATTATCAAAATAAAGAATGAGATCGATAAACAGAGTTACTGTATCCATGGAATCTGCCAAGCTAACCATGGCCAATATAACTTGTAGGAGGTTAATATGCAAGCCAGCCCAATAGGACACTATTTTGAGGAATTTCAAGCTGGTGATGTGATCAGGCATTCCGCCAGCAAGACCATTTTTGAAAGCGATAACAATCTCTTCAGTTTGCTCACCATGAACCATCATCCCTTGCACACGAACAAGGATTTTGCCGAAAAAAGCCAACATGGGCAGATTTTGGTGGTGGGAACCTTGGTTTTCAGCATTGTGGTGGGAATGACGGTACCGGATATCAGTGGCAAGGCCATTGCCAATCTGGAATATGAGAAAGTGGAGCACCTGGGACCGGTGTTTATCAACGACACGCTCTGGGCTCAGACCGAGATTTTGGAAGCGAGACCGTCAAAATCCAAAGCTGACCGCGGCATCATCCATGTGGAAACCACAGCCTTCAATCAGCATGACAAACCGGTGCTGAGATATCGTCGTCACGTGCTGATTGCCAGAAAAGGAGAATGAGATGAACGAAATCATCATGCGCAGCCTGATGTTTGTGCCGGGACACAACGAAAAACTGCTTGCCAGCGCTTCCAGATCCGACGCGGATGTGCTGCTGTTGGATCTCGAAGATTCCGTGCAGCCGGAAGCAAACAAACCCCTGGCACGCAAGACCATTGCGGAATGGGTCAGTTCCGGCAGGTTGAAAAACTATTATATCTTTCCCCGGGTGAACGACCGCGAGAGCGGCCACCTGATCAAAGATGTGCAGGCTCTCACCATACCAGGCATACACGGTTTCATGTATCCCAAATCCCGCACCGGCAAAGACATATATTTTTTTGATAAACTGTTGGAAACAATTGAATATGAAAAAAAGATTCCGGTGGGCACGTTCAAGATCATCCCTTTGATCGAAACCAGCGGCGCGGTGTTGAACGCCCAGGATATCTGCCAGGCCTCAAAACGTGTGGTGGCAATTGCCTTTGGCTGTGAAGATTTTGTCAGCGATTTGCAGGGCATACACGATCACGCAGGACAAAGCATCTTCACCCCCCGAGCCTTGATTGCGCTGGCTGCACGTGCCAACAACGTGATACCCATAGATACCGTCCATATCAACGTCCACGATTTGGAAGACTTGGAACAAAACCTGATAATTGCCAAAAATATGGGCTTTGAAGGCATGCTGGTATTGCATCCCAAGGAACTGCCCCTGGTGCATCAATATTTTTCACCCACCCAGCAGGAATATGACGACGCGGTGGATATGTTGCGGCTCTATGATGAATCGCAAAAAGAAGGAAAAGGTGTGGCTGTGAAAAACGGAAAATTCATCGGACCGCCCATGGTGATTGCAGCGAAAAAGATTTTGCAAAGGCATGATATGATTGACGCCAGGCAAAAAGCGCTTGGGCGCGAGCGGGAATGAAACAGATGAAGTTGCCCAGCCACATCACACAGGCACCGGAAATCCTCCGCCAATTTATGTTTTACCAAAAGAGCCAACACTGGAGCCGGCAGCAGATTTTAGACTATCAAAATTCCAAACTCAAGGAAATAGTGGCTTATGCCGGAAAATATGTTCCCTATTACCGTAAACTGTTCCAGGACATAGAGCTGGATACAAGCTCCTTCAGGGGCATTGAAGATTTGGATAATATCCCGTTTTTGGACAAGGAAACGCTGCGCAGCAGACAGGAAGAATTCATCGCGGATACGGTTCACGATTTGGACGCACGCGTGGAAAAAACCAGCGGTTCCACAGGCACACCTCTGCGTCTGATGATAGACAAACACAGCCGTGCAAATAAATATGCCGCCTACGCGCGCGCCTATCGTTGGGCAGGTTATAGCCCCGGTGCTCTGCGCTTTGTGGTCAAAGGGTTTTCCGAATCCAAATCCAAGGATTGGGGCTACGATGTTTTGCGGAATATGATTTACCTGAATTCAAGCAGGATGAATAAAGAGAACTGCCTGGAGGTGGCAAAGCTGGTGAGCAAGCTCAAACCATCGATATATGAAGGTTATGCTCGAAGCTTCATCGATTTACACAACCAGATCAAAGATGAATGCAAGCTCTCTTCCCCCAGGGGAATTTTTGTGTATGGGGAAACGGTGACCCCGGGCATCAGGGATCATGTGCAAAAGGTCTTCGGATCCCATCTCTTCGATTTTTACAGCCACGCCGAAAACTCCGTCATGATCTGTGAAAAACCGGATGGGCGCAGATATTTGATGGAGGATTTCTTCTATCCTGAGCTTATCTGCGCAGAAGCAAAACCCGCGGAAGAAGGCTATGGTGAATTGGTGGGAACCAGTTTCTACAACTATGCCATGCCTTTTATCCGCTACAAAACAAGGGATTATGTGAGGCTTGCCCCAGATCAGAGTAAAAACTTCCGGGAAGTGTTGAGTATCGAGGGCAGGATGGATGATTATATTTTAATGCCCGACGGCAGAAAAATTTACTTTGCGGAAGGGGCACTTGGTTATGCTGAAGGGATTGTTGCGGCGCAATATATACAGGATGAGACGGATCATCTGACTGTGAATCTGATTGTGGAAGAAGGTTTTTCCGCAAACAGCTATCCCCTGATCACGCAGGGCTTGGTTAAGAGACTGGGACCCAGTCTCAGATTCAGTTTTAAGATTGTTTCCGAATTGGAAAGGAAAGATTCCGGAAAAACACCCTTTATCATCAGAAAAATTTGAGCTCTCTTGATATGAAACGAACCCTAACAGACGCCAGGCTATATGCTTACTGCTACTTATTTTACAAAAAGAGCATCCATTGGAGCCGTCAACAGGTAATCGACTACCACGACAAAAAACTCAAGGAAATGGTGCTCCATGCAGGCAGACATGTTCCCTATTACCGCAAGCTTTTTTCCGAGGCAGGCATAGACCCCGAGCGTTTCCGGGGTTTGGCAGACCTGGATAGGATACCTCTGTTGGACAAGGAAACCCTGCGCACCCGCCACAAAGAATTTGTGGCAGACAATGCGGATAAATATTATCCATTTTGGAGCAAGACCAGCGGTTCCACCGGCACCCCTCTGAATATCATGCTTGACCTGAGCAGCAAAAGGCACAAGCAGCGGGTGATAGCCCGTGCGGTTTACTGGGCAGGGGCAAAAAGAGGCGGCTGCATGTTCAAGCTCAAGGGATTGAGCGAATCCAAACCCAAGGATTACGATTATGAACCCAAGGAAAACCTTGTTTATTTGAATTCCAGCCGTTTGACCAAAGAAAATTGTCTCGCAGCGGCAAAACTTATCCAACTTCATCAACCCCGCTTCTTTATTGGCTATGCCCGGTCTTTTGTTGACTTCCATAAAACCATTACCGAAGCCGGTTTAAGCATCCCCAATCCGGTGGGCATATTGTGTGAGGGAGAAACTATAACGCCCGCCATCAGGGCCTACGTTGAAGAAGCCTATCAGACCCATATTTTTGATCAGTATGGAAACATTGAAGGTTCGGCGATGGCTTGCGAAATGCCTGACCACAAGCGCTATTTGATGGAGGACTTTTTTCTGCCGGAATTGATTGACGCGGATGGCAAGGCAAGCGCAAACGGTTATGGAGAATTGGTGGGAACCAGTTTCCATAACTATGCCATGCCTTTTATTCGTTACAAAACAAGGGATTACGTGAAACTTGCCCCGGCTCAGGATAAAAACTTCCGGGAAGTGCTGGAAATCGAAGGCAGAATGGATGATTGTCTTTTAATGCCCGATGGCAGGAAAATATACTTTGCGGAAGGGGCGCTTGGTTATGCAGATGGGATTGTTGCGGCGCAATATATACAGGATGAGATAGACCACCTGACCGTGAATCTGATTGTGGATAGCCACTTTCAAAAGGATAGTTTCCAGCAGATTGAGGAAGGTCTTCGCAAAAGGATTGGAAACCAGATGCGCTTCAGTTTCAAGGTGGTGCCAGAGCTTGAGAAGAAAGGATCGGGGAAAACGGCTTTTATAATCAACAGGATACAACATAGCGACCTATGAAAAGAACACCAAAAAAATGGCAAGCCAGGGTTTGGCTGCTCCAAACTCAAGATGCGCACTTTCAATTTTTTTTTAACGAGACGCAGCAATCCTTTTTCTGCCATTGATGATGACAGCTATTTAGATAACGAAATAAAACACAATAATTCAAGGAGAAAATGATGCCCAGGACGTTAGGATTCCTTTCGATGCGCTTCGAAGAAGAAGAAAAAAGAGATTTTCGCCCCGGGTTTTTTGCTAAATTACGAGATTTACCAAATCCTGTTTTTTTAGAAGAGACTTATGGAAAAAAACTTGGCTATATTCCTGAAGACTATCTACAGGTAAACTCAAAAATACAATTTCTTCCACGCGATGAGGTCTGGAAGTCGGACATCGTGATTAGCGTGCGCACACCACCAGAAGATGAACTGAAGGCTTTAAAACGAGGGTCAATCTTTTTTTCAATGTTGCATTATCCAACTCGCAGGAAAAGGACGACCATGCTTGCGGATATGGGGGTAAGGCTATATTCAATGGATGCGGTTACAGACGAATTTGGTCACAGGATGATCCAAGACTTTTCGGGAACGGTGAATAACGCATTGGTCAAAGGCATGGAGGTTCTTGACAGGCAAAAACCCCATCTTGAAAAAATCAGGGTGCTGATTCTGGGTTCTGGAGAGCTGGGCAAACTGGCTGTCGACCATGCTATTCACGCTTCACAAAAACCCGTGATAGCTGTGTCGGTGGGCAGAAAGATCACTGGTAATCAAGCCCTGATAAAAGAATTGCTCCAAGAATCAGACATTTTGATAGATGCAACTTTCAGGAATGACCCAAGACAGCATATTTTGGAAAATGAGCAAATTGGTCATTTGCCCCCTGACTCCATAATAATTGACATTAGCGCTGATGACTACGATGTTAATATGGACCCCATTCAAGTGAAAGCTATTGAGGGAATACCCACTGGAAACTTGGGTAGATATATTCTTGCACCAGACGATGTCTCTTATGAGAAAATTCCTCCACAAGTGTGCAGCAAAGAGAGAAGAACGGTGGTTAGCTGTAATGCTTGGCCTGGCGTTAATCCCCATGCCTGTTTGGACAGATATGAGATTCAAGTGGAACACTTTATCAGAATTATGGCGGTCAAGGCTTACGACCTGGATCCAAGTTCCAGCGACCCTTATGAAAGAGCCCTGCACAGAGCCAAAAATAATGAGAAACATCGATTATAAATGGAATGAGCGCGGTTTTGGGGTCAATCCCTTGCTGCCTCGGCTCTTTGTTCCAGCAGATAATCCTCTGCAATCTTCCTCGTGTCACCCCCGATTTTTTATCGGGGGCCTGTCGGTGATTTCCAATCTGACATTTTTGCGGGAAGCAAGCGTGTACAGGGCGCATCCAAGGAAAATGAATTTATTGGATTCTTACACTTATAAGAGGAATGATTTGAACCTCAATGGAATCCGCTACCGGCGTAAACCTTCGTTTGAACTATAAACTAAATTGGAGAAAGCTTTGTGAGTAAATTATATGATGGTCTGGGTCTATCTGTTGTAATCCCTGTTTACAATGATGAAACAGTGCTCCCTGAGCTTTTTAACCGTTTGCTGCCAGCTTTGGAAAAAATCACCAATAAATTTGAAGTAATCCTGGTGGATGACGGAAGCAGAGACAACTCATATCAGGTCATGAGGGAGTTGAAGCAAGTTCATGAGCAACTGGTTTTGATCAAGCTAACCCGCAATTTTGGCCAGTCCAATGCCATAACAGCAGGATTGGACAACGCCTCAAACGAGTATATAGCAATAATGGACTCTGATTTGCAAGATCCGCCGGAGTTTTTGCAAGACCTTCTGCATGCATGCATAAGCAGTGGCAAAGATATGGCAATTGCCAGACGGATCACCAGAAAGGACAGTTGGTTCAAAAAGACCGCATCCAAGATTTTCAATAAGATTTCTTTTTGGGCAACCACAATCAGCATAGAGCCCGGCATGGGGGTGTATCGAGTTATGACCAAAAAATCGTTTGACAAGATCAAAGACGTGCAGGAAATAACCGGAACAACATTAAGTCTCATGTATTGGAGTGGGTTCAGTTATGAGGCTGTTGACATGAACCGGGATCAAAGATTTGCCGGCAAAAGCGGTTATACAACCCGAAAAATGTTCCGCCTGGCCATGGATCGGATTTTCTCTTACTCTCTATGGCCTTTACGATTTGCCACCATGTTGGGATTTGTAGTGGCATTACTGAGTTTTATTGCCGGTTTGATGATCATCATCAGAAGGCTTTTCTTTTTTGTATCGGTTCCAGGTTGGGCATCCAGCATGGTTTTGATTCTGTTTATGTTTGGCCTGAACTTCATCATTATGGGCATGATGGGCGAGTATCTTGGAAGAATATACCTGGAAACAAAACAAAGGCCCAAATATGTCATTGAGGAGAAGATATGAAGGAAAAAATCATCATCATAGGTGGCAAAGGCTCGGCAGTGGTGCTGGCTGAGCAGATCCTCCATGCTGTTCAGAATTTCAACGCCGATTATGAGTTGCTGGGTTTTTGCATTGATGATCCACTGTTGGGAAGCGAGATCGCCGGTTTCCCCATATTATGCAAACGTGATGAACTGACCCAACGGTATAACGCATATTCAGACGTAAAGTATTTCTTTGCCCTTTATAAACCGACCTGCATGGAAGAGAGAGTTCAGTTGTTTCAGGATATGGAGCTTCCCAGAGATAAATTCACCAATTTCATACACCCCCTCTCCTATGTGGCCCGAAGTGTGAAAATGGGTGTGGGCAATGTGATTTGTTCAAACGTTACCGTTAATTGCAATGCTACAATGGGAGACTACAATACTTTAAACGGCAATGTGCTCTTTGGCCATGATTCAAGCTTGGGAAATTGCAATATATTGGCAGGAAGCGTCACCATCAGCTCGGAAATTGAAATAGGCAATGGGAATTTTATCGGGTTGAATTCCACTATTCGAGACAGGGTAAAGATCGGGGATTTTTCAATCATCGGAATGGCCTCAACAGTTCTTCACGACGTGGCTTCCCGCACAACTGTAGTCGGTTCCCCTGCCAAACAGGTAATAAAATGATCATTGCTCAAAGAGCAAGCGCGATTCTTTATCGGTATCTGAGATCATATCCGGATGGATGTTTTATCCTGCCCGCAAATATCTGCCCGATCGTTCCCCTGACCTTTCATAAAGCGGGAGTTCAATTCGAATTTTTCGATATCAGCCAGGAAGACCTGTGCCTTGACGAAACAGCCGTCCTGGATGCTATAAATGCGAGGCCGGGACACTACACAGGAGTGCTGTTCAATCATAGCTATGGTGTGCAAATAGACAAGGCGCCGTTTTTTTCCAGGATTGCATCGTTGGATCCAAGCATCAGCATCATAGCGGATCGCTGCCTTTGCTACCCAGATTTTGGACCTCCTGCCCCAAATGTGAGCATGGAACTATACAGCAGCGGAGCCAAGAAGGCAGTGGATATAGGCTGGGGCGGTTACGCCAAGACTGCCGATCATGTTCTTTTGGATATCCCTGCCACTCACTTTGATCCAGTTTCCGAAAAAAAAATAGAAGCTCAAATCAGGATTGCAGTCGAGCAAAAGATGCCGCTTGAGATTGATGATGAAAATTGGCTGAATACCGACATTCCTGATTGCAGGTTTGCGGATTATCAAGCTCAAATCGAGGCATCGATGCAGACCGCCATTTCACATCGGAGCATAATTAATAAAATCTATGATGAGTATTTACCCGACCACATTAAAATGGCTGTCGGATACCAAAATTGGCGATACAACATCGTAACAGAAGTTAAAGACAAGATATTGCAAACACTTTTTGGCAATCGCCTCTTTGCAAGTTCACATTATCTGTCTGCCAACGTACTTTTTAGGGATCAGAAGGAATTTCCGAACACAACAAATCTCAGTAAGCAAGTGATAAACCTGTTCAATGATTTTCATATAACAGAGCATCAGGCTAAACTTGCATGCAAACTAATTTTGGAATTGCTTTGAATAATCAGATAGAGTGGCCTGACAACAAGGCCAAATTCTTAAGGAAGGCGAAATGAAGACCGTGGACGAACTTGATTTTTCTGCTGAAACCCAGAAACTTTTTGAAATTAAAGCAGGGGCTATCAAGCGTACATTTGAGCAGCGCCGGATACAAACCCAATTGCTTGATGATGAAGAGGCTGTAAAGGCTTTCATCACAGAGTTTATTGCCAAGCGCCCAGAGATAAAAAGCATTGCATTCAGCGATGGCGTAACTTTGTATCAGTTGGACCTGTTCAATTGGATCCAAAAACAGTATGGCCCCAAAGGATTCATGATAAACCAACCATTGGAAAGGTCTGAAACCGGCCAATATGCCATATTTGGTGAGCAGCCACCGGGCAGGATGAATATCCCTTATAATGAGTGGAAGATACTATATGACAAATGGTATGACAATCTGAGGATGTCTTTGCTGAGCGATTTGTTGATCGTAAGCGCTAATGCGGTTACCATGAACGGAGAGATAATTTCAGTGGATGGGCTTGGCAACAGGGTGTCCGGCATGATTTTTGGTCCCCGTCATGTGCTTTGCATCGTTGGGCGCAACAAGATCGTGAATGACCAGGCAAGTGCTTTGGACAGGATCCACAATCATGTGGTTCCGCTCACTTATCTGAGGCACAACCTTAAGCACTGGTGCAAATTTGAGGATGTGCCTTGCCTTAAGATTGGCAAATGCGTAAAATGCAGCCATCCTGAGAGCTCATGCCTCAACACCGTGGTAGTCAGGGGTCAGGTTAAGCAGCATCAAGATAGATTGCACCTGATCATAGTCAACCAGGATTTGGGTTTTTGAGAAAATTGTTTTTATGATGAAAGAAAAACTCGCCATCCTGGGAGCCAGCTATCTGCAGAGACCGCTGGTGGAAAAAGCCAGGGAAATGGGAGTTGAAACACATGTGTTTGCCTGGCGTGAAGGCTGCGTGGTGGAAGATATCGCGGATCATTTTTATCCGGTTTCCATCCTTGATCAGGAAGAAATACTGCGGATTTGTGAGAAAATACAAGTTGCCGGCATCACTTCCATCGGTTCCGACATTGCCATGCCCACGGTGAGCTATGTGGCAGAAAAACTGGGGCTGAAAGCAAACAGTACCCATGCCACGCGGATTTCCACAGACAAATATGAGATGAGGAAGGCGCTTTCTGCGGCTGGGATAAAATGCCCCGGATTTCAGCAAGTGGAGATGGGTTCGGGAATCCGGGAAATCTCCTTTGGCTTTCCCATGATGGTAAAACCGGTGGACCGATCCGGATCCTTGGCGGTGACCAAGGTGAAAAACCAGCAGGAACTTGGGCAAGCCATAGAAAAGGCCGGGAAGGTTTCGCTGTCGGACAGGGTGATTGTGGAAGAATTTGTGGAAGGTCGTGAGTTTTCCGTGGAGATGATTTCCTATGAAGGCAAGCATCATCCGATTACGATTACGGATAAAATCACCAGCGGCGACCCCTATTATGTGGAACTGGAACAACACCAGCCGGCAGCGCTGGATGAAGTGACTGCGGGCAGGATAAATGATTTGGTCATCAAGACTTTGGATGCCTTGGAGCTTAAAAATGGAGCCAGCCACACGGAAGTTTTGCTTACCAAAGAAGGTGAACTGGTGGTGGTGGAAGCTGCCGGCAGGATGGGAGGTGATTTCATTGGCTCGCACATGGTACCGCTTTCCACCGGTTATGATTTTCTGAAAGCTGTGATCGAAGTTGCGCTGGACCGCTTTTCCGGGATTGAGCCTTCACAGTTTAAGATGGCTCACAGCGGTGTTTTTTATGTACTCCCCAATCCTGGCGTCATCAAGAAAATTGTAGATCACTCTCAAAGATTTGAGCATGTGCGCCTGGCTGTGCCCATTTTGAAGGTGGGGGACAGGGTCGATGAGATTGTGGACGGCTCCGGCAAGCGGGCCGGGATTGTTTTGTATGCGCATCCTTCGCAGAGGCTCTTTTTGAATCCGGGAAAGGTGCTGGTTTTTGAAACTGAGCGGCTTTCCAAACAAGAGGGAGATTAAAACCACTGTGAAAATGAACTGATTATGAACATACCTTTTAATATACCCTACGCTACCGAACAGGAAATCCGGTATGCCACCCAAGCCTTGAAATCCGGACGCCTGTGTGGCAACAATCAATTTGCCAAGCGGGTTCAGGCGCACTTGGCAGAGAAACATGGCTTGCAGAATGCGTTTTTAGTTCCGTCCGGGACAGCCGCGCTTGAAATGGGAGCCTGGCTTGCAGGTTTGCAGCCCGGCGACGAGGTGATCCTGCCTTCCTACACTTTCAGTTCCACAGCCAATGCGGTGGTGCTGACCGGAGCCAAACCGGTTTTTTGCGAGATTGACCCCAAAACCATGAATGCGGATCCTGAGCATATCCGGGAGCTCATTACCCCAAAAACCAGGATGCTTTTGCCCATCGACTATGCCGGTATTCCCTGCGACATGGAAAGTATTGTATCCATCGCGCAGGAGCATGGATTGATCGTGATGGTGGACGCCGCGCAATCTTATGGCAGCCGTTATCAGGGAAAGGCTTGCGGGAGCCTGGGCGACCTTGCCACCTTCAGTTTCCACGAGACCAAGAATATCAGTTGCGGAGAAGGCGGAGCCTTGATGGTGAACCGTGAAGACTGGCTGCAGCGGGCAAGTTTTCTGCAGGAAAAGGGAACAGACCGCAGCTTGGTGCTGTATGGTCAAAAAACGAAGTATCACTGGGTGGATATCGGCTCCAGCTATCTTCTTTCCGACATTTTGGCTGGCGTGCTGCTGGCGCAGTTGGAATGTGAAGACCGGATTTTGGAGCTGCGCGGCAAAGTGACTGCCGCTTATCTGGAATTTTGGAAGCCCTACGCGGAAAAGGGCATGGTTCAAATTGCTCCTTACGGGCAATATGAGAAACTGAACAGCCATGCTTTCTGGGTGGTGTTCGATTCTGAAACAAACAAGGAAAAATTCCTGTTGGGCCTCAAGGAAAGGGGGGTGTATGCCTATATAGGCTATATGCCTCTGCACTCGGCTCCCATGGGTCAGAAACTGGGTTACAAGCCTCAGGATCTGCCCCGTACCCAGGAGATTGCCGCCAGAATCGTGAGACTGCCGCTGTATGCGGAATTGGCAAACGACGGTTTGGATTACGCTCTGGGAAGCATGGAACTGGTATTGGAAACCATATACGGTGACAAAAGATAAGATTCTAAAGTTCAAAAAAAGCCTGAGCCGGGTGTGTGGTGACTATGCCCAAACCCTGGAGTTCGAGCTGTTTTTTTCCGCGCTGATAGATTTTAACCCCTTTGGCGATACAAGCCAGGTCTTGGAATGGCTTTCAGGGCTGAACAGCAGGCAGTATTTTGAGGTGGAGGAAGTTCCCTTTGCGAACTTGCAACAGTGGCATTTCAGCCCCCAGACAGGTGATCTTCAGCACCACAGCGGCAAGTTTTTCAGCATCCGGGGCTGCAGGGTGCTTGATGTGAAGACGGGGGAAACCCTTTGGGACCAACCGATCATCGATCAGCCAGAGGTTGGCATCCTGGGCATCCTGTGCAAAAAGATGGATGGGGTGCTCTATTTTTTGATGCAGGCGAAGGCGGAGCCGGGGAACATCAACACCTATCAGCTTTCACCCACGGTGCAAGCCACACGCAGCAATTTTTTACAGGTACACGGTGGAAAAAAGACCAGGTATCTGGATTATTTCAGCGGTGAGCGCAAATGCAGGGTTGTGATTGACAGATACCAATCCGAGCAGGGCGCGCGGTTTTTGGGCAAGCGTAACCGCAATCTGCTGGTGCTGGATGAAAGCGGCTCCGATGTGGAATTGGGCGAAAATTTCAGATGGCTGACCCTGGGGCAAATCAAAAGCCTGATGGAGCGCGACAACACCGTGAACATGGACACCCGCTCGGTGATTTCGCAGATCCACTATTGGGGCTACCATCCGGACCTTGACCATGAGGCGCTTGCCAAAGTGATATCCGAACACAGGGACTTGGTGGCGCGCAGCGATTTTTGGCTACTGGCTGTGCTGGGAGGCTGGGACAATTTTGGCAACTTGGATCAGACAGATAAAATCTTGAACAAACTGGCGTGGACACGTCACTATTCTTTTAAAGACAAGGCTGCCGTGCCCTTGAATTCCGTGCAGGAATGGAAAATCGGCGAACAGATGATCGAACATCGGGAAGGCAGGTTTTTCCAGGTGCTGGCTGTGAGTGTGCGGGCAAATAACCGGGAAGTTGGACACTGGGATCAACCCGTGATCAAACAAAGGCATGAAGGGAAAATAGGTCTGCTCGCGGCTCCCCAATACGGCGCCATTCATTTTTTAACGCAGATCAAAATGGAGCCCGGGCTCTACGATATGTTTGAATTGGCGCCCACGGTCCAGTGTATTGTGCAAAACCGTGTTTTCCACAATCAGCCCGCGTATCTGGAGCATTTTGAAAACGGAACCAATGTTTACGCGGCCCGGCAATCAGAGGAAGGTGGCAGGTTTTACCGAGAGTGCAGCCTGAACATGATTCGGGTGCTGGATGGCTTCAATGATCTGGAACCTGTGGAAGGCTTTGTGTGGATTCCCCTGCGCCAATTGAAAGAGCTGCTGCGTCACCAGCAGGTCGTTAATGTGGAGCTGCGCAGTCTTTTGGCATATTTTTAAAGGAATATTATGAATAAAACAGCGTTCGGCATTGTGGGATGTGGCTATCAGACTGTGAGGAATATGGCGCCCGCCATGGCCAAATGTGAACAGGTATATATGGCGGGTTGTTACGACAACGACCCCGCCAAGGCGAAGGCTTTGGCGCAAAACCATGGCATCAGGGCTTATGACAGCCTCACGCAGCTTCTTGAGGATACAAGCATTGATGCCATCTATGTGGCCACACCCACTGTGTCCCATCAGGAAATCTGTCTTGCCGCTGCCGCCGCCGGCAAACATATCCTTTGCGAAAAATCTTTGGCCATGGACCTTGGGCAGGCTCAAAACATGGTTGATGCCTGCAAAGCCCGGGGTTTGAGCCTGGTGGAGGGTTTCATGTACCGGCACCATGCTCAGCATAAATATGTGCAGGAACAGATCTGTGGGGGAGAACTTGGCAAACCATGGCTGTTTGAGGCTTGGTTCGGTTTTCCCGCCCTTCCTCAAACAGATTTTCGCAGGAACAAAAACTTGGGCGGCGGGGTGATTTTGGATGCGGGTGCCTATACCGTGCATGCTGCCAGGAATTTTTTTGGCAGAGAACCCAGGCGGATAGTCAGCGTTATCCACCACGACGAAAATGGCTTGGACATACAGGGCAGGGTCCTGATGGATTTTGGGGATCAGCAATCCGCGCAGTTGGCATTTGGCATGGACAATGGCTATAAAAACAGCTACTCGATTTGGTGCGAAAAAGGTGAAATCTGGCTGAAACGGGCTTTTTCCATGCCCGCTTCGGAACTGCCGGTCTGTTTTGTCAAAACCCAAGGCCTGCTGCGTGAACACCAACTGGCGCCATGTGACCATTTTTTGGAGGAATTGAAAGCCTTTTGCGGCTTGGACGACGCCGGCAGGGAAGCCCATTACCTCGATATCATTGGCCAGGCTGAGGCCATGTCCCAGATTGCCGCTGCGGGCTCAAGCAACACTGGCACGCTAACATAAATCAAGCTCATTAAAACAAAATCCGGTACAAAACATTATGGTTTCAAACCCGAAGGACAAAAGATTGTGAAAACAAAGAACACACATTATTGGCTGTTTTGGCTGCTCTGCCTGGGAATCATCCTTGTTTCCTATTCCTCCTATTTTATTTGGGGTAGCAAATCCTTTTTATCGGTTGGGGATGGGCTGGATAGCAATCATGTCCAAAATTTGATGTCCGCTGAAAAGTCCTGGCGCTTCGGGGAGGGTGAACCCAGCGAATCCATCAAGGTTGCCGCCGATCCCGGTGTGGTGGGCTTTGTTAAAAAAATACCGGGTCCCCAAAAAGCTCTCTATATTTTTTTCCAACCCTATTATGCCGACGTGATCAATCGCGTCTTAATCAGCCTGATTGGCTTTTTGGGAATGTTGCTTCTATTGAGCGCAATGTACCCCCGAAGCAGGTATCCCGGTCTGGAATTTGAGGTCATCAGGTTTGGGGTCGCGCTGGCATTTGGGCTGCTAAAATTCTGGCCTTACGCGGGCATTAGCGTTTCCGGACTCCCTTTGATCTTTTGGGCATATTTGAGCGTCGATCGCCATAAGCTTTGGGCTTTCCTCACAGCGGTTGTTTATGCCTATTATTCTTCCCTGGCGCTGGTGGGTGTCTTCCTTCTTATCGCCTTGGGAATCTCTGAACTTTGGCTTTGGATTAAAAAAAGGGGAAGCTGGAGGCGGGTGCTTTGGATTGCTTTCCTCACCTTGGTATACGTGCTGGCAAATATCAGTTTGGTGATGAGCGCCCTGGCGCCTAAGGTGGCCAGCCATCGCAGTGGCTTCAGCGCGGTGGGCTTTTTTGCGGATAACCAGCAAACCGTCCTGAATTTTTTGCGCATGTTTTTTTCAAACTATGGACACAACGCCAGCTATCCCTGGCTCATCATTCCCTTGGGTTTATTGGCACTCTTGCTGGCTTTCAAGGGTAAGTCTCCTGAAAAACGCAAGCATTTGATCCTGCTTGGAGCATATACGATTTTGGCTTTGGCTGGCGCGATATTTGGCAACAGATACATTTACTCCCTGCAGAGCAGGATACCGCTGTTGAAAATGTTTCAGCTTCAACGTTTCTTCTGGCTGCTGCCCTTGCTGCAATACCTGATCTTCGCGAGTTCTCTGGTGATAGTTGCCAAAACCAGGCTCAAAAAAGCGATTTATCCTCTCCTGCTGGTGCAGATCGGAATTTTGGCGTTTTATGTGAATTATAACACCAAGCAATGTGTGAAGAGCTATGTATTGAACAAACCGGTTTCCCCGCCAAGTTATGAGGAGTTCTACAGCCCTGCGCTTTACCGGGGAATTCAGCGACAGATCGGTCGACCCACCACTGAATACAGGGTGGCATCTCTGGGCTTGAATCCAGCGGCAGCATTGTACAACGGTTTCTACACTGTGGATGGATATTTTTCCGGTGGTTACCCTTTGGAGCACAAACAGAACTTTGGCAAAGCCATCGAGGGTGAACTTGAAAAGAATGAACATTTGGCAACTCTATTTTATAACTGGGGCAGCACCTGCTATCTGTTTTCAGATGAGATTGACCGTTATTATGGATATAATGGAAATGGTATCCCCATGATTGATAAACACGAGGAAAGGAGCATCGAATATCTCGCCATTGATACTGCCAGTCTGAGGGACATGGATTGCGAGTATATCTTTTCCGCCCTGCCAATCTCCCAAGCCGGTGAATTGGGACTTAACTATGTTGCCAGCTATGAACATAGCTCTTCTCCCTACAGAATCTATCTGTATTCGATTGAATAAATGTCCTGCGCGACACTGCACTCTGCCAAAAAACCTGTAACTGACATTGATGGACCAAAATGAATAATATGATCTCGAAAGTGCTCAAGCTGATTTCTGTCAATTTGGGCGGGCTTCCCAAAAAGCTCGCAAATGCTTCCATGTATTTTTCCGCGTCTTTGGTGCAGGTGGTGGTGGGGCTGATTCTTTCCCCCATCCTGTCCATGCATCTGGGGCACAGGGATTTTGCCATTGTGGGATACTTTAATT
This sequence comes from Candidatus Cloacimonadota bacterium, assembly GCA_012728875.1. Lineage (GTDB taxonomy): Bacteria > Cloacimonadota > Cloacimonadia > Cloacimonadales > Cloacimonadaceae > Syntrophosphaera. Next base: position 161,358 of record JAAYEF010000031.1, read on the forward strand.
CCTTCAATGCCTTGTTTGTGCCCCTCACAAGTTTTACGCTTAGCTCCTTCTATGGCAAGCATTATTTTGTGGTGAACCAGGCCCAGCGGGAAAACATGAGGAAAACCATTGCCTCCACACTCTTGGTTTTCGGTTTGGCGTCAACCGTGGTGATCTTGGCGATTTTCTGGGTTTACACCCGGCTCTATGATACCGGCTACGGCTTTTTCCCCTACGCGCTGCTTTGCTATTCGAACCTCGTGTTCAGCAATATCTATGCCTTCTATCTACTCAACTTGAGACTGTCAAAAAAAGCGACTAACTTTTTGTGGGTGAATATCGCCCACCATGGCGCCTATCTGTTGGCGATGATTTTGCTGTGCGCGGTGTTGAAATTTGGTGCGGCGGGAAGCTTGGCAGGCACTTCCGTGGTTTCGCTTGTGTTTGGTTTGTTTTTCTTTTTCAAACTCACAGACAGAATCAGACTGGACAAAAAGATATTGAAGGACGCGCTCCGTTTTTGCTGGCCGCTGATCCTCGCCGGGTGCATCGATTATTTTACCAATGGCGTGGACAGGGCCATGCTGGCAGGCTTCAAAGATGATGTGAACCTGGGGTTATACAGCATCGCGCTCAGGTTTTCCGGCTATATCTATATGTTCTATGCCGCCATTTCCATGACTTTGGAGCCGGATTTTTTCCAAGCGCTTTCCACGAAAAGATACGGCAGGATGGTCAAAATATCCCTGGGCCTGATTTTGATGAATCTGTTGGTGGTGGGAGCCTTCGTTGTTGCCGCCCCCCTGATTCTGAAAATACTCACTGTGGGCAGATACACTGCCGCCAGCAGGCTGGCACGCATCATGGCCTTAAAAAATATCAGCGCTTCGGTGTTCTTTATCATCTCCACTGTCATCATCATCAAGGGTTACACCAAAGTGGCTCTGATCAACAAGATTGTGGCGGCAGTGTTCGTGAGCTCGCTTTTCCGTTTTCTGATCAGCAAGTACCAGTTTGAGGGTGCCGCCTGGGGCCAGGTGTTATCCTACGTGGTCTTTACCCTGGTGAGCGGCTTGTTCCTGGTGTATAAGCTGGCTCAGAAAAAAAGGCTCAAAAGCGCGTGAGGATGATTCAAAAATGAAAATTGCCTGGATCTGTCATTTTAGCAACGCTGAGGTTCGTAAAGCCCTGAAACTGTCTGACCAGGTCCATTCCTTCGCGCCTTGGATCACCAATACCATCAAGGTGTTCGAAAACAATCCCGAACATGAGCTGCATGTCATTGCTCCGCATAGATTTTTGAAACGGAGCACCAGTTTTGAAACAGAAGGAGTGCACTACCATTTTTTCAATCCTGGCATTCCCTTTTGGGGGAGGCAGTGGCCGTCTTTTTTTCGCTGGGATTTATGGACCGGGTTCAAGAAAAATAACAAAAAGGTGGGGAACTGGGTGAATGCCATCAAGCCTGTTGTGATCCATCTTCAGGGAGCTGAAAACGCATATTATTCATCTTCCATCTTTCAGTTTCAAGGGCGCTACCCCATTGTGGTGAACCTGCAGAGGATGGATCCCAGTTTTTACTATGATCTTTCCCGGGAAGCAAAAACGCGGCGGGCTGTGGAAGAAAAGATTTTAAAAAATTTTCCTCATTTTTCAATCCGCACCCAGACCATGGAGCAGGACCTGCTTTCCGTAAATCCAAATGCCCAAACCCACTGGGTGCGCTACAACATTCCCCAACCCCGTGCCTGTGAGACGGGCCCCAAGCAGTACGATCTGGTCTTTTTTGCCCGGGTGAGCCCCAGCAAGGGAATCGAAGATTTGCTGCGGGCTGCGGGAACGCTCACGGGTGAAATTCCCGGTCTTTCGCTATGTATAATTGGTGGAGTAAGCTCTTCATACAGGGAATATCTGAACGAAATGGCGGCACCAAGCGGACTGCGCCTCGTGTGGAAAGGCCTCCTGCCCGAGATTGACGATGTGCACAAAGAGGCATGCAAGGCGCGGGTGTCTGTATTGCCCACCCATCAGGATATCATTCCGGGCACGATAGTTGAAAGTATGCAGCTCGGTATTCCCGTGGTGAGTTACAAGGTTGGCAGCATACCGGAATTGAACGCTGAAAATGAATCGCTGCTCTTGGTGGAAAAAGGAGATATTCAGGGCCTGGCTGTTCAGATAAAAAAACTGCTGACGGATGAGGAATACGCTGCCCAATTGGCGCAACAAGCCCAAAGGACCATCAATAAGTTTATTGTTAGCGAGGATGTGTTGGGGCAGCATATTGCCTGTTACACCCGTGTGATGGAAGATTTCCATAAATAAACGAATTAATTGCACCCTGGACAAGACTCAAAACATCCAGGATGCGCGGCCATGAATAATTGGCAAATAATATGATAAAACGGGAAAACGAGATGAAACCTGAACTTTTGGTGGATTTTATCCGGGAGCTGTATGCTAGCACGGAATTCATCCCTCTGCACGAACCCTTCTTTGGCGATGGCGAAAACAAATATGTAAACGATTGCCTTGCGAGCAGGTTCGTATCCAGCGTTGGAAAATATGTGGATCTTTTTGAGGAAAGGATTTGTGCCTACACGGGAGCCACCAGCGCTGTGGCTACGGTAAATGGAACCGCCGCTTTGCACATCGCTCTTCTTTTGGCTGGAACAGGTCCCGGGGACCTGGTTATAACCCAGCCCCTCACCTTCGTGGCCACCTGCAATGCCATCAGCTATTTGGGTGCCCAGCCGGTTTTCGTGGATATTGATCAAAAAACCCTGGGCATGAGCCCAGATGCGCTTCAACTTTGGCTTGAAGAGAACGTGGATGTCGTTGTGGATAAATCTGCCACATCTTCAGAATCTCAATTCAAAGCGGTTCATAAACAAACCGGAAAACGGGTGGCAGCCTGTGTACCCATGCACAGTTTTGGTCACCCCTGCCAAATTGATAAAATCATTTCCATTTGCGATACTTACGGCATACCGGTCGTGGAAGATTCCGCGGAATCCCTTGGCAGCTACTACAAGGGGCAACACACCGGCACTTTTGGCAAGCTGGGCATCCTGAGTTTTAACGGGAATAAAACCATCACCACCGGAGGCGGGGGCATGATTTTAACAAACGACGAGCATCTGGGCAAACTGGCAAAACATATCACCACAACGGCAAAAAAGCCCCATCCTTGGGACTATGAACACGATATGGTGGCCTATAATTACCGGATGCCAAACATAAATGCCGCCCTTGGCTGCGGCCAGATGGAGCTGCTGGACGGGTTTTTGGAAGATAAAAGAGAAACCGCCTCGCGCTACCGTGATTTTTTCGCTAAGCAAAATGGGCATTGTTTTGTTGATGAACCCCGGGACGGCAAGTCCAATTTTTGGCTGAACGCCGTTCTTGCCTCCAGCCCCGAAGATCGTGACCTCCTGCTTAAGGTCACCAACGGGGCTGGAGTGATGACACGCCCCGCCTGGATTTTGATGAATCGGCTGGAAATGTTCAAAGATTCCGCCTGCGGAGACTTGAGTAATGCCAGCCACATAGCCAGTCGTCTGGTAAATTTGCCAAGCAGTGTGAGGAATACATGAAAAAGAAATTCAGAGTGTATCTAAGATCATTTGAACCCGGAGACCATCTTTTATTGCATAAATGGCGCAGTGACCCGGAGATTGCGATTCCGTTCAGTGCCACAATGCGCTTCACATCCACACTCAACGAACAAAAATGGCTGGAGGACAGGGTTTTTGACAAAAACAGCGTTAGCTGCGCCATTTGTCTTAAGGAAACCGACGAATTCATCGGGTGCATCTTTATCAGCAAAATTGATATGCTGCATAAAAATGGCGTTGCCGGTTGGTTTGTGGGAGAAAAAAAACACTGGGGCAAAGGCTACGCGACTGATGCCCTGGTTTTGATGTTGCGACACGCTTTTTACGATAAAGGTCTAGAAAGGGTTTGGTCTGGTGTGTTTGAAGACAACATGGGCTCCTTGAAAATGGCGGAGAAATGTGGCTTCAAAGTGGAAGGGCTGATGCGCAAAGCCTATTATGTGGACGGCAGCTTTAAAAACAGTGTGGTGGTGGGGGTGTTGAGGGAGGATTTTGAAGCAGTGCTGGCTGATTATGAGGATATCGTATGACAATGAACTCCAAAACTGGAATATGCACGCTCGCCGATGCTCAGGCATGGGAAGCTCTGCATTCCCGGTTGGGTCGGCAAGCCCCGCCCTTTTTTGGCCCTAATTATCATCGTGTAGTGGATCCAGCGGGAACAGAAACAGAGTGTTTTTGGAGTTCCAAGGACGAAAACAACTTTCTCTACTATCCATATTTGAAGAAAAGCCTTAACGGTCTTGGTTACAATCTGGATGATGAATATTGCGACATCAGCGGGGCTTACGGCTATAATGGACCCCTTGGCAGGGTGAAGGATCCGGGCTTTGTTGAGTCTTTTAACCATGCGCTGCTGGATTATTTTGCCCAAGTCAGGGTTGTGACGGAATTTGTGCGCTACTGCCCACTTTCAAACAACAGACGCTTTCATCTTTACACTCAGCAAATAGATGTGTTGGACAACGTTTACATCGATCTCTCCCAGGGGCAGGACTGGGTATGGAAACATTCCTTTGAACACCGGGCACGCAAAGCCATCCGCAATGGCGAGGGTCATGGTCTGAAAACTGTGATTCACCGGGGAAGCGAGATTGTGGCTGAAGAGATTGAAGTTTTACATGAAATCTACACCAGCACCATGCAGCGTAATGAGGCGGATGAATTCTATTTTTTTGACAGAAGTTTTTTTGAAGGACTGGTTGCCAATCTGGGCCATCAGAGCCTGCTGGCACTTAGCTATTATGAGGACAAGGCCATTTCGGCGGAATTGCTGCTTTTGGGTGGAACCCTGGCCTACGGCTTTTTGGGCGGAACTCTAAGTGAATATTATCAATACAAGGCCAACAGCTTCCAGCGCTGGGAACTGGTTAAATATCTCTGCGCACATGGCTTTGAAAAATATTCCCTGGGCGCCAGCAGCGCGCGGGGCGATGGGATCCATAAGTTTAAGATGAGTTTTGCCCGGGGCTGTGCGAATCTATTTTATATTGGAACCAAGGTGCATTTGCCAGAAGTGTATGTCCAGCTACAAACGCAATGGAGCGAAATGTATCCCGAAGCCGCCAAAATGCATGCCAACAAGATTCAAGGTTACAGGATCAGATTTTGAACCTTTGACTGTCCATGCAACGTTTTAAGATACCTGCCGCACCATCGCGGCAGCAGTTGAAGCCGGATATATGGAAAAAGTGCCGGGATATGAGGCCTTGACAAATGCGCTGTAGCAAAAGAATTGAATAAACCAAAAAATTGAGAGGTAATCATGAAAGAGTCAGCAGTGTTGTTAATCACATTTAACCGCCCCGAGAGTACGCGCGAGGTCTTGAAAGCCCTCCAAAAAGCAAAGCCCAAGCGTCTTTATGTCTTTTCAGACGGAGCCCGCAACGAAGAGGAGCAAAAGATTTGCCAGCAAGTTAGAGATATGGTAATTGAAATGGTTAACTGGGATTGCGATCTAAGGCGCAAAGTGATGGAATATAACCTTGGCTGCGGCCCGGGACCCTTCGCCGCCATGAATTGGGCTGTGGAAGAAGAAGACCGCATCATCATTCTGGAGGATGACTGCGTCCCCTCTCCCGCTTTTTTCCCATATTGTGACTATCTTTTGGACAAGTTCCTGGACGACCGGCGTATCTGGCTGTTGAGCGGAAACAACTACTGTCCGGAGTTTCCGCTTCCGGCGGATTACGCGTTCACGCGCTACGCGCATAGCTGGGGCTGGGCAACCTGGCGCCGCTGCGTCAAGCAGGTGGATTTGGAAATGCGGGATTACCCTGAATTCAGGGATAGAAAGCTGCTCTATTCGCTCTTGCCGCGTAAAGAGGCGGACTATTTCATGAGGTCTTTAGAGCGTACCTACACGGATAAAAGCAGGATGGGGCATATCTGGGATATTCAATTTGGTTTTTGCGTGCGCAAAAACTCCGGCATGGGCATCATGCCCAGGGCGAACTTGGTAAGCAACATTGGCTACGTGGGCACCCACAGCGAACAAAGGAACCGTTTTCACGACCATCCTGTAGATGATAGCTTCAAGATTGTTCAGGAGCCTGTTTGCGTGGCGCCTGACTATCTGCACGACAGATATCACTTTAAACATCATTGGCTGGGTGGATCCGGACTGCAAAGATCACTAAATAAAGCCAAACGTAAAGCAAGAAAACTATTAAAGGCAAAACCTTGACAAAAACCAAACTACTGTTCTATTTGGCGGGCTTGGTGCTGACCCTGATTGTTCTCAGGCTGATTCCCGCGAATCTGGATTGGCGGATAGCCAACGTCAGGATCTTAAGTCTGGAGCTGTGGATAGCCATTTTTTTGTTTTTCGTGGCCATCTACAAGCCGAATTCTTTTTTCAGCAGGGATATGATTTGGGCATATGTGTACGCGCTGATGGTTCTTGTGATGGACATCCTGGGGCATTTGAAGTTTTCGTCGTCAACTTGGATGACTGCTCAGGTGCGGCCCTTCCTTGTGGCACTCATCTTGTATCAGGTGTTTCTGGTCGGGCCAGACCCCAAGCAGATGCAAAAAATGGTGCTCTTTATAGTTGCCATTATTGGCATCTCATGTTTGATTAACATTGTGGGTTTAATGCGCAACCCCTTGGCGGTGAGGTTTGTAGTGGGTGGTGCGGAAGGCGCGGAAGGAAGAGATCGTTTCACCAGAATGGGTATTTCGAACTATGGATTTTTTTCGGGGCTCCCAACTTTGTTACCGGTCTTGTTCTACTCCTTCAGAAAAACGGCCCAAAAAAAGTTCAAATGGCTTTTTGGAATTGTAATATTCCTGGTGGTTTGGGCGGTTTTTCTCAGCGCGTTTACAGCCCCATTGCTGATTGCCTTGATGGCACTCGTATTGTCAATTTTTGGCAATGTTCGAAGCAGGAGGGCCTATACCTTTGTGTTGGTCGCGGTGGTGGGCTTGATCTCTTTAATATATCCTCCCCAACTTGCCTTCAATCATGCCATCGATGGTTTGATCAGCATCACTCCCACGGAAGCCGTCAGACGACGCCTCAACGATATTAAGCTGGCATCCCAGGAAGGCATTGAGGTTACATCCACCGGCAGAACAGAAACTTCGGTGGAACAGCGTTTGCAAAGGGTGTTTTGGAATGTTGAAACCGTTGCCAGGTATCCATTGTTCGGTTCTTCGAAAAACACCAACCCTGAGGCTTTTCATCTCTTCTGGTTATATTTCCTGGCTTCTTTCGGTTTTTTGGGATTTCTTCCCTTTTTCTTGTCGTGGTTAACACATATTCGGAGAAACAAAAGGGTTTTCGATCAAGATTTTTGGTTCTACTACGTTTTGTCCTTGTTGACGTTCTTCACTATGGGATTGATTAAAAGCATCACCGGATGGTTCATGTATTTGGCGCCCTTGTTCATCGTTCCCGCCATGTACTATCTCACCTATGAAATTCCTGAACCCGGCTTGGAAGCAACAGGCGAATCTGCTGTTCAAGCCTCCAAGGGAGCCTTGCAATGAGCCTGCTTTTTTTCAGCGACCTGTTCAGTGGTAAAACGGTTCGAAAACATTACCGATTTTACTCGCAAACCCAATGGTATGATCAGGAGCAAATGCGAGGCTTTCAAAAGGCCAAACTTGTGCGCTTGTTGAAACACTGCCGGCAAAACCTGCCCTATTATGCCAATGTTATGAAAAACCTGGGCATGGAACCGGAAGACATCAAGGAGCCCGGGGATATTGTTTGTTTTCCTGTGTTGACCAAAGAGCTTATCCTCGAACACAAGGATGAATTTGTGCCCCATAACCTTAAAGATATCAAAGGCGTTAAGAGCGGCTTCACCGGCGGAACCACCGGAGGCGCGTTTCCCAAGCGTAACGATGCTGCCACCCGCAGTTCCAGTTGGGGTGCCTACCAACGTTTTTACGATTGGATGGGAATTGGTCGCAATGATGAGAAAGTTGACCTGATGGGCGGATATGCTCAGAGCAAGAAATTGCTCGTCCGCCTGAAGGGACAGATGTTGGACAAAGTTCATCACAGCCATTCCTTCGACACCTACGAGACCTTTGAACGCAATTTTTCGCGGCTTGTGCAGCTGTTGCAAACGCGGGATATCAAGCTGATTAGAGCTTATACACAATATCTGCACAACATGGCTGTAGAGATGAGGAACCGTGGCTTGAAGTTTCAGCTTAAAGCCATCATGACCACCGCGGAGCCACTGTTTGAAGAACACCGTGCCCTGTTCAGGGAAGTGTTTGCTTGTGAAACATTCGATCAATACGGTTGCGGTGAAATTGGCAGCATAGCGTTTGAATGTGAGCATCACAATGGCCTGCATGTTACTGAGGAACGTGTTTTCCTGGAAGTGGGAAAAAATAAGGAATTGATTCTTACAGATTTGGATAATTTTGCCATGCCCCTCATCCGCTACATGAATGGCGACGAAGCGGAACTGGATGAACAAGCCTGCACTTGCGGTCGAAAGAGCCCGCTGATAAAATGGATTAAGGGACGGACCATTGATTATCTGACTGGTCCGGAAGGTCAATCGCTTCATAGCTCCTATCTTTGGAAGATCATATATGAGTCCGGTATCGCTCCGCGACGTAATCTGCAAAAATTCCAAGCCCTGCAAACCAGCAGCGAACACATCAAGTTTAGATATGTGGGCCAAAAATTCGACGCGGATGAGGAAGCCTTGTTAGAAAAGTTGATCCGGGAAAAATTGGGAATGGTAACCCTTGTTTTTTCCAACGAGAGCGACATAGAAAATTCGTCCTCAGGAAAATACATGCCAGTGGTGAACCAAACCCTGCAGTCATCTTTCAAACCTGAGCCTGAGACAGATATTGGCAAGAAATCGGAGCTGTGAATGAATCGGACTGATCTTACATTTTACCTGATGGGCAAAAAATATGGCTTCGATCTGAAAAAAATGGTGGATTTCACCATGCAAAGCCAGTATTGGTCTGCGGATGAGATTCACAAGTATCAGCTTGAAAAGCTGCAAAAGATGATCCACCACGCCTATGCCAAGGTTCCATATTACACCAAGCTGATGCGGGAAATGGGCATGGAGCCCGGCGATTTTAAAGCCATTGATGATCTTGCCGCTTTTCCCATTTTGCGCAAAGAGACAATCCAGGCAAATCCTGAAAGTTTTCTGGCTTCAGACTGGAAGCGCCACCACCCCCTGCAAAGATCAACCGGCGGCACCACAGGAATTCCTTTTGCCTACTATAACGATGTGCTGAGTTGGGGATTGAATTGGGCAACGAAAATCAGGACCTTCGCCTGGGGCGGCTATCAGCTCGGTCGGGACAGGATTGCCGTTATGAAGGGTGGATCCATGATGAGAGAAGGTAAGCTGTCCCTGCGGGCAAAACTGTGGAGATTTTTGCAGCGAAACTATTCCATCCCCATTGCGCGGATGAACTCTGAGGAGATGGAACAGGGCATCCAGGACATCCAAAGATACAAGATCCGGTTTTTACGTGGATATCCCTCGGCATTGCTGGCTTTGGCAAAACACTTGAGCCAAACAAATAGGACCATACCGATGAAGGGAATATTTACCACGGCGGAAATGCTGTTCCCTGAACACCGGGAAGAAATTGAAAAGGTCTTTATGTGCCCCATCAATGATGCCTATGGCTGTGGAGAAGGCATGGTTGGTGCCAGCCAATGCGAAATGCACAGTTCCTATCACATTCATGTCGAAACATCTTATCTTGAGCTTGTGGATCAAGACGGTCAAGCCGTTCCGGCAGGGGTGGAAGGAGAAATCATTGCCAGCTCCCTGCATGATTTTGCCATGCCCTTTATCCGCTATGCGCCAGGCGACCGCGCCGTATTCGGGGAAGGAAAATGTGCTTGTGGGAGGAGCTTGCCACTGTTTGATGCCATCAAAGGCAGGGCCTCGGACTTGATTTATCTGCCAAACGGAAATGTCATCAACGGCTTATCCCTGCCTTTTGAAATGCTGGGAAAGATTTTAAAACAATTTCAGCTTGTCCAGGCGGAAGATGATAGATTGCTGTTGAATGTTGTTCCCCAGCCTGGTTTTACTGCCAAAGATCGGGCCTGGCTGCAGGACTATCTCACAAGTGTGGCTGGCGATGGCGTGCGTGTGGAAGTTAAGGAATTACAGGAGATAGCGAAAACGGAAGCGGGAAAATTCCGCTATGTGATCGCCAAAAAAAATGTCTAAACCTCTCACCTTGGTTTGTTCCTGCCGGATGGGACCGGGAACCTTGGAAGCCAAACTGGTTCCGCTTGGCAGGGTGGAAAAAGTGGATAGGATAATCGTCTTGCGCAAGACCGCGGGTCCACCCATTCCCAAAGTGGAGTATCGGATCTTGCCAAAGCTTTGCCGCCATCCACTGTTGAACATCATGATTACGCCCATCTTGATGGCGCGCATCGGTTTCCGGCAAAAAGCGGACTATTTTTTAGCCTATCACTATAAGCCGCATTTCTTTTTTGCGGGCTTTGCGTCCTTATTGACCGGGATTCCCTATATTTTGGGTCAAACCGGACAGGATATCCAAAAAGCTGCCAACAAAAAGATGATGGGGCCCATTCTGATCGCCGTGCTTCGGCGCGCCGCGGTTCTAAATGTGCCCGGGAACAAATCACTCTCCTTTTGGAAAGAAAAGGGAGTGAAAAAAGTGCAGCAGCTTCACAGTACGGTGGATACAGATTACTATCACCCATCGGATCAAGCCAAGGAATTCGATTTTATCTATACGGGCAGGATGGAAGACTACAAGGGTGTGGATTTGATTTTGCAAGCCTTTGCCAAGGTTCAAAGAAAACATCCCGAAACAAAGCTTGCCATCGTTGGTTATGGTTCCCGGGAAGCCGCTTTGAAAAAACTGGCACTTGAGCTGGGATTGGCTTCCAATGTGGTTTTTGCAGGTTTCCAATCCGATGTCCGGTCTTGGCTCCAGCGTTCCCGCGTTTTTGTGATGGCATCATATACGGAAGGTTTGCCCTGCGCGTTGATGGAGGCGATGAGCTGTGCCATGATTTGCATCAGCTCCCATGCCGGCAATATACTAGACATCCTGCGCTCCGGAGAAACAGGGTTTGGCTTCGATTGTGGTAAGCTCGAGGCTCTTTCCAACCACATGGAATTCGTGCTTTCAGCAAATGAAGGCCTGGATGCCATCGCCAAAGCCGCTCGTGCACAGATAGTTCAAAAACATTCCCATGCTTCCGCTGTTGAGAAGTGGAATTCACTGTTCGAAGATATGGAGGCCAAACGCTCATGAGAAGAAAAAGAAGCGCTCTGGCAGTGTTGCGAGGGCTTTGGGTGAGGTTTTTACATCATTTGGCAAGACACTGTTTCCCCAGCGTCATACGGGTTTTTTTACATCGTCTCCGTGGTGTCAGCATCGGCAAAAATGTTTTTATTGGACTGGATGTTGCCATCGATGATGACGGACCCCAAAGGGTTAAAATTGAGGATAATGTTTTCATCACCGCGGGCTGCATGTTGTTGACCCATCAACGTGACCTTCGTAAATACCGCAGAAACACCTGGGTGGGGGCTCAGCCTTTCATCCAAGCGGATATACGCATCCGGGAAGGCGCCCATATTGGCATTGGCTCCATTGTTATGCCCGGTGTGACCATTGGCAGGGGCGCTGTGATTGGAGCTGGTTCAGTGGTAACCAAAGACGTGCCGGATTATTGTTTGGCATTGGGAGTTCCGGCAAAGGTAATCAAGGAGTTTGAACCATGAAATCTTTTAACAAATCGCAAAAACAAAGGTGGATGACAGTAGTCTTTGTTGCCCTGTTGCTTGTTTTGGGAGCCTGTAACTGTTTTAAACCCAAAACATTCAAGATTCAAGGCAGAGTGTATGGAATCACAGAACAGGGGGGAGAGGCCTTGGCCAACGCCACCATCATGCTTTTCGAGCCGGATGAAGTGGATGCCTCCGTGCAACAGCTTCAAATGGATTATGCCGGCATCGGCGCCTCAAATTCTTGGCAGGAGCTGTTTGATCACAGAACCCGGGAACCCTTGCTCAAAACCGTGGCCGACGCTGAAGGGAATTTTACCCTGGAAGGCTTGGAGAAAGGCAACTATGTGTTGGTGACCTTTTTGGATGCCTGGGGCTTTCGATATCAAACGGTTAGTATTGTTAAGGAAGATGTTACTGGCGTGCAGCTCGATCTCTATCCGGTAACGAGCTTGCCGACTGTGTTAAATGAGGATTTTTCGATGCTGGAAGGCAGGGTGTACCAGGCTCCCCCGGGCTTGATCCAATTGGCTGGCTCCACCCTGAAGTGTAAAGGCAACGCGGTTTTGCTCATGGAAGAAGGCGGCGAGGCAAGCTTTCATGGCGATCTCAGCATAGAGGAGGGGGCTTCATTAAGGATCATGTCCAAGGATAGGATTTATTCCAGTTCATATTCCGAACAAGCTCCCAAACGCTATAACCAGATAAGCCTCCACGGAAACCATGATTCAGAGATCAGAAAGCTCCTGCTTCAGGATTGCGTCTACGGTTTGCGTGTGCTGGGAGTTAACGGACTTACTCTGGTGGATTCACGCGTTCGTCCACTTTATACCGCCTTGGTTGTCTCCAATTCCAATAATGTTTCGATTCTCAACTGCACTGTCACCGGATCGCGGGAATCGTCCCTGGCGGCGCTATATGGGGAAAACAGCAACCATGTTTCAATAAGCAAATGCCATTTTTACCTCAATCGAAACGCCATATTTCTCAGCAATTGCGCGGAATCTGAAGTCAGGGAAACCTTTTTTGATCAAAACAGTGCAATGGATGTTCACTTTGGGGAAAACAGCACCGGCAAGCTTGAGTATTGTTCTTTCCCAAATTCAAATCTGGCGGTTTACAACTACAAGGGACAGATCCAAGTGCACAGAAACGAGATCACGGCAAAAACCGGGATTTACAACTATCAGCTAAGAGCATCATTCTCGGCAAATTATAACAATTTCGATTGCAGCGTCTATGCTGTCAAATCCAAGGGCATCTTCTACAATTCACCTATTTTACATATGGACGCAACGCAAAACTATTGGGGCACGACAGACACCGCCAGGATTGACGAGTTGATTTACGATAGAAACGACGAAGATCCGCAGGACGTAAATTATAGCCTGCTGAAAACAGTCGTTGATTACAGACCCTTCAAAAGCCAAAAAAACACTGCGGGTATCCCCAAATAGGCATAGTGTTTAAATGAATATTCTGATTGATATAAACCATCCTGCCCAGGTTCATTATTTTAGAAACCTTTATCATATCCTGAAGGACAGGCACAATTTAGTGGTGACCACCAAGGATGTGGAACTGCAAACCCGTTTGCTGAAGGCTCACGATATCCCCTATATTTCCTTTGGTAAAAAAAGCGATTCTCTGATGGGTAAGTTTTTTCGGCAAACCGGATACAGTCTCAGAAGTCTCAAAATCATGAAGGAACACGACATCGATGTGGCGTTCGGATCTTCCGTGTCAAACGTGCACGCGGCAAAGTTTTGCAAAGCCATATCCATCGCCACCACGGATAGCGATTTGTCTGTATTGCCTCTTTCCGCCAAATTTGTCTATCCCTTGGCAAACTTTTTGATGACACCTGACGCGCTTGCTTTTCAAAAAGTTAAAAACCAAATTTGCTATCCGGGCTTTCAGGAACTTGCCTATCTGCATCCGCAGAGATTCACACCTGACCAATCGGTTTTGGCGGAAAACGATTTATCAGAACACGAACCGTTTTTCGTACTTCGTTTCACAGCCTTCAAGGCTCACCATGACGTTGGCATGTATGGATTGTCTTTAGACCAAAAACAAAAATTGGTGTTACTGCTTGAGAAACACGGACGGGTGATAATTACAACGGAAACAAAGCACACTCAGTTTGAAAAATATGCTGCCAAATCCAGTCCAGAAAAAATTCATTCACTGCTGTATTATGCCAAAATGCTGATCTGTGACAGCCAGACCATGACCACGGAGGCGGCGGTTTTGGGCACGCCTGCCTTTAGGTGCAACACCTTTGCGGGCAAATTAAGCGTAATTGAAGAAATAGAAAAAAAATATGATTTGGCATACAGTTATCATCCACGTCACTTCGACTGGATGTATGAAAGGATCAAAATTTTACTGGCAGACCCTGATCTCAAAGAAAAATGGAACCTTAAGCGACAAAGAATGCTTAGGCAAAAAATCGATGTAACTGCATTTTGGGCATGGCTGCTGGACAATCATCCCCGCTCTGAAATGCAGGTGATTAAGGGAGAATGTGATTTTGAGCAATTCAAACAAAAGACCTGGGTTGAGTAGACTTCTTAAAATAAAGGACATTCTAAACCGCAGGCTCACCATTGCGATTTGCGGAATCCGTTTTCGCTTTCGCAAACGCCTGGGTTTATTGGGAAGGATGCAGGCCGGCTCTGGTTTTGTTCTAAACGGAATTCCGTGGGTGAGAAACTATGGGAAGATTATCATTGGGGACGGGTTTGTTTGCAATTCTGGTAAAAAGCAAAATCCAATTGGAGGCGATACCGTTTTGCGGCTTGCAGTCTATGAAAACGCCATTGTAAGAATTGGCAATCAGGTTGGCATCTCAAACAGCACGCTGGTGTGTAAAGAATCCATCACAATTGGCGACAAAGTCCTGATCGGAGGCGGGTGCAAAATATGGGACACGAATTTTCATTCACTGGATTTTGAATCCCGCACTTCATCCAAAGATACAAATGTGAAATCGGCGCCCATTGTGATTGAAGATGGAGCTTTTGTTGGAGGAAGCAGCTTGATTATGAAGGGAGTCACCATTGGTCGCCACTCGATTGTGGCAGCTGGGAGCGTTGTTACAAAAGATATACCGCCTAACGAGATTTGGGGCGGCAACCCCGCCAAATTCATCCGAAAGCTCGAAAATTAGATAAAATCAATTAAAAACCACCATAAGGAAAATAAACAAATGAAAAAGGCTCTAATCACAGGAATAACGGGGCAGGATGGGTCTTATCTCGCTGAATTTTTGCTGGATAAAGGTTATGAAGTCCATGGCATGATTCGCAGATCATCATCATTCAACACACAGAGAATAGATCACATCTACCAGGATCCTCACAATAAAGACGTAAGACTTTTTTTACACTACGGAGATCTGTGCGATTCCAGCAATCTAAATCGTTTGCTGGAAAAAATTGCACCAAACGAAATCTATAACCTTGGTGCCCAATCCCATGTGAAGGTTTCTTTTGAAGTGCCGGAGTATTCTGCCGAGGTTGATGCGCTTGGCACGCTCAGGTTGCTGGATGCCATCAAGGATACAAAAATCCAAGCCAAGTTCTATCAAGCCTCAACCTCTGAATTGTTTGGAAAAGTGCAGGAAATTCCCCAAAAAGAAAGCACCCCCTTCTATCCCAGAAGTCCCTATGCTGCAGCCAAACTCTATGCATACTGGATTGTGCGAAACTATCGCGAGGCGTATAAGCTTTTCGCCAGCAATGGAATCCTGTTCAACCATGAATCTCCCAGGCGCGGGGAAACATTTGTTACCCGCAAGATTGTGATTGCGGCCGTTAACATCAGCCTGGGCTTGCAGGAGTGCTTGTATCTGGGAAATATCGATGCGAAAAGGGATTGGGGTTATGCTCCGGAATATGTGGAGGGAATGTGGAGGATTTTACAAGCCGACGGTCCGGATGACTTTGTGCTTGCCACAAACAAGACGAATACCGTTAGAAGCTTCGTGGAAGCCGTTTTTGCAGAGTTGGGAATCACTTTGGACTGGCAGGGTGCCGGTGTTGATGAGGTGGGTATCGATACCAAAACAGGTAAAACGGTTGTGCGCATTGATCCCAAATATTTCCGTCCCACCGAAGTGGAGATTTTGGTTGGTGATTATTCCAAGGCAAAAGAAGTATTGGGCTGGGAGCCCAAGGTTATGATGCCGGAATTGGTGCAAATAATGGTGGAGGCAGATCTCAAAAGGATAAAAGCCAGAATCGGAAGAAATAATGAATAAGCAGGACAAAATATATGTGGCTGGGCACAATGGATTGGTGGGCTCTGCCATAGTTCGCAAACTGAAAGAACAAGGTTTTAACAACCTTATCTATGGAAGTTTTGATAATCTTGACCTAAGAGATCAGGCTGCCGTTGAGCATTTTTTTCAAACCAACAAACCCGACTTTGTTTTTCTGGCGGCTGCAAAAGTTGGAGGCATTCACGCCAACAGCCATTATCCTGCTGAGTTTATCTATGATAACTTGATGATCGAAGCCAATGTGGTCCATGCCGCTCATCAAACAGGCGTGCAGAAGCTTCTTTTTTTGGGAAGTTCATGCATCTATCCTCGCTTGAGCCCACAGCCCATCAAGGAAGAATATCTCCTCACAGGGGAACTGGAGCCAACAAATGAGCCCTATGCAATTGCCAAAATTGCCGGGATTAAGCTTTGCGAATACTATAATAAGCAGTATGGGGACAACTTTATTTCAGCCATGCCAACAAATCTTTTTGGCCCCGGAGACAACTACCATTTGGAAAATTCTCATGTTTTGCCAGCAATGATCAGGAAAACCTATCTGGCCAAACTTCTGCAAAGAAATGACTTTGCTGCGATAGAAAAAAATATCAGGCTTCATGAGGGCTTGAACCTGACTGAACCTGAACTGGTCTCTTTTTTGGAAAGGTATGGCGTCAAACGTGAAGCGAAGCAGGTTAGCCTGGCTTTGTGGGGAACAGGAACACCTCGCAGAGAGTTTCTTTATGTTGACGATTTGGCTGAAGCGCTTCTATTTTTGATGGAAAATTATAACGGGACACAACACGTAAATGTGGGAACCGGAGAGGATGTTACCATTAAAGAAGCTGCACAAATGATTAAAGAAAAGATCAATTTTGATGGTGAACTTAAGTGGGATTCAAGCAAACCTGATGGAACTCCGCAAAAGCTTCTTAATATCAAAAAAATCAAGGACTTGGGCTGGAAGCCCAAGCATACATTTGCGCAAGCGCTCCAATTGACGATAGATGGTTATTTGTCCCTGTTTGATCCAAACACGCATCCATGAATATTGTAGTAATCACAGACGCGAATTTTACCAAACAAACTGCTGTGGTTAACAGGCTTAATGCCTATAGCCGGGGGTTGGGCGAACTGGGCAACCAAGTCTATATCTTGGCTTTGGATAATGATCAAAATTCGCTTGAGCAAACGATTGAAGCTTACCCGGCGATTAACTATATTGGTTTTGGTAAAAAAACTTCCACAAATGGAATTTCACGATACAAAAATCTGTTTTTATCAGGTAAGGCTGCCGCCGGATGGCTTAAAAACAAGCACGCAAAAGAAAAGATCTCCGCTCTCATCTATTATGGAATGTTGGCTCCCGTAAGGCCATCGGTCAGTCCAATATGCGTCAAACACGGTATTCCAACTTATGATGAGATTACCGAATATCCATTCCTGGGAAGGCAAAAGAAGCTTTATCGAAGACTGGAATATTGGTTTTTCATGAATCATTTCGTTCTGAAAAACAGCGGGATACTATGCATTTCCACAGGCCTTAAACGCTTTATGGAAGAACATCTGAGAGCAAAAAAGTCTGAGATTCCCGTAAAGTTGTTTGGCATCATGGTGGAAACGGATAAGTTTGAATGTCCAAATGATTACGCGGCTCAAAACAGTGATTTTTTTGATGGCGACCCTTTTTTGGTCTATTGCGGCAGTATGTATGGTGAGAAGGATGGAGTGCCAGACCTGATCAAAGCTTTTTCGATGGCTGCCGAAAAAAATGACAAAGTGAGACTTGTAATTATTGGCGATAACTCCAACAGGCAAAAGATGAAGCAGATCAACCAGGCCATGGCGGAAGTGAACTGCAGTGACAGAATTATCTTTACAGGCAGGATTGATTGGAGCGAAATGCACAGATATATGTGCGGGGCAACGGCACTTGTATTGGCCAAACCTGCCAATCAACAAAACGAAGGAGCATTTCCCACCAAGCTGGGAGAGTACCTGGCTTGTGGAAAACCGATTATTTGTACCGCGGTGGGAGATATTCCCTTGTTTTTAAAACACGAAAAAAATGCCTTGCTTGCAAAGCCCGGAGTTCCCGGCGACTTTGCGCAGCAAATTCTGCGTTGCGTGGAAGATTCGAGATTGAGGGAACAATTATCCCAAAGCGCACTCTTGCTTGCTCACGAAACCTTTTCTCACTTGCATCAAGCTCAAGATTTAATTGATTTGTTCAAACTTGAAGCCCAGGGATAACCAAAACTGCGTTTTGTGACTAAAGGCTATACCTGATGGTGTTTAAATTAGTTTTTTGGGGTTGGTTTATGCTTATTTTGGCATTGAACGTTATCCCCTTGGGGGACGCTGCCAACCAAACCCTCCACAACACTCTGTTTGAAGATTTCAGTTTCTTGCGCTTGGACTATCTTGTCCATTTTTTTGCATTTTTGTTTTTTATGGTGCCCATACTGCTTGGAGCAATGCTCGATAAGCCGGTCTTCAAGGAGAAGGCTCCCTTGAAATACGCCCTGCTCATCATCCCTTCTGCCATTGTGTTTGAGGCCCTGCAGTTTTTTGTGCCTTTCAGGAAGTTCAATCCCATCGATATGATTTACAATCTGGCGGGAGCATTGTTGGGATGTCTGATCGTTTTTATTTTCCTCAAATTCAGCCGGAGCGCCCAAAAATGAGAGACTTTACACTATCCATCTACATCAAACTTTTAAAGACTATGCAAGATGCGGGCTACACTGCCCAAACCTTCCAGGATTTTTTACAAAATCCCCTGCCAAAGGCTGTGATCTTGCGGCACGACGTGGATAGAACACCAAAAAATGCCCTAGCTTTCGCGCAAGCTGAGAGTAAAATGGGATTACAGGCGAGCTATTATTTTAGGATTGTCCCAGTAACCTTCAAACCCGACATCATCAAAGAAATTGCCGCCCTGGGTCATGAAATCGGTTACCACTACGAAGATATGGATCTCTGCCGAGGCGAGATACAATGCGCCCACAAATCTTTCACGGAAAACCTGGCTCGGCTGAGGGAATTGGTGTCTGTCAATACAATCTGCATGCATGGTAGCCCTCTTTCTAAATGGGACAACAAGGTTTTATGGAAATATTTCAATTATCATGATTTGAGTATTGTTGGAGAGCCTTACTTTGATGTTGATTATCATAAAGTTTTCTATCTAAGTGATACTGGGAGGAAATGGAATAATATTGGAGCAAGCATAAGAGATAAAGTTGATACTGGCTTCGATATAAATGTTGACAGCTCCTTCCACATGATTGACCTATTCAAAGAAGGTATGCTTCCTGATCAGATAATGATCAATAGTCATCCACACAGATGGCACAACGGATATTTGCGCTGGTTCGGTGAATTTACTCAACAGGGAATCAAAAACATCGTAAAGAGGCATATAATAAGGATTAACGGATAGACAATATGAAACGATATGCATTATGGACCAATGACGTCGAAACAACTTCAATTTGGTACAATGAATTGAGAGATGAGACAGGACGAAAAGTGATGGATGTTGGTTTGCCACTGTTGCTTGATCTTTACGATAAATATTCGATACGAACAACTTTCTTTGTTACAGGTTACATAGCCAAATTGATTCCTGGATTGACAAAAGAGTTGGCAAACCGAGGTCATGAAATTGGGTCTCATGGGTTATCTCATACAAAAAATAACGGTTTTGACGTGATGCCCTACAGTAAACAAATACAGCATCTGTCTGATAGCAAAAAATTACTTGAAGATCAATGCGGGAAGAAGGTTATTTCCTTTAGGGCGCCAGCTCTGCGAGTTAGCCCAAAGACTGCTTCAGCACTTATAGAAACAGGATTTTTAATAGATAGTTCAGTAGCATCGCAACGATTTGATTTGTTTCTATCATATGGGGCAAAAACAAAACTGAAGTGGTTTTACGCACCAAGAAGACCATATAGGGTTGATGCTAACAACATTTTTTCAGCCGGATCAAGCAACTTAATAGAAGTACCCTTGTCTGCTATGATTATTCCATATGTTGGGACTCTTATGCGAATATCACCCACAACCACTAACATAATACGAAGCCTTCTTAATTATGAATCCGGTTTCACTGGGAAACCGATAGTTTTTGATATACACCCAAACGAATTCATTGATGAATCTGAAGAGCCAAGAACTATATCAAGAAGATCAAAATCTCGGTTATCATATTTATTCAGAGATCAACTTCGGGCGAAAATGAAAACAAAAAATCTAGGATTACCGGCGATTGAATTGTACGAAAGACAATTGGCATATTTCGACAGTAGAGGTTATCTTAGCTGTTCCTTAAGTAATTACTGCGCAGAAGAAGGTCTGATATGAAAATATGGATAATAACCATGGAAGACCCGGTATATACTGTAGATTTTATTAAGACAATCATTTCGGAATGCAAGTATGATGTGTTGGGGCTAACGATTACTCGTGGAAATAGATTCAAGATTGGAAAAGGCAAATCAAAAGTACTATATGCTCTCAGTTTATTTATTATTATGGGAATACCGTTTTCTGCAAAATTGTTGTTGAAGAAAATAAGATATTCATTTACTAAGAAATTTTTTCCATCATCACCTCTTACATTGTCGGGGTTTGCAAAGAAAAATGGTCTGATTGTTAATTATGTGGCTAATCCCAATTCTAAGAGCTTTTTGGAAAAACTCAATGATTACGATATAGACGTTATTATTAGTCAGAGTCAACATATACTTAAACGCAGATTGTTATCCATACCTTCAATAGGCGTGCTAAACAGGCATAATGCATTGTTGCCAAAAAATCGTGGTAGACTTACACCATTTTGGGTTTTGTATAAGAAAGAAAAAGAAACTGGGGTTTCTATTCACTTTGTTGACGAAAAAATTGATTCCGGTAGCATTGTGCGGCAAGTGAAATATGATGTGCCGCCTAATGCAACATTTGGCAAAATCGTCAATGAAAACTATCAACGAGCAGCACACGCAATGTTAGATGCGCTTGATATAATTAAACAGGGCGAAATAAATCTAATACGTAATGATGATGAACATAGTACATACAATTCGATTCCAACCTTTAGACAAGCGCTCGTATTTCGCCTAAGAGACCCAATTGGCATATTTAGGATGTAGATAAAAATAAACAGATTGCCGATTCAAATTCAGCAATGGTAACCCAAGTAAATCAAGATCAATTTAAGCCATCGACGCACTTTCCCGCCTGCACCACAAGCAAATTCTAACCTATCTGAGGCTGACTGGCTTGAAACTTGGCTACTTGGTTAATTTCAATACTGATACCATCAAGGACAACATCAAACGATTTGTGAATAATTTATAGATCCTGCGATAATCTGCGTTTTTTTCAGCGCCCATCCGCGGGAACCTGAGGCAACATGAAATACTTAGTCACTGGCGGAGCCGGCTTCATCGGCTCAAACATCGTTCAAGAGCTCCTGCGTCAAGGCAAGGAAGTGCGGGTTTTGGACAACTTTGCCACCGGCAAACGCGAAAACATCCTGCCACTGCTCAAAAATCCACAGCTCAGCCTGTTTGAGGGCGACCTGCGCTCCTTCCATATCGTGCGCGCCGCTGTGAAGGGCGTGGACTACATTCTGCACCAAGGCGCACTGCCCTCTGTGCCGCGTTCCATCACGGACCCCATCACTTCAAACGATGTGAATATCCTGGGCACCCTGAACCTTTTGGAAGCGGCTCGCGAATTTGGCGTAAAACGCGTGGTATGTGCCTCTTCCTCATCCATTTACGGCAACAGCGAAAGCCTGCCCAAGGTGGAGGAAATGCCCGTGAATCCCATGTCACCCTATGCGCTCACAAAATATGCCCAGGAACGCTATTGCCAGGTGTTTTACCAGCTCTATGGCCTGGAAACCGTTTCCCTGCGCTATTTCAACGTGTTCGGTCCCAACCAGGATCCCAGTTCCCAATACAGTGCGGTGATCCCCAAATTCATCCGTCTCATCCAGCAGGACAGGGAGCCCGTGATCTACGGCGATGGCAGCCAAAGCCGCGACTTCACCTATGTGGAAAACAACGTTTGGGCAAACCTCCAGGCCTGCACAGCCCCCAAAGCCGCGGGCGAAGTGATCAATGTTGCCTGCGGAGAGCGTTACACCCTGCTGGACCTGGTGCAAATGATCAACAGCATCCTGGGGAAAGACATCCAGCCGCGCTTTGAGCCGGAACGTCCCGGAGATGTGAAACATTCGCTGGCGGGGATTGAAAAAGCGCGGGAGCTGCTGGATTATGAGGTGCGGGTGGATTTCCGTGAAGGCCTTGCACGCACAATTGATTATTTCAGTTAAGGTTCACGCAGATTACGCCGATACCGCAGATTTTAAAAAGATAAGTTAATGAAGATCAACGACATCAGCTATCAAATCAGAGGCGCCATATTTGATGTCTATAACGAGCTTGGACCAGGCTTGTTGGAAAATGTTTATGAAAAAGCCATGGTGCACGAACTTCAAACCAGAGGCTTGAACGTGCAATGCCAAGTTCCCATCGAAATTTTGTACAAGGGCAAGCCCTTGGGAATGCACTACAAACTTGACATGCTGGTGGAAAATACCGTGGTGGTTGAACTGAAATCTGTGGAAACCCTGCTGCCGCTGTTTAAAAAGCAGCTTGAGACCTATCTCAAACTATCCGGAAAACCTTTGGGAATTCTGGTGAATTTCAATACCAACAACCTGAACAACAACATCATACGTATAGCCAATTGCCCAGACAATCAGGAATTAAAATAAAAAAATCAGCGTAATCGGCGCAATCTGCGTGCAAACATGAAAAATAAAAACCTCCGCATCTTCCTCCTCATCCTCCTCGACGTTCTCATCGTCCTTTTTTCCTTCCTCGTGATGGCAAAATTGCGCACCGGCACCCGACGCATGTTGGCGGATTTCGTTTGGTGGCGAGCATTTTTCGCCTTTGTGGGCATCTGGATCGTGGGCGGTCTTTTTGGCGGAAAATACCATCTGGAAAAGGTTTCCCGGGGCAAAAACATGCTGCGCCAGATCATCCAAAGCGACTTGGCCGCCGTCGCCATGATCTTCGGTTTGATCTACGTTTTCGGCCAATTCCGCTTTTCCCGCAAGATCGTTTTGGGCACCATGCTGGGCACTTTCGGTTTGGAACTCTTCATTTTCATGGGCATCTATTATGCGCTCAGTTTCCGCCGCGAAAACCGCAATTATGCCTCGACACCCATCACCACCAAATCTCCAGCCCTGGAGGAAGCGCAAAGCCCCATCGACATTCTGCAAATCCCCAAAACCATCCCCGCCATCAGCCACAATGTTTATTCCCCCATCTTTTCCGAAAAGGGCATTGAAGCCAGCTTGAGCCAGCCCCTGCGCCAAAACTATCTGCGTCAATTTGAAGAACTCTGCGATTTTTTGGAGGAATATCTGGATCTAAACCGCTTTGCGGACGCCGAAACCCTGATCCTGAATTCCGAAGTTCTCTTCAACGTCGAAAAAGAACTTCCCTCCTCGCGGCAGATGTTTATCAACCTGCATCGCATCAACGACTTGCGCCGTCTGAACGTCTATCTCATCAAGGTGAGCGAACTCCTCAAAGACGGCGGTGTCTTCATCTGTCACGGACAAACCATCACCGAACGGCGCACTCACTTCAACCGAAAATACAGCCCCATCCTCGGTCCGCCGCTCTATTTCCTGGATTTCCTTTTGCGCCGCGTGATGCCCAAACTTCCCATCTTCCAAGGCTGGTATTTCGCACTCACCCGGGGCCAAAACCGCGCCCTCTCTGAAACCGAGATGCTGGGGCGTTTCTATTTCTGCGGTTTCGAACTGGTCCACAAGCGCGAAATCGACGGCCTCATGCACTTCATCCTGAAAAAAACCAATCCTCCCCGCACAGACCAAAACCCAAGCTACGGCCCGCTGATCCGCCTCAAACGCCTGGGCCAAAACCGCAAGGTGATCTATCTGCGCAAATTCCGCACCATGCACCCCTACAGCGAATATCTGCAGGATTACGTTTTCCAAACCAACGCCCTGCAGGAGGGCGGAAAATTCAAAAACGACTTTCGCGTGACCTCCTGGGGTAAAGTTATGCGCAGCTTGTGGATAGACGAATTGCCCCAATTCTACAATTTCTTCCGCGGCGAACTGGCATTGGTGGGTGTGCGTGCCCTCAGCGAACACTATTTTTCCCTGTATCCCCCTGAGATGCAGGAACTTCGCCTCACGCTCAAACCCGGCCTTATCCCGCCTTTTTACGCCGACCTGCCCCAAACCTTTGAGGAAATTGTGGAATCCGAACGCCGCTATATTTTGGCAAAACACAAAAAACCCTTCGCCACAGATTGGAAATATTTCTGGACCGGGCTGTGGAACATCATCTTTGCCCGGGCACGCAGTAAGTGAAAACACTTGGACAGCATTAGCTCATACGGATCAAACGGATATAACGGATCAAACGGATGAGGTTGATATATCAGGAGTTAACGCAGGAGATTCTGGGCGCTTGCATGGAAGTTTACAACCAGCTTGGAAGTGGATTTTTGGAAGCAGTCTATTGCGATGCTCTGGAATACGAATTTTCCCTGAGGGGCATCCCTGCCAAGCGCGAAAAAGTATTTTATATCTCATATAAAGACAAACAGTTAAGTAAATACTACAAGGCGGACTTCCTCTGCTTTGATAAAATCATCCTGGAGATCAAGGCAGTTGACAAGATCCTGCCCGTGCACAAGCAACAGTTGTTTAACTATCTGAAACTCTCAGACTTAAAACTCGGCTATGTCATCAATTTTGGTGGCATCAAACTGGAATGGGAGCGCATACCCAATCTCTATTCCAAGCCACAAACCAACTAAAACCATCCGTTCAATCAGTTTTATCAGTTTTATCCGTATAAAATTAATACTACCGAGGCCAAACCCATGAAACGTCTTCTCTTCCTTTTGATTTTGATTATTTCCGCCGCTCTCTTGCCCGCCCAAAGTCTGGCAACTCAGCCCACACCCCAGCCCCTGCCATACTTTCAAGATTTTGTAACCCTTATCTGGGGCTCGGGTATTTATCCTGAAGGAATGCAGGGTTGGAGGATTGGAGGAATGTCGGACGCATATAATCTCTCGGAACCCGTGAGTAATAGACCCATGGAAGCTGGGGCGGACGCTTCTACAACCCGGGCAAACCTGCAAAATTATAAAGGAAAAATCGGCTTCATCTGCAGCGATATTGCAGACATAAGCCTGGTCTTCGCAATTCAAACCACCGGACAAAGAAATATTTCGCTTTCCTACGACATCATGACCATCCGTAATCCCTACGGTTACCTGGGTAGCAACCGCATCAATGAAGCCACCATGCTCTACAGGGTGGGCAATTCGGGTCCCTTCACCATGCTTGATGGGCTTGAATATGTGAACAACAGTATCCTCAAGACTTCAGCGGGCGACACCAGCCCTCAAAAATTGGAATCCAGGTCCATTGTTCTGCCTGCTGAATGCGAAAACCAGCCTGAAGTCCAATTGCGTCTGGCTTCAAGGTATGTCAGTGGTTCCGGGGGCTCACCCGGTTTTACCATCGACAACATCGTTGTGACCGGCGAAGAGATGCCAACCGTGCCAGTGATCCTCTCATCCTTCACTGCCACAGCGCTTTCCACGGCTGCGGTGCGTTTGGATTGGTGCACCCAGTCCGAAACCGGAGTTTTGGGTTTCTACCTGCTGCGCGGCAAGCATGATCCCGCCTCCGCAGAGTTGATCTCGGCGCTGATTCCTGCCACAAACAGCTCTCAAACCCAAAACTATTCCCACACGGATTCAAGCCTCACCGAACCGGGTTTGTATCACTATTGGCTGCAAATTCTGGATCTGGATGGCAGCCAAGCCTGGCACGGCCCCGTCTCCGTTATCTTGCAAAGCGCCTCCGATTCCCAAACTCCGCAAATTCCCCTGCAAACCGGCATCACCTCCGTTTTTCCCAATCCCTTCAATCCCGACGCCTTTATTGAATATCATCTGGAAAAGGCAAGCCCCGTCAGCTTCAGCATTTACGACAAGCGCGGCAGGTTGATCCGCCGCCTCGAGCCCGCCCCGCAAAACGCCGGCAGCCACCGGCTCTATTGGGATGGACTGGATGGCAGTGGAAGCCCCTGTCCCACAGGCATATATCATATCCGCATGGACGCCGGCAGCCAAAAATATTTTGCCCGCGCCGCGCTCATCAAATGATGTCGAAGCACCTGAGACCAAAAAGATTAGAAACCTAACACCCATTTTACATGCTTTTCCAAGCCCCAAACCGGTCAAAAAAAGCTTGCCAAAACACACATGTTTTTTAAACTTGTTCCAAGAGACTGGAATTTTATCCAAACAATTCATAACACACTCGTAATTCAGGGAGGAATTATGAAAAAGATATTTTTTGTTTTTGCCCTGCTGTTGATGGCAGGATTGGTTTTTGCGCAGACTCCGTTTACAGCAACCTACACATTTGGCAATGACGGTAACGTTGCCAGCTTTGCCTACAATGGTACCTCATACCCTGGATTTGCTATGGGTAATATTGACAAAGTCGGCGTTACCTCCACATCAAGCAATGGAAATTTTAGAGCTAATAACTGGCCATTAGACACGGTAGGTGGCGTTGATACGGGAAAGTATATTGGCTTCACAATTTCTGCTGAGCCTGGCTACGTGTTCACTGTCACATCGATTACTTTTGGCATTGGCCGCAGTGCGGCAGGAACAAGAAACACGCAATGGAGAGGTAGTGCCGATAGTTATGCCGCGTTGATTAATAACTATACAAGCATTAACCCAGGCCTAACCAACACCAATGGTGTATTGGAGAATCCTGATTCAAACGGAAATTGGACTGGCAACGTATTGTCTCTGGGAGCCAGTTATCAAAATATCAGCACATCCTGTGGATTTAGAATTTATTTATATAATTCTGAAGTAACAAGTGGAACGGCTGGCCTACAGGGTACTATTTCTATATCAGGAACCTATGAATCGACTTCTGCCCAACCCTCGATTACAGTCAATCCTTCATCTCTATCCGGCTTTTCTTATGTCGAAGGAAGCGGTCCCTCCACGACCCAAACATTCACCGTCAGCGGTAGTAACCTGACAGCCAACATCAGCGTTTCCGCTCCGACCAATTACGAGATTTCGTTTACATCAGGAAGTGGTTACACATCTCCTCTTACCCTTACCCAAAGCGGAGGAACTGTAGCCGCGACAACGATTTACGCGCGCCTGAAAGCCGGACTTGCAGTTGGTAATTACAACAGCGAAAACATAACAGCATCTTCCACTGGGGCGGACGATAAGACCGTCACCTGCAGCGGTTCCGTCACATCACCTCCTCCGCCGGTTGCGCCGCTTGCAACAGCAGCCACAAACGTTGGTAACAATAGCTTTACAGCGAACTGGAATTCCGTTAGCGGAGCCACTGGCTATAGCATTGATGTATATACAGGAACTTACACAGAACTCATCAATACAAGCTTTGAGGGCTCTACTCAATTCCCATCAGGTTGGACCCAATACAGCTCCTATGTTCAGAATAACAGCGCTGGCGCTTATACTGGAACAAATTACGCGGGAATGAATGCTGCAAACGATTATTTTTATACTCCCGCATTGTCATCTCCAACAACAATTTCTTTCTGGACTCTCGCTTCAAGTGCTACTGCAAATAATACGACGATTGTTCAATATTCTTCAGATGCCAACACATGGATAGACTTGGCAACTTATAGTGCTGATGGAGCTGATACAGGAGATATTACAACGACCTTTTCTCAAAAAGTTATCAATGCTAATTTGACAGGCAGCTATTATATTCGTTGGTTTATGTCCCATAGGTCGGGCGGCAGTGCATATTTTGACGATGTTTTGATCGTCAGTGGTTCAAACACTTATGTAATCCAAAACCTTAACGTGAGCAATGTCACCTCCCACAACGTAACAGGCTTAACTCCCGGAACCACTTACTATTATGTGGTGCGTGCCTACAATAGCTATGGCACCAGTGACGATTCCAACGTAATCGAAGTCACCACCACCAGCACCTCTCCGCTGATAACTCTCAGTACTGCCAGCCTCAGCGGCTTCTCATATGTTGAAGGGGAAGGTCCTTCCGCTGAGCAAAGCTTTACGGTTAGTGGCAACAACCTAACAGCCGATATCGACATTTCTGCACCAAGCAATTATGAAATTGCCCTTGTTTCCGGCGGACCTTTCTCAAGCAGTATTGAATTGACCGAAAACAATGGTGTAGTTGAAGACACAGATATCTATGTACGCCTGAAAGCCGGACTGGCGGTTGGCACTTATAATGGAGAAATCATCGAAATAAGCTCTGATGATGCAGACTCCAAAATAGTTACTTGTAACGGTGAAGTGATAGCTCCACCTCCCGCTGAAAAAGATTTGATCCATTACTGGAACTTCAATGATGATACGCCTGCTGATGATTCAACGAATTGGGATGATCCAATTGACGCGACAATAGGATCGGGCTACTTGGAATACGAATTTTCAGAAGCATATTCTTTTGGTGGCACAACGATTAATGGAATTGGTGATGAAGAAAATGGTGGCAGTTTCTCCCCTCGAGGCGGACCAAATAACGAAAACAACGGCGAATACTTCGACCTGATCGCTCCAACCACCGGTTATAACAACATTGTTATGACATATCCAACACGCAGAACTTCTACAGGGTTTTCAACACAAACAATCTATTATACCGCTAATGGAGTTGATTGGATTTTTAAGGAAACCCTCGACATTTCATCTTATGAGAATAATTGGAAAGCCAGCCAACTGATCACAGTTGATTTTTCTGGAATACCAGAAGCTTCAAACAACGCCTTGTTCGCGATTAGAATATATCTTGATGGAGCAGCTTCAGCTTCTGGAAATAATCGTTTTGATAATATCCGGATCATGGGTGAGCGTACCAACCCCGTGGAGCTTTCCTCCTTCACCGCCACCATCTCGGCTCAAAACTATATCACCCTGACCTGGGTCACCCAGACCGAGACCGGCATGCGCGGCTATTACGTCTATCGCGCACCTATCAACGACCTTGCCAGCGCGCAGATCGTGAGCCCGATGATTGCATCCGTAAACAGCTCGCAGCAGCAGACTTATATTTATCAAGACACCGAGCTTTACGACTCCGGAATCTATTACTACTGGCTGCAGGCCAACGATCTGGACGGCAGTTCCGCCTTCCACGGTCCCGTCAGCGTGGTTTACAGCGCCACAGGCGACAACCCCACTCCGGAGATTCCCTTGGTCACCAAGCTGCACAGCGCCTACCCCAACCCCTTCAACCCGACTGTGTTCATTCCTTTCAGCCTGGCTGAAGACGGCGCCGTGAGCTTCAAGATCTACAACAGCCGCGGCCAGATGGTCAAACACTTCGACCTGGGCGCCAAAATCGCCGGACACCATCGCATCACCTGGGATGGCACCGACTACGACGGCAAAGCCCTGGCAAACGGTGTGTATCAGATCATGATGAGCACCAAAAACCAGACCTATCAGAGCAAGGCGACCTTGCTGAAATAAATCAATTTCTCCCTGATATTGATAAAAGAGCCCGGTTTCAAAGCCGGGCTTTTTTTACGCCCTCTATAAACCCATCTGCAGCGTAAACTTCTTGTCTGGCTGTGAACCTTGAAGGCAAGCGCTTTTCTTTGCAGCTTTCAAATCAAAACATCAGCCCAGATCACAGGGCTTGATTCCAACTGCTTGACCGTCAGACTGCATCGCTGCCTTTGGCATGGGCTCTTTAGCAGCAAAAAGATCAGATCCAGGAAACTTGTCACATTCATCCGGATCTGCTTCCAAAATTATCTGCTGCCGGTGTTGCGATTTTTCAACAGAAGTTAACTATCCAATGGGTTTGAGGATAGGGCACATGGAAGCCTGATTACTTAAAAAATTTTGAATTAACAGCTACAAAAACGCAAAAAAATGCTTGACAAATTAAGACCTCGTGATTAGCTTATTCTAGATTGAAATTGCTGCGTTGAAAACGTGGCTAAAATATATCGTGTATAAGAGAGCATACGTGCAGTATGTTTTCAGTTGAGTGCAGATAAAGATAATCGGTTGTGCTTTGCGCTCGGCACAGTTTTAGACAACCTAATAAGGAGAAAAAAGGTATGAAAAAATTTGTATTACTAGCAGTAATTACAGTGTTGGCCTGTGGGGGCTTATTTGGAGCCTATATTATTAGAGTGTCGGCTCTCAGTTTGGATTCATATACAGTATGGCAAAACGGCAATGCCGTAGGGCAAACTATTTCAATAATAGATTCTCCAGGCTATGTGGAGTTCACCAGTCCAACCAAAGCTGGTCTATATGGAGAATGGTGGCTTGATCCACATTACTCGCCAGGTTTAGCTTGGGAGCCTTCAAGCTACACTATTGACAGTAGTACCAGTTTCAATCGACAGCCTAATGGCGACTATTTGCGTCTTATGCATTTTGGACTGACTGAGCTCCCCACACCTGTAGAACTCAGCAGTTTTACCGCCACAATCTCGGCTTATAACTATATCAGACTCACCTGGGTCACCCAGACCGAGACCGGTATGCGTGGTTACTACGTCTTCCGCGCTCCCGCCAATGACCTTGCCAACGCGCAGGTCGTGAGTCCGATGATTGAATCCATGAACAGTTCCGAACAGCAGAGCTACATCTATGAAGACCGGGAGCTTTTCGAATCTGGAACCTACTACTACTGGCTGCAAGCCAACGATCTGGACGGCAGCTCCAACTTCCACGGTCCTGTGAGCGTGGTTTACAACGCCATAGGCGATGGACCCGCCCCGGAGATTCCCTTTGTAACCCAGCTTCACAGCGTCTATCCCAACCCCTTCAGCCCGACTGTCTTCATCCCCTTCAGCCTGGCAAAAGACGGCGCCGTGAGCATCAAGATCTACAACAGCCGCGGCCAGATGGTCAAAGATTTCGACCTGGGAGCCAAATCCGTGGGACAGTACCGGATCAGTTGGGACGGCACAGATCACACCGGCAAAAGCCTTGCCAACGGAGTTTATCACATCACGATGAGCACCGATGACCAAGTCTATCGAGCCAAGGCAGTTTTGCTGCGATAACAGATCAATTTCTCCCTGAATTGATAAAGCCCGGTTTAACCGGGCTTTTTTTGCGCCTTGAAAAGACGGTATGCCGGCTGCCGCTGCCTCTTCTGGGTTTGGGTGTGTTTTTCCTCGTGGTTGGCGGCGGGATGGAGCACAGGCCTTAGCCGGTCGTTGGTGCCAGATTCATCTGGCACATTCAGCAAAACCACAGCCCTTTCCCAGCGGATAAATCCGGGGGCTCCGGTCGGTTGAAAACCAGTGTTCCGGCTGTCGCCACTTCGTTCAGAATGACGTGATTTACGACAGACTCGTTCTATATATGGAGGGGGATATATTACGCAGCGGGCTTTGGGATGAAAGCCCTGCCGTTTTTGACAGTAAACAAACAGGCTCTCCCTTGAGCCCATCCCGGGAACTGCTGCAAGGATCCTCATAAGCCTCCCCAATTTTTATGGGGAGGCCTATGGGAGGTGTTTAGGTTGAGTATTGGATGGAACCAAGGGAGAAGGCTGAAAGATGGTGGCGGGATGTGGGGAAAGTCCTTCCGAACCGCTTCCTGCGATCAGGGGACACGAGTTCGGGATTGTGAGCTTGGCTGCTGGCGCAGAGTCGATTTTCAGCCACAAAAAAAAGCCGGGATCGAGGGTCCCGGCAAGGTAAGGTTGCGTGACTAAACCTGTTTGTTATTTAAAGTAGTAGTAGATACCGATTTGGGGGGTGTAGGAAATGCGGTTGTCCCAGTTGTAGGTGATGGGGACTTCCAGGGCGCCGCGGAAGTTTTTGCTGATGGCGATATCCACTCCCAAGCCGATTCCGGCGGTCCATCTGTGTTCAATTTTGGATTCTTCGGTGGGAGGAGCATTGTTTACGGGCTCATAATGCGCATAGTCCAATGAGTCAGCGGCTGATACCCAGCGGTATTGTTTGGAGAACTCGGTTTGGCGGTGGAATTCGTAACTGCCACCGGTCATCATATAAAGACGTCCGTGGTCTTGTAAGCCAAAAACATCGAAGGTATCCAAAACCCAGATGTGGTTCAAACCCAAGCTGGCTTTTAAGGTACGGCCCACCTCGGTGAAAGTTACCAAGGTATCTTGCGGTGCTTGCTCGGGATACCAGCTCATGCCGGTTTTATCATTGTACCAATAGTATTGTCTGTCTGGGAAATAGGGATCGTCGCTGCCCCAGGTGAGGGCACCAAGGGTCACTTGCAGACCGTGTTGGGGTCCAAAAAAACGCATGCTGTAGCCGCTGCCGCTCTGGGCTCCCAGATGCAGTCCCACAGCAGTATTGGAAAGAGGAACCTGCGCGAAAAGGGAAAGGCTGAATCCCAGGATGGCGCAGATGATCAGTATATGCTTTTTGTTCATGTTCTACCTCTAATGGAAAATATATCCCATTCATTCATGATGGGCAAGGATGTCAAGCTGTTTTTG
The DNA here is from genome assembly GCA_012728875.1 of Candidatus Cloacimonadota bacterium. GTDB lineage: Bacteria > Cloacimonadota > Cloacimonadia > Cloacimonadales > Cloacimonadaceae > Syntrophosphaera. The sequence goes on from JAAYEF010000031.1 coordinate 194,049, forward strand.
ACAGCTTGGAAAAAAAATTCAGTTTATCCCGGTTTGAGCGGGTTTAAGGGTGAGCCTGTCCAGCTTCAGGATATAATATAGCAGGGCGCAGCTCAGCCAAACCAAGCCGCCAGACCAAAGCACGTCCGACACAAAATGCCCGCCCTGAGCCATGCGCACCAAGCCCATGCCCCAGCCAAAGACGAGACTGAAAACCAGGCTGATGATCGACAGGCGTTTTTTGCGTCCGCGAAAGATGAAATGGAGGGCAAAAAAGTAGAAAACCATGGAGGCATGCCCGCTGGGAAAGGATTCGCCCGGGCTGACGGGATCCATGGTGAGCGGAGCTTCATAGGCGTAAATGCCGCCAAATTCGATCAATTGGTTTGGGCGCGGTCTGCCCCAGTTTTCCTTCAGGATGGCGTTCACCAAAAGCACCGGACCCAGAAGCATCACCAAAGCCAAAAACAGACCGGAACGGCGCCAGCGAGCCAGATTCTTGGTAAAGAAGCCGGTGATAAAAACCGCCAGCCCTGCCAGGGATACGATCAAGGCGGGCAGGGGGCCATATTTATAGATGAAGTTGAAGCCCGGGGCGTTGCTGCCCATCCAGATTCCATTTCCCCGATAGAAGTGGTTTTGATATTTCAAATCCAAGCCTCGGGAGCGGATGAGCCAGGTTCCCCAAGCCAAGATCAGGATGGGGATGAGAAAATCCAGGATGAAAAGGATATGGCGGCTCAAAGGAACCGCCATATCTCTGGATTCTGTAACCGGGTCGCGGGGAAGCTTGATCAAGCTTGGGTTCTCCGCAGTTTCCGGGATTTATTCATTATTTTCAACGGGCTCGGGAGCCGCTTCAGCGGGAGTTTCCTCAACGGGAACTTCCTCTGCCGGAACTTCTTCCACAGGGGCTTCCTCTACAGGAGTTTCTTCCATCGGGGCTTCTTCAGTAGGAACTTCCTCTACGGGAATCTCTTCCACTGGAGTTTCTTCTGCCGGAACCTCTTCAGCGGGGATTTCCTCAACCGGAGTTTCTTCCACAGAGGTTTCCTCTACAGGGCTCTGCTCTGCAGGAGCTTCCACCGGGGTTTCCTCAGCAGGAAGCTCTTCAGCGGGGCTTTCCTCGGCTTTGGCTTCAGCATCGGCGTGGGTGTGCTGCTTATCTTCCTCACGCTGTTTATCACGAGCCTGGCGTTCGGCGCGTTTCTTTTGCAGTCTGGCAAAGCGGTCGCGCATATACTGTTCGTGGATGGCGATATATTCTTCCTGCAGTTTGGGTTCGCGGGAGAAGAAGAACGCCTTCACGCTCAGGATGAGGCGGCGGTTTTCCATATCCAGTTCAATCACCTTGAGGGGCAGCTCTTCGCCAACGTGGAAGGCTTCCTCGGGGTGGTCGAGCTTTGGAATGGCGAGGTGGGAGATGGGGATGAAGCCTTCAACGATGTCTTCACCCACCTGGATATCCACCAGGGCGCCTTTATTGATCAGCTTTCCGATCTTTCCTTTCACTTCGGAGTTCACGGGCAGAGATTCGGTGAGATGCTCCCACGGATCGGGGTGCAACTGCTTCACTCCCAGAGCGATGCGGTGCAGGGCGCGGTCCACGGAAAGAATCACGGCTTCCACATCCTGACCTTTGTGATACACTTCGCGGGGATGGTAAACGCGCTTGGTCCAACTGATGTCGGAAATGTGGATCAGGCCGTCGATGCCGTCTTCCACTTCCACAAAAGCGCCAAAGGCGGTGAGGCTTTTCACCGGACGCGTGATCACGCTGCCCATGGGGAAACGGTCTTCAATGGAAAGCCAGGGGTTGGCTTCCATCTGCTTCATTCCCAGGGACATGCGGCGATTTTCCTTGTCCAGTTCCAGCACGATGGCGTTCACGGTGTCGCCAACTTTCACGATCCGACGTGCGTCGGTGATTTTTCTGGTCCAGCTCATTTCAGAGATGTGCACCAAGCCTTCCACACCGGGCTCGATTTCCACGAACGCGCCAAAGGATTTCACGCTGACCACTTTGCCGGTCACGCGGACGCCTTCGGGATATTTGATTTCGATGGTTTCCCAAGGGTGGGGGACAAGCTGCTTCATGCCCAGGGAGATTTTGTTTGTGTCAGGATCAAACTTGATCACTTTCACTTTCACCTTGTCTCCGATGCTGAGCATGTCGGTGGGATGGTTGATCTTTCCCCAGCTCATGTCTGTGAGGTGCAAAAGACCGTCGATTCCACCCAGATCAATGAATGCGCCATATTGAGTTATATTTTTCACTTCTCCGTCCAGTTCATTGCCCACTTCGATGCGTTCGAGCAAATCCTGGCGTTTGATGGCAACTTCTTCTTCCTGTACCATCTTGCGGGAAAGGACGATATTTCGTTTATCCTCGTCCAGGCTCATCACTTTGAACTGCAGTTCTCTGCCGATGAATTGATCGAGGTTTGGAACCGGCTTGATGGACATGTGCGATCCCGGCAGGAAGGCTTCCACGCCCATCACGTTTACAATCAAGCCACCTTTCACGCGGCGGCGGATGATGCCGCTCAGCACGGTGCCGTCTTCGGAGGCTTGCTTGATCAGTTCGATGTTTTTGATGTAGTCGGCTTTACGCTTGGAAAGCGAAATCCTGCCTTCACCGTCGTCCAGATCATTGATGAAGACCAGGATGCTGGAATTGAGCTCCGGAACTCCGGAATATTCGAATTCGGTGAGGGGGATGGCCCCATCGCTCTTGAATCCGATATCCACCACCACGTCTTTTTCTGTGACGCTGACTATGATGCCTTCCTTCACCTCTCCGCGCCGGAAGCTGGAATCATAGCCTTCCAAAAGGCTGAGCAGTTCGTCGTCTGAGTCTTGTTTCTCAGATTTGACCAGCTCGGGCTGGGCTGCGGGGGGTTCCTGGGTTTTGGGTTTGACAGGTGTTTCGGCCGTTTCGGGGGCCGGGCTTTGAGGCTCTTCCGCTTCCTGCGGTACAGCCTCTGTGTCTGTAAGTTCTGTTGTTTCCTCGGCAGTAGGTTCCACTTCGGGTGCCGTTACTTCTTCCGTTGGTTGCGACGTCGTGCCTTCCCCTTCCTTCAGTTCTTCTTCCGGAACGGGCTGGTCTTGGTTTTGATCATGTTCTAACATGATTCCTCCTTATACGTGGGGATTTCCTGCGGGCTTTGAGCCGGTGCGGGCTTCCCCTTTAATTTATAGATATTTTGATAAACTTCCCAGATGTCTTCCTCCGGAGTGGAGGCACCGGCGGCGAGGCCGATCTTTTGTGCATCGCCCAGGCTTTCAAGCGTGAGCTCTGCCGCAGATTCCAGATGGATGCTGCGAGTTTGGGCGGAGCAAAGTTCGTGGAGCATCTTTGTGTTCGAGCTGTTTTTGCCGCCGATCACGATCATCAGGTCGGCAATTTTGGCAAGGGCCACGGTTGCTTCCTGACGCATGGAGGTGGCGGCGCAGATGGTGTTGAAAACCACAAGCTCCTGGCAATGGGGCAAAACAGTGCTCACCAGGTTTTGAAGCGAGCGCAGCTTTTGGGTGGTTTGCGAAACAATGGACAGCCTGGTCCAGGTTTGCAGCTCGGGGTCTTCACCGGGACGTACCACCCGCGTGAGCGAATTTCCCCAGGAAAGCATGCCTTGCACTTCGGGGTGTTCGGGGTCGCCCAAGATCAGGATGGGGTTTTCGGAATTTGAAGCCACCAGCTTTTGCGCTCTTTGCACGTAGGGACAGGTGGCGTCGATGATCTCGTTTTCATTGGCTTCCAGGGCGAGCCGCGCCTGTTTGGAAATGCCGTGGGAACGGATGACCACTTTTTTGTTTTTGACCGCCTCGGGGGAAGGAGCAATGGAAATGCCTTCGGCGGAAAGCTCGGAAACGATGCGAGGATTGTGGATAAGCTCGCCCAGGGTGCTCACTTCACCGCCTGAATCCTTGGCTTCGCGCGCCATGCGGATGGCCCGGCGCACGCCAAAGCAAAAGCCTGAGTTTTCCGCCAGCCAGACCTTCATTTGGCCTCCAGAGTCTGCAAAACCAAACCGTGCAGGCTTTCCACCTGCTGATCGATGGTGAGCTGGGAATTATCCAACACAATGGCGTCTTCCGCCACGGCGAGCGGAGCCAGGGAGCGGCTGGAGTCGTTGTGATCACGCTCTTTGATTTCCGCCAGGATGGCGTCCAAATCTTTTTCCACACCCTTGTTTTTCAGTTCCAGCCAACGGCGGTGGGCTCTGATTTCCGGGGCGGCGGTCAGGAAAATTTTGAGGTCGGCATTGGGAAAAACGTAGGTGCCAATGTCGCGCCCGTCCAGGATGAAACCGCCTGCGGATGCCATTTCGCGCTGCAGCTCCACCATGCGGTGGCGCACTGCGGGAAGCGCGGAAACGCTGGAGGCAAGCTGGGAAATTTCGTTGGCGCGGATGGCTTGGGAAACGTCCTCTGTGCCAAGCAGGATGCGGTTTTCCTCGCCGGAGATTTCCACACGGATGTCCAAATCCTTCAGCATGGCCTCGATGGCGGGGAGGTCTTCAAGGCTGATGCCATCACGAAGCAACTGCAGGGCACAGGCACGATACATGGCTCCCGTATCCAAATATACGTAGCCCAACCTGCGCGCCAAAAGGCGTGCTGTGGTGCTTTTGCCCGAAGCTGCGGGTCCGTCGATGGCGATGATCAGTCTCTTTTCCATGGTTAAAAAATTTCCTAATTAACCATGCTTTTCAGGACTGTATTTGCGTCAATCCTTTTTTGAGTGCATAAACACGGCAGTATTGACTTTTGTGCACACTTTCCTTCCCGGGCTTTGTGGAGCAAGTGCGCTTCCAAGGTTCAAAGAGCTTGATATATATGGCGTTACATCATTGACGTCCGTCAGGGTAAAGCGGTCACCCTGAAGAATTTTCTGGCTTGAGCGGTGTCAACTTCCATCTGCATATCCGGGGTTTCCAGTACATGGCTGAAGCTGCCGTAGGGGTTGTCGGAAGCTTCAATTCTGTATTTGGCGGCGTTTTCGCTTGGAGTCCATTTGAGCAGAAGGTTTTCGTTTTCCATGCTGAAGGAGGGAATTGGAGTGAAAAGCGAAGTTTCCACGCTGACCTCGTTTGATGAGCCAAAAACGCCGTAACCCACATCTGCACGTACCACGTAATAGTAGGTGTTGTTTGGAGCCAAGCCGCCCACTTCGCAGGATGTGGCAAGCCCCACGGGATGGTTTTCAAAGCCATCCACGTGGTTGAGGGTTTCATAAACGTGGTGACCAAGGTTTGAGCAGGTATCCACCAGGTAGCAATCCCACTCGGTGCCCAAAGTGGGGAAACCGCTGGCGGGGTTTTGAGTTACACCGCCGGTGACGCTGCTTTTACGGACCAGGGTGCGGTCGCGGGTGATGATGCTTCCGGAACTCCAGTATGTGCCGGGGTTTGATCCAATTCTGCCGAAGATATCCAGGATTTCTCCGTCGTTGTGTCTTAAAACCAGTTGATCGTTGCCATCAAACGCCATCACTCCTCCGCTGACAAGTTTGTGAGCACGTTGGGTGATGTTTTGTTTGGCGCTGCTGTGTGCGATGACGAAAACCTCATTGTTTGCCAGAGTTCCGGAAAGGTTAAGCGTGGATGTGGGACTTTGTGCGTTCGCTGAATAGTATTCAACCTTGTAGTCTCCCAAATCCACGGTCGAGCCGGTTCCGTTGAAGATTTCCAGGGCACGGTTGTAGCTGGTCCCCTCCAGATATTCCGAGAAGAACAGTCCGCTGGCGCGATCGCTGGGTTCCTTTTGATATACGTCCAGCCAGTAGTCCAGGGCGTTTGGCAGGGCTTCCCAGTTTGCGGTGAAGGATGTTGGTGAAACTGCAGTGGCTTGGGTGGCAAGCGGTATGGAATCGATTTCTTCGAGATCGGCAAAAATTGCGGCGCAGGCGACTGCAGAGCGGATCACCTCCGTGCAGTAGTCCACATCCAGGTTTTGCACGGTGTCGTGGATGGTGTGGTAGATGCTGGAATCCAGTTCCTTTTCAAAGAAATAGAGGATGTTGTAGCCTTTCAGCCAGTAGGGATAGGAGTCGCTGCGGGTGCAATTGAACCATTCGTCGTCTGCAAAACAGTTCAAACTGCTGTATTGCTGCATGATGGAGAGGGCGTAGTTTGTGTAATCCAAAGAACCATCATAAGGAATCTGGCGCACCGTCCACTGCGAGGGGTCGTCTGTGTTGTTTGCAATCATGTCGAAGTTTATCATCAGGCGCAGGTCCAGGCCTTGATTGTGGATGATTTCAGCATCGTGGTAGGAGCCCTTTAGACCCAGTTCTTCACAGCCAAAGGTCATGAAACGGATGGAAGCTTTGGGCTGGAAGTTGTTTGCCATCATCACGCGGGCGATTTCCATGACGGCGGTGGCGCCGCTGGCGTTGTCGTCCGCGCCCGGAGCTGTTACATAGGGGTCGCCGCTGCTGGTGGATACGATGGAATCGTGGTGTCCACCCAGGATCACATATTGATCCGGATACAGGGTTCCCGGCAGGGTGGCAATCACGTTGTATTGCGGGTAGCCCTGATAGACGAAGGGCTGCAGTTCCACATTGGCGAAGCCGTAGGATTCAAACTGCTGTTTGACCCATTGCGCCACTTGCAGTTGATTTCCGGCATAGGCATAGCGGGTGCCAAAATCCTGCAGGGATTGGATTTTGTATAAAACAGAATCTGCGCTCACGCTGGAAACAAGCTGGGCAAGGTCGGAACGATATCCCCGGCTGGGCGGAGCCAGCGGTTTGGACTGGGGAAAGATCATCGGTTTCAGGCTGAGGGGGGTGAATTTTGCAGCAAAGGATTGGCGAAGCTGGTGTTCATCCAGATGGCTGCGGATCAGGAAGGCGGAATCCAGTTCCAAAAGGATTTCCCCCTCATTTTGCAGGCCGAAGCGTTCCGGGAAGATTTTGTCCATCAGATACAGCGGCTGCCGTGGCGGGTATTCGCTCAGGATCGTTATACTTGGAAAAGTGGGGAAGGGTCGTGCGGCATCCACCGCAATGACCTGATGGGCATCGTAGTGCAAAACGTCCCACCCCGCAGCGTCAAGCTGGCTCATGCTTTCGCGCAGGCTGGAAGCGGGAAATGCGTCGCGCACGGCGGAACAGGGGATGGAAATAATCTGGGGCTGGGCGGCAAGGGCAACAGCCGTCAGCAGAAGGCAAAGAAGCAGAAAGCGTGGCATAATGAAACTCCCGGGCGGTTCCCACCCATTTTTGTTTATGGGTTAAAGGTTTATTCATGGCGATGGCTTGCCATGGACTTATCACGACATCAATTCATGATTGGAAAAACATTGATCCCTGTCAAGCAAAAAAACGTAACCAAGTCAGGATGAATTACAATATTTTTGCTACGTTTCGGATTAAGTTTTCACAAAACGAAATCCATGGCATTGTGGTGCGTAAAACAAAAGCTGGCAGGAATGTGAAAACCGGGATTAGTGAGGGTTTTGGTGGACGGGAGTTATATGCAGTTTTCTTTTCAGGCACAAAAAAACCCCGCCTTGGAGGACGGGGTTCATTGTATCATTCGCCGATGATTTTCACCAGCACACGCTTTCTGCGCATGCCGTCGTATTCACCGTAGAAGATTTGCTCCCAATGTCCGAGGTCCAGTTTTCCATCCGTGATGGCCACCACCACTTCGCGGCCCATGATCTGGCGTTTGAGGTGCGCATCAGCGTTGTCCTCAAAGCCATTGTGGGCATACTGCGAATGTGGTTTTTCCGGAGCCAGCTTTTCCAGCCAGCGCTCAAAATCCTGGTGCAGACCGCGTTCGTCGTCGTTGATGAACACCGAAGCGGTGATGTGCATGGCATTCACCAGGCAGAGCCCTTCCCGGATTCCGCTTTCACGCAGGCAATCCTGAACCTGAGGGGTGATATTCAGATATTCCCTGCGTTTGGAGGTGTTGAACCACAGCTCTTTGCGGAAGCTCTTCATCAGTTGATCGGCTTTTTTTCCATTTCGGTTGCAAGTTCGGCAGGGCTGTCGATCACATAGTCCGCGCCGGCTTTTTCAAGTGCTTCCCTGCCGCTGAAACCCCAGGCTGCGCCGATTGAGATCATGCCGGCGTTCTTAGCGGTTTCAATATCCACGGGGGAGTCTCCCAGAAGGGCGATGTTTTCCGGCTTGCATTTCAGACGCTCAGCCAGTTCCAACGCACGGGTGGGGTCGGGTTTGGCGGGTTTGTCCGGCTGTTCACCGCTGTAGATGCCAAAGGGGTTTTTCCCTTGGTTGATCATGGCGCCACGGAAATAGTGACGGATCATCTTTTTGGTGAAATAGTGGACTTTGTTCGAAAGGATGGCCACCTTGATCTTGTGGGACACACAGAGTTGGATCAGATAGAGGATGCCGGGGTAGGGTTTGGTGTTTAAAAACCAGCTTTCCTCATAGTGGACCCAAAACTTTTCCGCCATCTTTTCAATGTCTTTTTCGTTGCGACGGTTTTTGGGCAGTGCCCTTTCCGCCAGTTTAAATAGCCCATTTCCCACAAAATCCTTGTATGCCTCAACCGGATGCTCGGGCAGACCTTCTTCGGCCAAAGCCTTGTTCATGCTCTCGGCGATGTCTTGCAGGCTGTCGAGCAGGGTTCCATCTAGGTCGAAAATGATGGCTTTGATTTTGTGTTTCTTTTTCATTTGCTAGCACTTCCTTCGTTGGTAATTTTGATTGGTTTGGAATCTTCCCCGGCATACAGCGAAATATGCGGGAAGGGAATTTCGACGTTGTTTTTTGAAAAGCTTTCCTGGATGCGAACCATCAGGGAAGTCTTGAGTTTGACAAGATCTTTGGTGTGGCCCCAGACGCCGAAGAGAATATCGATGCCTGAGTCATCAAATTTATCTGCAACGATCAAAGGGGCGGGGTCTTTCAAAGCCAGGGGCTCGCTCTCGGCCACTTCCGCCAACAGCTTCAGCACCAGACTCAAGTTTTCCTTATATGCAATTTTTAATCCAATGTTGGCGCGGCGGGTCGGGTAGCGGGTCAGGTTTATCACCTGGGTTTTGATCATCGTTTCATTTGGCACCCGCACATAGCGGTTGTCTGAGGTTTTCATTTTCAAAGACAGCAGGTCGATGCTGTCCACCACACCCAGGGAGCCGTCCACTTCGATGAGATCACCCACCACAAAGGGTTTTTCGGAAATCAAAAAGATGCCGCTGATGATGTTTGAAACGCTGGTCTGGGAGGCAAAGCCAACGGCAATTCCCAGCACTCCAGCAGCACCCAGCAGGGCGGAGAGCTTGAAGCCCAGTTCGTTTAAAACGTTCACAACCAGGATGAGCACAGCAATGTAATAGGCGAAACGCGTCACAAGCTGTTCGCTTTGCGGCGAGAGCTTGTTGTGCAAAAGCTTTTTGATCAGCTTTTTGAAGAGAACGACCAAAGGGATACCAATTGCGAGAGTCAGCGCTATTCGTAGTATCACATTCAGTCTTTCCGGCGTGATATAATCGCCAAAGAAATTGCCGAAATTCATTGTTGGCTCAAATCTCCTATTTTGTGGATTGACCACCTGAGGGTCATTTTTTTTGAAACGCTATTATTTGTCTATACTTTTTTTTATAGGATACATCGAAGCAAAGAAAAAGCAAGGAAATCTTGACATATATTCCAGTTTATTAGCTTTGTCTTCATGACTAGCAGCAAGGAGTATCCATGAAAATTGCCCAGATTGTTGGAGCCAGACCCCAGTTTGTGAAGCTGGCACCGCTTTCCCACTTGGTTCGGAGCCGGCACAGCGAAGTGATCATTCACAGCGGACAGCACTATGATATTCAGATGAATGATGTTTTTTTCAGGGATATGCAGATTCCCCATCCGGATCATGACCTGAGAATTGGATCCGGGGGACAGGGAGTTCAAACCGGAGAGATCTTGGCGGCATTGGAGCCCATATTGATGGAGGAAAATCCCGACTGGGTGGTCATTTACGGAGATACCAACACTACCCTGGCAGGAGCCTTGGCGGCTTCGAAGCTGGGCTTGAAAACAGCGCACGTGGAAGCTGGTTTGCGCAGCTTCAACCGCAGCATGCCGGAAGAAATCAACCGGGTGGTGGCGGATCACGTTTCCGACCTGCTTTTGTGCCCCACAGCCGTTGCCATGGAAAACCTCAGGCGCGAAGGCTTGGCGGAAAAATCCAGGCTGGTGGGGGACATCATGACCGATGCCTTGAAGCTGGGACTGGAGATTGCCCAGGGCAGTTCGGATGCCTTGGAAGAACTGGCATTGCGGCCGGGCAGCTATTTTCTGCTAACCCTGCACAGGCCTTATAACGTTGACGATCCCCAAACTCTGGAGCTGATCCTCAAAGGTTTGGATGGCTTGGGCAAGACGGTGGTTTTCCCCGTGCATCCGCGCACCCGCAACGTTTTGGCAGAGCTTAGGATTGAAGATTTTAAAAACATCAGATTTGTGGAACCGCTTTCCTATCTGGACTTTCTGGGCTTGATGGGTTCGGCCCAAATGGTGCTTACCGACTCCGGCGGCATCCAAAAAGAAGCCTACATTTTGGGCAAACCCTGCGTGACCCTGCGCTCTGAAACGGAATGGGTGGAGACCTTGGAAAGCGGCTGGAACCTGCTTTTACCCGTGGACAGCGATGGCTTTCCCAATGCCATCATCGATTTTAAACCGCAGGGGACGCGTCCCGAACTGTTCGGAAACGACGTGGCTGCACGGATTTTGGAGATTTTGGAAAATGTCTGAACCATCTCGAAAAGCACATCTGGTTTTGATCGGCGGCGGCACTTGCAGCGGCAAGACCACCATCGCCAAAGCCATCGGACGGCGCATCGCCAAGCTGAAAACTGTGATCATTTCCCACGACAACTACTACCGCGATTTGGCACATTTGGATCTGAGCGAACGCGCCGAAGTGAACTTCGATCACCCGGATTCCATTGATCGGGAATATCTGGTGCAGGACCTCAAGAAAATGATGGCTGGAGAAGCGGTCAACGTTCCAGACTACGATTTTTCCACCCACAGCCGAAACGAGGGCAAGCTTTGCATCGCGGGCGCGGACGTGATCATCCTCGAAGGCATTTTTGCCCTTTTTTATCCGGACTTGCTGGAGCTATCCAATCTCAAGATATATTTGGATTCAGATTCGGACATCCGCCTGGCACGACGTTTGCAGCGGGACATCTTGGAACGCGGACGCAACGTTGAAAGCGTGCTGAACCAATATCTGGAAACGGTGAAGCCTTCGCATCAGGCCTTCATCGAACCCACCAAAAAGAATGCCGATATCATCGTTCCCGGTGAAAAGGAATTCGACCGCGTGCTCTATATGCTGAACGGATATCTGCAGCACGTGATCGGCTCAGGATAGATTGATTGTTTTTGGAAAATCCAGGTTGCGAAAGCGAAATATCCGCTTGACAGATATCTTTTGTCCCCAAATCTATTCCCTAAGTATGAATAACGATGAAAAATGCCGGGGACCAGGGTCCAATGAATTGAAAGAAGCCGCTTCAGAACAGCGGTTGGGGCACTTTGCGCTTTCAGAATGTGAACGGGGGGAAAGAAGATGTTGATCGCGTCTTTGGTGCTGTTGACCCTGGTTCTGATCGCCAGTATATTCCACAAAATCAATATCCCCGTCATTATTTTATCGCTGACCATCGGCATCATTTTCGGAAGTGACGTCACTGGGTTAATCTATTTTGACAACACTGTGTTTGCCAAGGAAGTGGCAAACATCGCGTTGATGTTCATCCTTTTTATTGGCGGCTTCGGCACTAAAAAACAGAGCTTTCGATCAGTTTTGCGTCCGGTGAGCCTCTTGGCAACGGTTGGCATCGTCACCACGGCTCTGATCACGGGATTTGTGTTTCACCTCCTCGTTCCCAAAGTGCCCTTGCTCTATGCGCTGTTGCTGGGTTCCATTTTGGCTTCAACAGACGCTGCGGCGGTTTTTTCCATCCTCAAGGGCAAAAATGTGGAACCCAAACTCAGGACTCTCACCGAACTGGAATCTGTGGCAAACGACCCCATGGCGATTGTTCTGACCCTGTTTGTGATCGGTCTCATCCAAGGTGCACAGAGCGGAATTCTGAGCTCCATTCTCAATTTTCTTTGGCAGCTTGCAGGCGGAATTGGAATCGGCATTGGAATCGGCTGGCTGGCGGTTTATGTCATGAAAAAGGTCCGCCAGAGCGAGGCGGAATATTTCATCATCTATATGATTGCCGTTGTGTTGTTTAGCTATAGCATTGCCAACGTCAGCCGCGCCAGCGGGATGCTTTCTGTGTTTTTCACGGGACTTGTGATGGGAAACCAAAATATTCCCTACAAAAAAGGGCTGCTGTCTTTCAACAATATCATTTCCTTTATCACAAACGTGGGGCTTTTTATTCTCTTGGGACTCTTGGTTTTCCCGCATAATTTTGCCAAAATCTGGGGCAACGGAATCCTGATCTTCCTCATTTTGAGCCTCGTTTCAAGACCCATCACCGTGTTTTTGCTCACCTGGTTTTGCGATATCGGCTTGAAGGAAAAAACCTTTCTGATTGCCGCCGGCATCAAGGGCTCCGTGCCCATCGTTTTGGCTACCTATCCTTCAGCTATGGGCTTGGATCCGGACCACGAAATCTTCAACATCGTCTTTTTCGTGGTTACCCTCTCTGTAGTTATTCAAGGCACTTCGCTGATTCCTTTGGCGCGAAAACTGAATCTCCTGGTGAAAGACAGGCGGAAAACATACAAGATTGTAGATCTGGTCACGGTTACAGACACCAATTTTGAACTGGTGGAAGTGTATATCGACGAGGATTTTTATGAGGGTTCCTGCCGCGTCGCAGATATGGAACTGCCACCGGGAACCTTGATCACGCTGGTGAAAAGAGAAGGGCAAGTGATTTCACCCCAAGGTTCCACAGAGGTTTTCCCGCGCGATATCCTCACCATCCTGGTGGATAAACAATATATTGAAATGATCCCCATCGATATTTTGCGGAGCTTTGTGATGAAACAGCTGGACAATGCGGACCGGGAAAGAGCGAGCGAGGCATGATTTTTCCAAATATTTTCGTTGACAATAATTTGGGAATTTAAATCGTATAATTCAGTTGGTATTCTAATGTAGGCTGACTCATTGGGAGTAGCTGGCATTAGAATAAATGGGAGCGGAGCATAGTTATGAAAAAGATCAAATACATTGTGGTCACTTTTTCGGATGTCCAGATCCGAGCTTCGGACATCCCGAAATTAAGGGGGTATTTTTCCAAAAAATACCCACAGGAACATTTGTTTCACAACCATCTTCCTGAGCAAGGTCATGATTTCAGAGCACCTCGAATCCAATACCGTGTCGTTAATCGCAACCCTGCTCTTTTGGCAATAGGGGAAGGGATGGATCTACTGAAAAAGGTGTTTATGGAGGTGAATGAGCTGGATATTAATGGTCAAAAGATCAGTTCCAATGAAAGAGAGGCAAGCCTGATGGAAGAGGATTTTGGCCATTGCCAGCAATACCAGAATTATCGATTCCAATCCCCTTGGATGGCACTTAACCAAGAAAATTTCAAACAGTATCTGGATATGGATAGATTCCAAAGAGCGCAACTGCTAAAAAGAATCTTAAAAAACAACTTGAAAACCCTTTCCAAGGCTTTTGATTATTGGATTCCTGATATGGACAACATAAATGTGGACGGTTGGTTCAAGCCGATGAAAGTGAATTTTCACAACCAAGTAATGCAGTGCTTTACTGGTGAATTCACCGCAAATTTCCAAATTCCAGACCTTTTTGGTTTGGGCAAACAAAGCGCCAGAGGGTTTGGCGTGGTGAACATCAAGAAAGGAGGATGAATGATCATTCAGTATCGCTCGATTGGCGAGCTCTTAATTGAAGAAAAAGGCATAGAAGACAAACAATCTCCAGCGTACAAGCGCTTTATATTGAGACAACTCTGTTCTGAATTGCATGAATACAAAACGCTAGATGATACTTACGGTCGATTGTTAGTGCTGAACTTGGACATGGCTTCCAAGCAGGCAAAGTTTAGACTTGAGGACGAATTGACCCATGAAAAAGCTGATAAAACCATGCTTTTTAGAAAACCAGCGCCAAACGATCCCAATATCTTTGCCACCACCAATGCCTTAGGTTCCATATTGGGGTTTTCCTTGTGGCACGCCTTGGACGACAAAGAGATGAAAAATATCGGCTGGTCCAGACCCGATAAGGCGGCAGTCTTCAAAGAGTTTCTGGACCAAATCCGGGACAGTTTTTTTATCAAGACAGAAACAGGTTTCCTTTTGAATCGGGAATGTTTGGAACCAGAACAAAGAGAAGGCTTTCCAGATGTCTCAGATGACGAATTGTTCCCTCCAGGGCTCAAAAGCAGTGATTACAACAAAATCCTGAAAAAGCAGTTGGATGACTACCATAAGAACGGCCTGAAAGATTTATACTCTGAAAAACAGGGTTTCGCTTTACATGTGGACGGCAAACCTCTTTTGGAGGGAGAATACGGTTTGGAATACTTGGATTATCTGTATTATAGGGTTGTAGAAAGCAGATATGCCAAGGAGATCAAAGGAATTTGTCATATCTGCACGAATGACGGCATCGTGGGCAGCGAAGTATCCTTGAAACAAAAATTCTACGGAACCACGAACCCTTTGTACTTTGATGGTGTATCGAAAAATAAAACCTACACATCCTTCGGTATTTGCCAGGATTGCGACAATCAGCTTTTAGTGGGCATGAGCCATGCCGCAACAAACCTCAAGTTTCGGATTATGAATCTGGATTGCATCATCATCCCCAATGTAAACAAACAAACCGGATTGGTGGAGCGCTCAGAGCTGGAGGCAATAGTCCGCTCATTGGGAAGATCCCAAAACAGAAAACAAACCATCAGGAATGACATCAACACGATGAAAAACCTTTCCAAACGATGCTCTGGGTTCAACCTGTTCTTTTTCTACAAAGAAGCAATGAAGCAGGAATTTAAGATTATCGGCTTGATTCGGGATATCAGTTTTACTGACCTCGCGCAAAAAACCGAGGCTCTGGAAAACATGACCTACGAAACGGAAATCTACAAGATTGGCGAATACTGGGATTTGAGTGTTGAAAAGCTTAGACACTTGATTTTGCCCCAAGTTAAATCCAAAAAGCAAGATGATTACAACCCCGTCTCCAAGCAGATCACGCAGCTTGTGAGCAGATACCTGAAGGGACAGGATTTCCATTATCCAGAGCTCATTCGGAGCTTTGTGAATATCTGGTCCCAAGCTGAGTATTCCAGCAAGGACAAATACTGGGAACATGATCTGGCGCCCTTTATGATGGGCTTATATTTCAAACACCTTCACGATTTTAATATGCTAAAAGGAGTAAAGGCAATGCAAAACCAAGATCCGGCAAGCGCACAGCTTGACCCAAAAAACCACGAAAAATACCTTGAGTATTTTCAAAACCATGCTTTTGTTTTCCAAGATGCCGCAAACAGCAAATTTTACAGGGGGCTGTTCCTACTGGGTGTCTTGATTGCCAGAATCGAAAACGCCGAATTTCAAAAAACCAAAAAGAAGACGTTTTCAAACCGGCTGAATTTCAAGGGAATATCCCCTCGTAAGATCAAATCAATCTACAACACTGTGGAGGAATACCTCAAAATCCGCGACGTCTGGCCAGATAACCAGGCGCTTGCGTATTGCAGTGAATCCATGATGGGGATGGAAGAATCGAATCTTATGCCTCAGGAAGTGGTCTATTACCTACTTGCAGGCAGAGCTTATGAAAACTATCTGGGCATTATGTTCAGCAAATCCAAACAAGAAGAAAAAGAGTCCGAGGAGGATAAAAATGATTGAGAGGAATTCTGAAATACTCTACCTTTATGATGCGCAAATGTGCAATCCCAATGGGGACATGGACAACGAGAACAAACCCCGCGAGGATTTCGACACGAAGACAAACCTTGTTTCAGACGTTAGGCTAAAACGCTATCTGAGAGACTATTTTGAACAGGGCCTGGGCAAGGAGATTTTCATCACTTCTTCCGCCAAAAAAGCTGAAGATCGGAACAAACAACTGAAGGAAAAGAAACTCACGCATTTCGACTTGATAGACGTAAGGCTTTTCGGTGCCGTTACTGCCGAAAAAGACACCACTGAAGGTCATTACACTGGACCTGTCCAATTTGCCTGGGGTTATTCCCTGCATCCGGTTGAGCTGGTGGATTCTTCCACCATCACGTCCAGTTTTTCCAGCGGAGAAGGCGTGGGTAAGGATTTCAGGCTCTACTATTCCCTGATTGCATTCTCAGGCAGCATCAATGCAAACGTGGCAGCGGGGACTCAAATGAAACTGGATGACCTCGCTTTTTTGGATGAAGCAATGTTAAAAGCCATTCCACTGGCGCGCACCCGCAGTAAAATTGGTCAATATCCCAGGCTTTACATGAGGGTGGAACTGAAGGACAAAACGTCTTTCCTGAAAGATTTGCGACCCATGCTGCAGTTTCGTCCAAAAGGAGCCGCAGAAGACAATCTGCATCTCATCAGGAAAATATCTGACTACAGCTTGGATATGAGCGCTTTGACGGCGTATTTGAACCAAAATGCAGGCAAAATCCACAAGATTTACCTCTGGATGGATGAAGAGCTGAAAGTGGAAAACCTGGATGGACTCGCAGTAGCGACAGATAAATTCACTCTTTCCCACTAATGGAGACAGAAATGAACGCCAGAGGCCACCCCGACAGAATCCTGGAATTGAGGCTGGGAGGCAGGTTCGCCCATTTCAGGAAATTCTATACAAATGCTTCCTCGCTTTCCTTCACTTTGCCGCCCAGAACGGCTTTAACGGGAATGTTCGCGTCCATATTGTTGAAAGACAGGGATTCGTATTACGACGACCTGAGTTCGCAAGAGCTGTATTTGGCGCTTGCCCTCGAATTTGACAGTCAGCCGCGAAAATTCATGCAGACCATGAACTATATGCCGGGAAATTCGGCAAGTGATCTTATCAATGATGCATCCAAGCACAAGCAATGCAGGTTTGAACTGCTCACAGGTCAGGGAACAGGTGGCATTTTCTACCGGATTTGGTTGGGCTATCACAGCACAAACGAATTGCTTGCATCGCTGGAGGGAAAAATCAGGGCACAGGATTTTGGATTTGGCATCTATCTTGGCCAACGACAATTTCCGGGACACCTGACCTTGTTGAGAAGCTACGATTCGCATCAATTCAAACACCTTCCAGCCGCTAAATATGTGGATAGCGCCATCCCGCTTTCCAAGGCCAAGCCAGCTTTGGAAGAGATGGGGTCTCTGCAAATCGAACGTATGCCCTTGGAACAAAAAAAAGAAGAGAGTAAGAAAAAGGTATCGCGACGCCTTGCTCGCATCGATGAGATTCTTTTTCATGCCAACGGGCTGAGGATGCAAGGTGAATTCAGTGATTGTTATTTGCTGGATTCGGAAACCCAAGACGTGATAAGTTTCCTTTAGTTATAATGGAACCAATATCTCATCCTGCTTCCAAGGGTTTTCAAAGCAAACTCTTGGCAGAGCATTTGGAAAATGTTGCACAAGCCGGCAAGGAAGGCATCGAGAGCTTGAACTTGAATCTGAGCTTGATCTCGAAGGAATCCCTTGCCGGTTTGGCACACAGGATCGGGCTTCTACACGATATCGGCAAGGCGTCTTCGTTTTTCCAAAAAAAAGTGAGCTCAAGCGGATATCACGACCCCAGAAGCAGGCACAGCCTTGTTTCGGCGGTAATCGCCGCCCAAAATCTGAACAGCCCAAAGCTGCCCAGCTTTGCCGCGCCCCTGGCATTTAAAGTGATTCAGCGTCACCATGGCAATCTCGATTCCTTTCAAAATCTGGAAGGCATGGCTGCTGCTACAATATTCCAAACCCTGGAAATCTATCAGGATATTGTTGATGGTATGAACCAGACTCCAGAATTCGAAGCATTTTTGGCAAAACACGGCATCAAGCTGATGCCTTTGAGCAAATCCGGGCTCAAGGATCTGTTGGAAGAGCTTGCCTACGTGGATTTTATCCAAGACAACACAGAAGGCTCCCTGGAACTTTTCCTAATCGCGAATTTACTGTTTTCCATTCTGATAGCCAGCGACAAGGCAGACGCAGCGCGCCTAGATCTGGCAGATTATCAAGAATCTGTGCTGGAACTGGATACGAACCCGAAATCCTTCAGGCTCTCAAGATTCAAAAACGCGCCCGACACTCAGATAAATATGTTGAGAGACCAGTTTTTCAGGCACGTAGCGACGGTGGAGGGCATAGCTGAAAACCAGTATCTTTACACTCTCACAGCGCCCACAGGAACGGGAAAAACCCTTGCCTGCATGAACTTTGTGGATGCCTTGCGTTTCAAAACCTCTAAAAAACCACGTGTGTTATACTGCCTTCCCTACACTTCCATTATAGACCAAAACTATGAAGTGTACCGTGAACTGATTCAACATAACCACCAGTTGGACGATCAGAAGCTGCATCAATTCATAATCCGTCACCACCATTTGCAAAACTACTATAAACTGACCCAGCAAAATGAAGATTATGACTATTGGGATTATCTGAACGATTTGCTTGTAGTTGGGTCATGGTCCAGCGCCATGGTCGTCTCCACCTTCGTGCAGTTGTTTCACAGTTTGGTGGGAAACCGCAATTCAATGCTGTTAAAGCTGCGGAACATCATCAACTCCGTGGTCATACTGGACGAGATTCAAAACGTTGACCCCCAATACCATGAGCTGTTGAGGCAATTATTCAAGGTATTGGCAACCCGGTTTTGCACCTACATCCTGCTTTGCACTGCCACCAAACCTGCTCTTGTGGATGCCAAAGACGCGGTGGAGCTTAGTCCACCTGATTTCAGCAGCCACCAGGTTTTTAACCGAGTGAAAATGACATATCATCCCCAGGAAGTCAAACTATCTGAATGCGTACAAAACCTTTGCCAACAAAACCATGAAAACCTGTTGTTGGTGCTTAATACCAAAAAGGCTGCCAAAAGCGCCTACCAGTATCTGAAGGAAAACCTGGATCCCGGCCACGAAGTTTTTTGCCTCACCACAGACCACATCCCGAACCACAGAAGCGCCCTCATAAAAAAGATTCTACGGCGCTTGAAAGAAGGCGCTCGCCTTGTTTTGGTATCCACCCAATTGCTTGAAGCGGGAGTGGATATCAGCTTCAATGTGGTTTACAGAGATTTTGCTCCGCTGGATAGCGTGGTGCAAAGCTCTGGAAGGTGTAACCGCCATGGCGAACTGGGTAGCCTGGGCGGAGAATTTCATCTTTGCCGTTTCACCGACGACGAGGGAAGGCCTTACGCAAATTGGGTTTACGATAAATATCTCCTGCAGCAGACCGCTGCCGCCCTGGAAGGTAAAACCGATTTTTGCAGCTTGGATTTTGAAGAACTCACCGAGTGCTATTTCAATTCTCTGGATTGCAAAGCTGCCAGCCTGTCAACCCTGAAAAGCATTAGAGAGCTGGATTATGACAGCGATGGCAGGAATTCTCACACCATCTCACAATTCAAGCTGATACAAGACAATTATGATGATGTAACGCTGTATCTGCTTGAAAATGAAGATATCGAGCAAGTTTTTCTGGAATATCAATCTATCCGCGCGGAGATGAAGACAAAACCCATGGAAAAGGAAGAAAACCAAGCCCTGCGCCTGCGTTTGATACAACTTTCAAACCAGCTAAAAGGCTATCGCTTGGGCTTAAACTCGCGCAAGCTTGAGCGTCACAAACAGGAAAACCCACACCTGGAACAGCTTTCCGAAAACGAATTTTACCTGAGGCCAGAACATGTCTCAAGCGCCTACTGCAAGGAAACTGGATTTTTGGATGAGATGGTGGACATCTATAACCAATGGCAGCTATGACATGGAACTGTATATAAATACCTACGGTAGCTACATTCGCAAAAAAGACGAAATGTTTGAAGTCTCGGTGGAGGGAAAGCGGCAGAAGCTGGCACCCAACAAAATATCTTCCATCGTGATCTCAAACGCTGCCACCATTAGTACAGACGCCATCCAATTGGCGATGGAACACAATATAGATATCGTTTTCCTTGATCAATATGGAGACCCATACGGTCGGATATGGTTTCCCAAAATTGGCAGCACTGTAACCATTCGCAGGCGTCAGCTTGAAATGCTGCAAAATGAACAGGGCCTCTCCTTCATCAAGGAAAGAATTGCGTTGAAAATCATGAACCAATACCGGTTGCTCAAAAAGCTAATCTCCAAACGCAGTATTCCAGACGGAAAATATGCCGGTTCCTTGGAACGAATGTGGGAATCAGCCCAAAATGTGATGAACGCGGAAGGAAGCCTGAAGGATATGGCGCCCAGCTTTATGGGTTGGGAGGGCAATGCCGGGAAAAATTATTATGCAGTGCTTGCAGATTTGCTGCCCGAAGCATACAGGTTCCAGGGGCGCAGCTCCAGACCAGCAAAAGACGCCTTCAATTTGTTTTTGAACTATGGGTATGGAATGCTCTATTCCAAAGTGGAACGGGCATTGATCATCGCCGGGCTGGATCCCTACATCGGATTGCTGCACAGTGACAACTACAATAAAAAATCATTTGTCTTCGATTTTATCGAGCCATACCGCATCATGGTGGATGAACCGGTCTTCTACATTTTTTCCCGCCACAAATTCAAACCAGAATTTCTGCAACCCGCGCACAATGGCGTGCTGCTCACCACTTTGGGAAAGAAGTTTTTGGCTCCCATTCTGTTGGAACATTTCGACTCCATAATCAGGCATCATAATAAAAACCGAAAACGAGTGGATGCCATCCAAGCTGATGCCCACGCATTTGCAAACGCTTTGGTTGGCAAAAGAAAAGATTATCTGGATGCTTCTGAAAATACACGCTTGCAAAACTTTTTGGCAAAAAAAGAGGACTCCGACCCTCAGGAGGAGCCATGTTAACTTGGGTGATGTATGATATTGTTAAAGATAAAACCCGCACCAAAGTGGGAAAATATTGTGAAAAAGCTGGAATCTACCGGGTTCAATACTCAGTCTTTTTGGGGGAACTAAATCCCACCCAAAGAAAAGAGTTAAAATGCCAAATCGAAGAATTGATAGATCCAGACTGCGACAGGGTATACATTTTTCCCATGTGCAGGGAGGATTTTAACAATTGCGAATTGATGGGGCAGGCATTTGATCCAAACTTGATAACCAACGAGATTAAAGCTTTGCTGCTATGAGCGATTTTCAGTATATAACTCCCAGCGAGGTGATGGAATACCTTTTTTGCCCACGCTTTGTCTATTACATGAATGTAGTAAAAGTGGGACAACGTGAACATCGGCGTGCCTTGGTCAACAAAGGGAGAACAATCCACGAAAGAAAGTTGGTGCAAAATAAAGACTATCTCAGAAAAAAAGCAGGTGCCGTTAACAAGCTCACAGACCTGTATCTATCCTCTCAAAACCTGAGATTGGTGGGCAGGATGGACGAGCTTTTATTTCTGGAGGATGGCAGCGCTGCTCCCCTGGATTATAAATATGCCTTTTGGGAGAATAAAATATTTGAAACCTATAGATATCAACAGGTTCTGTATGCCTTGCTGGTGATGGAAAGCTTTAAAACTGAAGTGAACAAAGCCTTTATTGTTTACATCAGATCCAGAAACCATCTGGAAGAAATCCAGATTACTCAAAAGAACTGTGATCATGCCAAGATTATCCTTGACGAGATCTTCGACATTATAAATAATGAAATTTATCCAAATGCTAAAATTAATAAACTTAAATGTGCGGATTGCACATACCGGAATCTCTGCGTTTCCTGAGCCCAATTTATCTGGAAAATTGCGGTGTAGAAGAGTTCTTTACAAGCGTATAGAGTGTTTGGTGCCATTCCTGAGACGAGGATTTGTGCGCTTTAATGCACAAAACCCGTCCCTGGCTAAGATTTTTCCCAAACTGGGATTCCAGCCTAACAGATTGAGTTTGAATGGCTTATCGATATACATGGATTTAGCCCCCCCTTCCTGAATAACAAGGATTGAAACATCCCGAAATGACACTCCGCCCAGCCCTGTGCCAGAATTTAGCCCCCCCTTCCTGAATAACAAGGATTGAAACTGAACTACAGCCCCACAGCGGACACGCTGTGGCATAATTTAGCCCCCCCTTCCTGAATAACAAGGATTGAAACTTATCATGAACCATCAGCTTATACCGGATTTTCACGATTTAGCCCCCCCTTCCTGAATAACAAGGATTGAAACTCCAGGTCAGGCGCCAGTTTGCCACGTCCTTCATCCAATTTAGCCCCCCCTTCCTGAATAACAAGGATTGAAACCGGCGCTCCAGTCGCTGCTCCCAACCCCTTCTATGGATTTAGCCCCCCCTTCCTGAATAACAAGGATTGAAACTACAGACAGTTCCGCTGTCCGCTCTCCAAAAATCCATATTTAGCCCCCCCTTCCTGAATAACAAGGATTGAAACCGCCGGCATGTGGTAGATTTCGCCAGGCGGCGTCTATTTAGCCCCCCCTTCCTGAATAACAAGGATTGAAACCGTGCCATACCATTGCCGCAGGTCAGCGGAGAGATTGATTTAGCCCCCCCTTCCTGAATAACAAGGATTGAAACTGCGCCTGGGATTTCAGAGGCATCAAACTTTTTAATTTAGCCCCCCCTTCCTGAATAACAAGGATTGAAACCTGCTCGATACATGAAATTAATTCCAATAGATTGGATTTAGCCCCCCCTTCCTGAATAACAAGGATTGAAACACTCCTCTTAATTGGTTATGAATGGCGTGTTGGACAATTTAGCCCCCCCTTCCTGAATAACAAGGATTGAAACGCCATTGGTAATGCTCCTTTTAATAAGTGTTTGCGCGGATTTAGCCCCCCCTTCCTGAATAACAAGGATTGAAACTGGGCAACTTCCCGGCGGGAACAGTGTTTACAGACTGATTTAGCCCCCCCTTCCTGAATAACAAGGATTGAAAC
>JAAYEF010000032.1 GCA_012728875.1 Candidatus Cloacimonadota bacterium
ATGGAGTGACAATAAATATAGCTAACTATTTTGTCAAGAATTATTTACAGTATTATTATGACATGTTTCCTGGACTATTTTTGCCAAATCCGAATGAAAGATTGGGGCTTATGTGCAAAGGTCTTCTATATGTCTTTGTGGTCATGTGTAACAAGGTAAGCAATGTTGCCAATGCCAGAAAATGGCAAGATAGCGTTTGTGAAGTGATGTTAAAATACAACGGGAGATAGAGTTAAGGATCCGATAATCTCTGTTTTAATTGTTTCTTTTTTAGAGTTCAACCCGGATTCTTTCCACAATAGCCCATCATATTTCAAATCTTGAACAACCGCTGTTCAACCGCGGGGGCAGACACCACTTTCTTACGCTTAAGTGATTCTCCATAGGGAACTTAGGTGCATGACTTCTTACAATTTTCTCTCCTTGATCTGGGTTTTCGGTCAAGCTTGTTCAGGACGGGTCCGCCTTGCCCGAAAGCGTTAATCAAGTGATTATCAAGCCTTAATCAAGCGTTAATTATTAAGACTTGATTAAGGCTTGATTAAGAAGTGATCGACACCTTGAAACAGGATGCAGTTCCCGGATCAATTCCTAGACGAAGGATGATAATCAGAGGAAATAAATAGCTTGCTGAGTCTGCTAAGATATTCTGGCTGAAAAAATTACATAAGATAAATGAAGAAATTGACTCGCAAGCTATCCTGCAGAAAAAAAAACCGGCTGTCCAACAACTGAACAGCCGGCTCTATTCCTAATTAATAATCAGATCTTTACACTAACGTTGATGTTTTTGAAGCGTGCCGGTGCCACACCGTGGGAAAGCTGCATCACCTGGCCGGGTTCGCCCTTGCCGCAGTGGAAGGTGCTGTGGTAACCCCATTCTTCGGGACCGCAAACTCTGTCGCAGGCGTTCCAGAAATCTTTGGTGATGCCAAAATAGGTGGGTTCCTTCACAATGCCGGTGATCTTACCATTCTCGATGCGGTAACCGATCTCGGTAGTAAACTGGAAGTTATTCCGGTTGTCGTCGATGCTCCAAGTCTTTGTAAAATCAAGCAGATAGCCATGTTCGGTTTCGGCGATGAGCTCATCCAAGCTGCCTTTTCCCGGCGCCAGACAGAAGTTTGTCATGCGCACCAGAGGAAAATCGTCTGCAAAAGAGGCTTTCATGTTCGCTGAAGGTTCCAAACCAAGCAGATGTGCAATGTGACGCGAAGTTTGCTGATTTACCAGAATTCCGTCTTTGATGATATCAAGCTTCTTTCCGGGCACACCTTCGTCGTCAACAGGGTGAAAACCAAGCCCGGCGGGGTCTGTGCTGTCGCTGAAGATATTTACAATGGGCGAACCGTATTGGAATGAGCCGATCATTGGGGGCTTGATGAAAGTTTTTCCAGCGTAGGAAATCTCCATGCCAAAGATGCGGTCTGCCTCGGTGGCATGTCCCACGGATTCATGCAGTTGCAGCGCCAGATGGCCGTTGCCGATGATAATGTCGGCTTTTTCCTCTTCGATGACGGGCGCATCAAGCAGATCGGTGGCTTCCTTGATGATGCGCTGGGTGTTTTCCACGAACTTTTGTTGGTGAAAAAGCTCAAAACCGCCGCGACCTGCGCTCATGTGTCCGGGCCAGGTTCGGGATTGCACCTGCCCACCATCAGCCGCCATCACTTCCATGAGGGGGAGGGTGTTGTAAAACACTGTATGAGAATAGGTTCCTTCGCTGTTGGCATAATATTTTTCCTGACGCATAAATTGTGCCATCACCGTGGAGTGCACGATCTTTCCCTGGGGTTTGATGGCTTCAGCCAGTTTGCCCAAAAACTCGGTTTTCTCCTCCTTGGGCATGGCAAATGGGTCAATTTCCGGTTTATGTATATATTCAGCTTCAGATGCAGGCAGAGCGGGAAATTCCACCTTATTGCGCAGGAAACCGCTGCCCTGGCGGGCGTTTGAGATGGCTTGCTTGATGAGCCGCTCCACCGAGGCTGGGCTCAGGTCCCGCGAGCCGGCAAAGCCCCAGCATCCGTTCACCAAAACCCTGATGCCAATGGCTGTGGCGTCCATATTGCTGCCAAAGCCGCGCAGAAATCCGTTCATAAAGTAGATGCTTTCCCAGTCGGTGCGGGTGAGTCGCACATCCGCAAAGCTGACTTCCGGGAGTGAGAGTTTTGCAATTGTCTGTTTTACAAGATGTTCCATGAGGTGCTCCTAAATGGTTTTGGTGGAGGAACTGATGTTGAAATCGCGGACCAAGGCATGGGGCGCCTTGACGGTTGCTATGTCGAAACTGTCGTAGTTTTCAGAGAAGGGGATGGTTTGACAGCGGTTTTCCAGGCCGATAACGTTGTTCAAAATGCGTTCGATCCTTTCCGTAAAGCGCAGATTGTTCACCACTTTGGTGATCTTTCCGTCTTCGATGAGGAAGGTGCCGTCGCGGGTGAGCCCGGTCAAGGATGTCTCGCGGGGGTTGATGAAGTTCATATAGTGGAGGCTGGAAATGTAGAGCCCGCGTTTCACGCTGCCAATCATCTCGTCCAAATTTCTTGTCCCGGGTTCGATCCTGAGGCAGGAGGCGGAGTTGCCGTTTTTGGGAAGCCCGGTTTTGTGGGAGTAATAGTTGTCGCACATGAAGTTGCGGAACACGCCTTTTTCGATCAAAGGCAGGCGCCGATAGATGTGGCCGCTGGAGCCATAGTCAGCTCGGATCATTTCCGGGTCGCTGGGATCGTCGATGATGCTGATATTTTCCGGAAACACCTTTTCATCCAGCTTTCCCTCGAAATAGCTGCTGCTTTGATCCAGGGCGCGGGCACTCATTCCCCAGCTTAGATATTGGACAAATTCCGCCACGCAGCGGGGCGCCAAAACCACATCGTAATAGCCTGGCTCTACATCAATGATCTCGCCGCTGCCGTGAGCTATACGGCGCAGCAGGCTTTGCAGGAAGGCATCCTCATCCAGTAAGCCGGCATTTTCGCCGCCAAAGGTTTCCAAGACCGTGACTTGGTTAGAATTGCGTACCGCTTTCACTTCCAGATAGATGGGCGAGCTTTCGCTGCTTTTATCCATGCCGTTGCTGTTTACAATGCGGTATTTCTGGTGATTGCAAATGAAAGTGCCAAAGATCTCAAAGCCATGTGTGGAAGCAGAATCCGCAATCTTCGACAGGATGCGCACTTTTTTGTCCAAGCTCAGAGCCTCGATGTTGTTTGTCACGGCGCGCGGTTCGGCAAAGGTCAGGTCATTTTCGAGGTCCACAAAATCGGGGTCCTCGGGCAGTTTGTCGATCACATCCAAAGTGTCCTTCACTGCGGCGTCGATTTGCTTGGTGTCGGGATTGTCCAATTGAAAGGCGAAGCTCTTTTTACCCTTGTAGATTGAGGCACTTACCACAATGTTGTCTTTGGAAATGTTGTAGTTGGTCTGGCTTTGGTAAAAACGGAGAAAGTCCGTTGACCAAAACTTTTCCACCAGTTCATATTGAAGCTCTGGATAGCTGTCCAGAATGCTTTTCAAGTAGTCGAGGTTGTTCATTTATCCTCCATGAATTTTGTAAATTATATCCAGGTTGTGGAGTTGTGGCGGCGTTTGGGGTTTGTGCTGCGAGGCAGAAATATGCCGGTTGCAGGGGCTGCTTTTCCGTTGTGCACAACTCGCTCACCCCGCAGGTACACGGATGAAATTGACCCTTCAAGCTGATGTTCGCTGCCGTCCGGGGCTTTGAAAACAGTGCTGCCGGCGGGGTCATACACCACAAAGTCGGCATCCGAACCTGCTGCCAGGCTGCCTTTTTGGGGGTACAATCCCAAACGCTTGGCGGCATTTTCGCTGGTCATTTTGATCACGGTGGCCAGCGAAATCCTGCGTTTTTTCCATAGTTCCGAAAGTGCCCAAAGATATGAAAATGGCAAAAGAGCCTCCGGCGTTCCCCAAAAGGCAGGGCTTAAACCTGCCGGTGGCACAGCGCTTTCCACATTGTTGGAAAGCATATATATCTTGTTGGTGCGCAAGAGCATAAAGAATTGATTCTCAGGGCTTTCAAAGTCCACTTCCTGCCCCAGATCGATGCCCGAAAAGTGCTTCATCAGGTCTGCGATGCAGAGCGAAAAAGAGATATCGGAACGCTTGGAAATGCTGTTGATAAATTCCACCGTGGCAAAGGACGAAACCCGGGGAATGTGGATGGGGTTTTCCTGCATCCGGCGCAAAAGCTTTTTGATGGCATCACTTTGGGATTCAAAGCTGAAATCTGCTCCGGCATCCACATCAAAGCCCTGAAAGGCAAAGGCGGTGTCACTTCCGTAGATATCCAAAAAAAGGTCCATGATCTCGGTGAAGTCCAGAGCGCTGAGCTGTGGGTTCGGCGAAGGATTCATCAGCGCGATGCCTGCGGCTCCCACGCCCCAAAGTTCTTGCGCAGCCTCGGCATGGTAGGGATAATCGTCGATATCCACATTTCCCCATAAAGCCATATCCACATGGGAAATGCCTTCGATCACTTTTCTCTTTGCCTGCAGCGCTTCCGTGCTGGTGATGGGCTTGGGGTCCAGATAGCTGAGCTCTGCAAAGCTGGTCCAGCCACCCAGGATGGCGGCTTTGCTCACGCGGGCAATGCTTTTGGTGGGGTCTTTTTCCCGAATGATGTGGCTGTGAGCGTCCACCCCGCCCGGTAAAAGGATCATCCCCTTGAGATCGATAACCTGGCTGATTTCTTCAGATTCAATGGGCTCGGGTGAGATTTTCAGGATCTTTTGATCAAAGAGGACATTCACCCTTTTCAAGGCTGTTGAGGAAGTGGGCAAAGAGGCATTCGTAAATAATTTCATAATGTTCCAGTGTGTTGTGCGGCACATTTGCTGATGCTTGAAGGCTGAGCGCACCGCGAAAACAGTGACCGCACTGAGGGGAATTGATATTGCGGCTTCAAAAAAACCATTTTTCCCCAAACTGAAGTTATGATTTTACAACTCTCAAAATCTGTCAAGCTTTTGCTGCAATGATGTCAAATTATGTTACAAATCACCATCAAAAGCGCCTATATAGAATCCGTTATCTGCAGAATCAAACAAAAAAAGCCCCACTGCAGCGGGGCCTGGGCTGTGCCAAGAAGCTTAAACTTTGTTTATTTCAGGATGAGGGTCTTTTTGGTGGATGTGTAGCGTCCTTCAGTGACCACGATATAGTAAGCTCCGGCGGGAACATAGTTGCCAAAATCATCGGTGCGATTCCAATGAATTTTGAAATTGAGCTCGGAAACGCCGGAATACAGGCTTTTGATCACATCGCCAAACCCATTTTGGATGCTGATTTGAACGGGAACTTTTTTGTTGAAAACAAAGATGATGTCTGTGGATGCCTCCACAGGTTCCGGGTTTGCCTTAATTTCTTTAAGCGCATCCGCCTCTTGTGCAAAGAGGACTCCCAGCATCATAATACCGAGCAGTCCCAAAATCAAAGCTGCCTTTTTCATGTTATAAACTCCTGTAAAATGATACTTATTATGTATGCAAAAATTGTTCCTAAAAAGATCCAAGCCCTTGGGAAGCCAGAATAACGGCACCCAAAACGCCTGCGCGATTGCCTTCCAAAGCTTTTTCCACAGATGTTCTTTCCGCATTTTGCAGGGGCATAAAGCTTTTTGCGGTTTGGACAAGTTCTTCAAACGAATAAAGCCCACCGTCCATGGCACCTCCACCCAAAACCACCACATCCGGGTCCAGGATCACAACCAAATCGCTGATGCCCCGTGCCAGGGTTTTCAAACCTTCCTGGATAATCCTTCTTGCCTCGATCCTGTCTTGACTGAAGTCCAGCAACTCACGCAAGCCGCTGCCTGCAAAGAGCTTATCTTCTGCACCGGGTATGTTCTGCATCCGGCGTTTGAGCCCTTCCACAGACGTGTATGCCTCCAGGCATCCGTTTCTGCCACAAAAACAGGGCTCTCCATCCGCAAAACTGGTGGTGTGACCCAGTTCCATCGCATAGCCGTGCGCGCCGCGATAGATTTTTCCATCGATCACAAACCCACAGCCGATGCCACTTCCCACGGTGATGCCCGCCACTTTTTTGTCCGGACCGCGCAGCCAGGCTTCCGCCAAACACATCACGTTCGCATCATTGTCACAAAAAACAGGGATGTTCAAATCAGGAGGAATCAGATCGCGCGGATCAAGATTGGTCCAAAAGGGGAGGTTTGGGTTCACGCCCACAAGCTTTGAGCTTTGCAGGTCAATGGTTCCGGGGGTTCCGATGCCCACGGCACCAATCCTGTCCAAGCCCACTTTTTGCCGGCATTCCTCCAAAATCAAGCCAATACTCTGTTTAAAACCGGCAAGTGATTTTTCTTGGTGATGAATTGACCCAAAAAACTGTAAACCAGATTTACAGCCCCAGCCATATTTAATGCTGGAACCGCCAATATCCAGTCCGAGCTGCAGTGTATCGTTTGTTGACATATTAATCCATGGGATGGGGTGGGTGAGGGGACTCGAACCCCCAACGCCCGGAACCACAATCCGGTGCTCTGCCATTGAACTACACCCACCATTCAAAGGATCGATGTATCTAAAAGCTGAGGATAATCTGGCACGCCAGAAGGGATTCGAACCCCTGACCCGCAGCTTAGAAGGCTGCTGCTCTATCCAACTGAGCTACTGGCGCCAAAAAAGAACTGGTAGCGGCGCAGGGACTTGAACCCCGGACCTGCGGATTATGATTCCGACGCTCTAACCAACTGAGCTACACCGCCACAAGCGTTCTTAACACATTATAAAAGCCGGCGACCAGCGCCGGGTAAAATATGGTAGCGAGGGAAGGATTCGAACCTTCGACCTTCGGGTTATGAGCCCGACGAGCTACCAGCTGCTCCACCTCGCGTCATGTAAAAACCAAAAAAAAGGATGCCGCTCTACTGTCAAGACCTTTTTTGCGCACAGGTCATTCAACTACATAATTTTATGTGAGAGCAGCCGAAAATGTTCCAGCTTACGCTCTGCCTTTTATCTCAGAATCTGCGTTTCCCGGGTGAAAAAAACTGGCCCGGGTCGTGTTTTATGCTTGGATTTTTAAAGCTTCAAACCCGCAGCGCTCAGTTCCCAGCGTTCCAGGTCATGATTCAAAAGCAGGCTTCCGTTCTTTTCTTTAAGCCGCGAAAAGATATACTGCTTGGCCTTGAAAGTGTCTTCCCGGCATACGTCGTAAGCCGAGGTAATCGCCGCCGAACTGTGAAACAGCGTGGGAATGATGTCCGCCGCATAGATATAAAACCCCTGGGGACCGTCTATTTCCACAATCTGGCTGCCCACGGTGTGACCTCCGGTTTTCACCAAAGTCACCCCCGGTGCGATTTCCACATTGCCATCGATAAGTTGCTGTTTCCCTTGATGTTCCAGCAAGGCAAGCTGCCATTCAAAGCTGTAGGCTGCACGGTTCAGCCCGTCGGGATTTTTGGCGGTTTCCCACTCGGTCTTTTGAATCCAATGTCTTGCCTTGGGAAAAGTGAGCCGGTCTGTGGCACCCAAGCCTGTCACAATCCCACCGGCATGATCAAAATGCAGATGTGTGAGCACCACGTCCGTGATATCGCGATCCCTGATTCCAAGTTCTGCCAAGGAAGCAGGCAGCATGAATTCCGAAGGGCGATAGATATCGCGCTGTTTTTCGTTGAGACGATTTCCCAAACCGGTGTCCACCAGGATCTTGCGGTCTTCAGTCTTGATCAAAAGCAGGTTCAGCGCCAGTTTTTTGCGATGGCGTTCATCGGTTTGCACCTTTTTACCCCAAATCGCACGGGGTAAAACGCCCAGCATCGCGCCGCCGTCGGTCCAATAGTTTCCCGCGTCAACTCGATCTATGCTGATTGTGGGGTTCATTCACCGCCACCGGTTTTGCGTTTGAACTGGGGTTTGCGCGCCTGACTTTGCTTTTTGGGAGTGGCATCCTTTTCCTGACGCGGCTTGGCAACGGCCTTCGGGGCTGGCTTTTTACCCTGCGGCTGAGGTTTGAGCTGTTTTTTGGTTTGAGACAGAACTTCGCTTTCTTTTTGCTTTGCGGAAAAAACCACTATGCGTTTATTTTCCCCCTCGCCGATGGTGAGGGTGCGCAGGCTTTTATCCTGCTCCACATAGCGATGTATGGTCCTGCGATCGCCGGCATTCAAAGGCTCCAGGGTCTGGGGATTGCCTGTCTCGCGCACTTTTTTGAAAATTGGTTTGAATTGATTCAAAAACTGAGCTTCACGGCGCTGGCGATAGCCATCCACATCCAGATAGATGCGATCCAAGCCACGATCGCTCTCAAAGATACGGTTGATCATATATTGCAAAGTTTCAAGCATATAGCCATTTTTCCCGATCAAGAGCCCGGAATCCTGGCTGCCGGTAATTTCCAAAAAGGCAGTCTTGCCCTTGGTTTGGGAATGCACTTTTTTATATTGGATGCCCATTTTAGTCAACAATTGGGAGAGGAAATTCGCCGCACGTTCGCCCAGCTCGGGCAGGTCAAACCGTACCACCGCGGTTTTATTTGCAAATAGACCAAAGATGCCTTTTGAGGGTTTCTTGATGATTTTATAATTCAGTTCCCAGTCTCGAATGCTGTGTTCTCTACGGAAGTCAGCTATGATCAGTTCAATATTGCTTCCGGTTTTTTCGATTAATGCCATTTAAATTATTTCCTTTTGTTTGAGGCGTTTTTGGGTGTAGAATTGATGCGCCACGCTGAACATGTTGAAAATAGTGTAGTAAAGCACCAGACCTGATGGCAGCCCGCGGAAGATGAAGAACATCATGATTGGCATCAGCCAGGTCATCATGCGTGTGCTTTGTTGCATCGCCTGCTGTTTTTCGTCCATTTTTTCCAACGCCTCTTTGGAAGGACGGGTCATCAGGCTTTGCAGGATCATGAATCCTGCCATTATGATGGGTAATATCAGGTAGGGATCAGGCTCGGAAAGATCTTTCAGCCACAGCGCGAATCTGGCGTTGCGCATATCCAGGGTATAGCGCAAAACGTTGTAAAGTGCAATGAAGATGGGCATTTGCAGCAGCAGCGGCAAACACCCGGACATCGGACTTGTGCCCGCTTCCTTATACAGCGCGGAAAGCTCTTCCTGCATCTTTTTGGGGTCGTTTTTGTATTTGGCCTGAATTGCCTGAACCTGCGGCTGTATCCTTTGCATCTTGAAGTTCGCATCCATGCTCTTTTTTGTAAGCGGATGCGTGACCAGTTTCAACAACAGCGCAAAGATGATGATCACCACACCATAGTTTGGAATGAAGCGGTGCAGGGTTTGCAGCAGCCAGGCAATGGCGTTTGCCAGCCAACGCAGCCAGCCCGGTCCACGGTCGGGAATCTGTTCCAGCCGGTTCGGATAGCTGCGCATCAGCTCATAATCCGCCGGACCGGCATAGATCGTAAAGCTTTGCTTCCACTGTTGCGAAGCGGTTTCATCCTTGGAATCGAGCACGATGGCGGGGTTTCCACTGCCTTCAGCCAGGCTGGCACGGTAGTGGCGCAAAAGCGGTGTGCCTGTTTCCATGATGGCGAGGGCGAAATATTTGGTGCGCAGCGCCGCCCATTTGAACGAGTTCAGGTCACCCTGCAATTTGTCTTTTTTGATTTTGGGAAGGGTGATCTTTTGGGGTGCATTTTCCGTGTAGAGCAGCAGCTTGTAATCCTGATCCTTGGTTTTGGGTTTCACCTCTTCACTGTCTGCGATGCCCGCGGAAAAATCGTATTCAATCCCATACACCGGATTGGGGCTGTTCACTTCCACATCCATCAGGATGCCATATTTGTCATCCAGTTGAAAGCTCTTTTTCACCAGCGGCTTTTCCTGATCTCCAAGCCAGAACACCACTTTTTTGTCTTCTTTTTCGCAGTTCCAGTTCACATTGCGCAGATCGTTTGGCATGGTGGCGGGATGGTTCAACAGCGTGATTCCGGCAATGTTTTTATCCTTGGGAACCAAGTCCACCAGACGCTTATCGTTTCCAGCCCAATTGTATTTTTTCAACTCGATGGAACTGATGGCGGCGCCCCGATTCGTGAAACTCACGCTGAATCTGTCGTTTTCCAGCTTTTCTGTCTGAATGCTCTGTGCGCCTTTGAAAATGCTGTCCACCACTCCCGGCGAGACCGCAAGCTGCTGTTTCAGACTGTCTTCTGCCACTTGAATCGTGCTGTCTGCAGCAGCATTTTGTTTGGGATTCCCGGCTTTGGGTTTCGGTGCAAAATATGTGCTCCACACAAAGAATAGAATGACCACCACGAATAGTACTAAAAAAGTTCGCTTATCCACATTTTCTCCTTAGGGAAGCGGATCGTGACCGCCCTTGCAAAATGGATTGCAGCGCAAAATGCGCCAGGCGGTGAGGCCAAAGGCCTTGAAAAAATTATATTTGCGAAAGGCCTGCCGGCCATATTCGCTGCAACTGGGTTCAAACCTGCAAACGCTGGGCAAAATGGGCGAAATCATTTTCTTATAAAGGTTTATGATGCCGATGAACAATAGATTCGGCAGGCGCAAAACCTGTTTCAGGACCCCTGTGGCAGCAGCGCCGCCACCTTGTTCAGTTCTTCGCACAGTTCTTTCCATGCTAATTCGCCAGCACCAGGGCGGGCGATGAGATTAAGTCTGAAGCCGTTTGGCAGATCTTGGGAACGCAGTTGCATCCAAGCTTTGATCCTGCGTTTAAGCAGGTTTCGAACATGCGCTTTGCCGATTTTTTTTCCAATGGTGATGCCCAGGGCAAATTCGCAGGGAGAATACAGCACCGCGGCATAGAAATGGTCGCTCCGCAAAAACAGGTCTGGAGAGCTGAACTCCAGGTATTCACTGTGCTTCGTTATCCTACGAAGCATGGCTCACACGCTGAGGTTCTTTCTCCCTTTTGCACGACGGCGGGCCAAAACTTTACGGCCGTTATAAGTCGCCATGCGGCTGCGGAAGCCGTGTGTGTTTTTACGTGAACGATTTGAAGGTTGATATGTCCTTTTCATCTATCTAACTCCTTAAAGATATGAGATTTTCAATGGAATAAACCATAATTTTCAAACGTGGTGGAATGTCAAGCGGAAAAGCGAAATCACTGTCATCAAATGAGCTTGGCAACATGGCTCCATCACGATCAAACACAATCCCATGAAAACATCATTCAGTGCCTCTGCCACTGAATTTTCGCCCTCTGAAGCCAAAGGCATTCGCATGATGTTGTAAGATATTTTGCTGGGTTCATAAGAGGCTTATTTTAGAAAAACAAACCCACCGGATTTTTTGTTGGAACAAAATATGCATATTAAGGAATTCCCAAATCGAGAGGAGATCATTTCCCTGCCTTGGTTTCGGGCTTTTTCAAAATCAAAACAAACAGGATATAACGCCATGTCCCACAAACAGATACTACTTTTTCTGCTGACGCTGTTTGCGCTGTCAGCGCTTTTCTCGGCACCATTGAGATTCCAAAAAGTCGATGCTGTCCAGCCAGACGGCCAAAGGGTCGAACTCTACGCCAGCGGCGATGAATTTCACAACTGGCTGCACGACAAAGACAACTACACAGTCATGCAAAACGACGAAGGCCACTATGTTTACGCCGTTCGTGACGGTGAAAGCTTGGCTCCAGGTTCCTGGATCCTTGGAAAAGATCAGCCTGCCCAAAAAGGACTGGAACCCGGCTTAAACCTTTCGCAGAGACTGATTTCCCAAAAATATAAGCGCTTGGCTCATCTGCGGGATTACAGCAATGCACGCTCTCCACACACCGGAGATTTCAACAACCTCGTGATCTTCATCAAATTTGCCGATGATCCGGATTTTACCACCGGCATCGCCGGCTATGTAGAGATTTTCAACAACCCCACCGGAAATTCCATGAAGCGCTATTTCCATGAAGCTTCCTACGAACAGTTGCATGTGGATTCCAGCTTCTACCCCATCCCGAATGGAGACGTTATTCTCTGTTATACCGATACTTACCCTCGCAGCTATTTCAAAAAATACAGCGCTTCCAACCCCAATGGCTACCAGGATGACTGGGAACGCACGGATCGGGAACAGGAAATGTTGAAACGCGCTGTGATCGCGATCGAATCTACAATCCCCACGGATCTGGTGATCGATGGAGACGGTGATGGCTTTGTGGACAACACCTGCTTCATCATCAAGGGCAGTCCGGAAGGCTGGGCAGACCTGCTCTGGCCGCATCGCTGGGTGCTTTACGCCGTTGATGCCTACATCCACGGCAAACGGGTCTGGGATTTCAATTTCCAGCTTGAAACCAGCACCCTCAGCAGCGGAGCCAGCGTGCTCTCACACGAAATGTTCCACAGCCTGGGAGCACCTGACCTTTATCGATATGAAGACAGCACCATCGACCCCGTGGGAAGCTGGGATATCATGTGCGCAAACCTCACCCCGCCCCAACACATGAGCGCTTGGATGAAATATAAATACGGGCAGTGGCTCGACGAAGTTCCCTGGATCACAGAGTCCGGCACCTACACACTTTCGCCGGTGGCTGCTTCTTCCACAAACAACATCTACCGCATCGCCAGCTGGAAAACCGGTGAATCCTATCTGCTGGAATATCGCAAAGGCTATGGCAACTACGATCACAACCTGCCCGGAACCGGACTCTTGGTTTACCGGCTTGATCCCACGATCGATGGAAACGCCTCCGGACCGCCGGATGAACTGTATATCTACCGTCCCAACGCAAACAACAGCACCACCAACGGAAGCCTTTCCCAAGCGGCGTTTTCCCTGCAGAGCGGACGCACACAGATCAATGAATCCACCATTCCCAGCGGCTTCACCAGCAACGACAGACCCGGCGGCTTGAACATCTATGAAATTGGCGAAGCAGGGCAAACCATCACCTTCAAAGTGAAGATTTCCGAGATGCAAATCACCCATCCCAAGGGCGGAGAAACCTGGTTTTCAGGCACAAATAAAACCATCACCTGGAAATCCAAATATCCAACCGGCACCGTCACTTTGGAATATAGCACAGACGGCGGAAACACCTGGACCCTGCTGAACGGCAACGCCTCCAACAGCGGCAGTTTCCTGTGGACCAACATTCCCTTGATCAGCACCACCGAAGCCTATGTGAAAGTGACCCATAACTCAGTTGGACAAAGTGACAGCAACACCTATCCCTTCACCATTCTCAGCGAAGTGGGTGTCCCCGAGGGAACCTGGCCGCCCGATGGAGCGGATGATATTCCCACCAACCCTCTGCTCACCTGGTCCAGCGTGCCCGGTGCCGATTCATACCAACTTCAGGTTTCTGCGGATGAAAATTTCGACAGCTTTGTGGTGAACGCCTTGAACCATCCCCACAACCAATATCAGCTCAGCGGCTTGACCCCTTTCCACACCTACTATTGGCGCGTTTGCAGTTACTCCGATTTGGGAGTCGGTCCCTTCTGTCAGGACATGACTTTCACCACCGGACCTGTGAGCGAACTGCCTCAAGCCCCAGCCCTGCTGCTTCCCGCTCAGGGTGCCGCAAACCTTGCCCAACCCGTGAATTTTTCCTGGTCTGCCAGCGCCACTGCTGAAACCTATGAACTGCAATTGGCAAGGAACGTCTATTTCGTGCCGGTGGAAACGGTTTTGGAGGGGCTCACCCAAACCAATACGCAAATGGGGAGCCTGGAACCCTCCACCACATATTTCTGGCGCGTGAGGGCTCAAAATGCCGCTGGCTACAGTAATTTCAGCGGGATCCGGAACTTTTCCACATCCAGCGACACCGCAGCGGAAGATGAAATCGTCCCGGCATTGGTGAACGAACTCAGACAAAACAGACCCAATCCCTTTGGAGGCAGAACATCCATTTCTTTGAGCCTGAAGGAACCGGGTCGCGAAGCAAGTGTGCAGATTTTCGACCTGCGCGGGCGTCTGGTGAAAACACTGTTCCAAGGTGTGCCAGCTTCGCAGGAAATGGAGCTTCATTGGGATGGACGTGACGAAAATGGACGCCCCTGCGCCAGCGGGATCTATCATTACAGACTGCGATCAGGTGATTTCACACAAACCCGTAAGATGATGCTGATCAGATAAATAGCCAATATACTCAACCACCGATAACCCCAAATTAGCAGTTTCCTTGTGAGACTGCTAATTTTTGCTTGCTTTTCTGGATTACCCCTTTATATTGATTGTAGAGATTCATTTACAAAGGAGGTTCAAAATGAAGATCGTACCTTATCGCAAGGGACAGGAGCTTCGCCCAATGGGCACCATGATCAGTATATTCGACGATTTCTTCAATCGCGCCTTCGAAGAAGAGACCGCCGAAGATAATTTCCGTTCCATGCCCATGGATATCGTGGAGCATGAGAAAAACTATGAGATCCTGGCCAATTTGCCCGGATTCAAGAAAGAAAATGTGAAGATCTCCGTGCACGACAACCAGCTTTTGGTTGAGGCAAAGTGCGAAATCGAGAAGGAAGAGCAAAGTGGAACCATCTATCGCTGCGAGCGTTACAGCGGAAACTACCGCCGCAACCTGCTCCTGCCGGAAAATTCCGACCTGGCAAAAATCTCCGCCAAAATGGAGGACGGAGTTTTGCAACTGCTCATCCCAAAAAAGGAGCCCACTCCTCAAAAAGAGATCGTAATCCAGTAAACTCCAATAAGTGTCACAAATACAAAGGCGCGGATCCCGGTGATTCGCGTCTTTTTTTATCCAATATCATTCGTTTGCTTCTTCAAAAACCAATATTTCTGTTCAAACATCACGACTAACTACCTTTAGTCATAGTCAGTTATCTGATTTTGCAACACGCTCATTCCCTCAGTCTTCGTCTTTCAGCCTTTCAAATATCAGCAATCCGGACCTTGTTTCAAAGCGTCAGTCACTTCTTAATCAAGCCT
This sequence comes from Candidatus Cloacimonadota bacterium, assembly GCA_012728875.1. GTDB lineage: Bacteria > Cloacimonadota > Cloacimonadia > Cloacimonadales > Cloacimonadaceae > Syntrophosphaera. The sequence continues at coordinate 14,891 of JAAYEF010000032.1, forward strand.
TAATCAAGTCTTAATAATTAACGCTTGATTAAGGCTTGATGACCACTTGATTAACGCTTTCGGGCAAGGGTGGATCGGGCGCAATGTGAATGACTTGTGATTTTCACCGTCCTGGATTCTTTGCCAATATAGGGAAAGATCTCCACAGCTTTTCCCTTGACGGATTCAGCCGTCCCAAAAAACGTGCAAAAGATTGAATAATTAACACTTTGGGAGAGTTTGATGCTCAAACTGGACATTGATCTCAAAATGAAGGAACGCGCCCGCAACGCGGCTGCCAACATCGCCAATTCCTTCGATTGGCTCTTTGGCGGATATTCCTCGCTGGCCATTGAACGCACAGTTCTGCGCCTTTTGGGTGTGGATGGTGCCTTGGAGGATGGAAAGCCGTTGCCAAACGTTGTTGTGGACCATCTGCAAAGCATCGGCGCCATCGACAAAGGTGCGGCAATTCCCTTGGCCAACGCCATGCTGGCCAAGAAGATGGATGTGATGGAAGTGGCTCAAGCCATTGGACGCGGCGAACTGGATATTGGCAAGATTCCACCGCAGGATCCCCAGGAAGTTTTTGATATTCTCAACACTTTGTCCAACAAGATGCTGGACCACCTCCGCGCCCAACGCGAAAAGCGCAGTGAGATGTTTGCCAAATATGGTCCCAGACGTGTTCCCGCCATCTATGTAATTGTCGCCACCGGAAACATTTATGAAGATGCTGTTCAGGCAAAGGCCGCCGCATCTGAAGGCGCGGACGTGATTGCCGTGATCCGTTCCACGGCGCAGTCGCTTTTGGACTACGTCCCCTTCGGTGCCACAACCGTCGGTTTTGGCGGCACTTACGCCACTCAGGAAAACTTCCGCATCATGCGTGCCGCCTTGGATGAGGTTTCGGAAACCCAGCAGCGTTACATAAGCTTAACCAACTATGCTTCAGGGCTTTGTATGCCCGAAATTGCCGCCATGGGAGCCATGGAGCGCTTGGATTTGATGCTCAACGACGCCATGTATGGCATCCTGTTCCGTGACATCAATCCCAAAAGAACCCTTTTGGATCAATATTTCAGCCGCATGATCAACGCCTTTGCCGGCATCGAAATTCAAACCGGGGAAGACAACTATCTCACCACCTCCGACGCCATCGAAAAGGCTTATACCGTAACGGCTTCCCAGCTTTTGAATGAACAATTCGCCCTCCTCAGCGGTGTGAAGCCCGAAAAGATGGGCTTGGGACATGCCTTCGAGATCGACCCCGAAATTGAGGACAGTTTTTCTTATGAACTCGCTCATGCTCTGCTCACCCGCGAACTGTTCCCGGATGCGCCTGTAAAATATATGCCGCCAACCAAATACGCCAGCGGCAATATCTTCAAAACCCACCTTATGGGAGCGATGTTCAATTTCATCGGACAGCTCACCAGCCAGGGCGTACAGCTTTTGGGCATGATGACCGAAGCCATCCACACCCCGCATCTGGTGGACCGTTCCCTGGCAATCGAAAATGCGCAGTATATCTTCAAGGCGGTGAAAAACCTGGGGGATAACCTGAGCCTGACCCCGGACAGCTTTGTGAATCAGCGTGCCAACGCCGTTTTGCTACAAGCGGTGGAATTTTTGGAAAAAGTGGCTGCCGAAGGGCTTTTCCCAGCCATGACAAGAGGCGATTTTGCCGACATCAAGCGCCCCGAAAATGGCGGCAAGGGCCTGGACGGAGTTTTCCGCCGCGATGAAGGCTATTTCAACCCATTTTTGGACAAGATGAAAAAGGAATTGGGATTATGAGCACCAAAGATATGATCCGCCCCTATGGCGACACTTCCGGCGACGGCAAGATGCAGTTGTCCTTCAGTTTACCCGTTCCTGCTGACGCCTGGGGCAAGGAGGCTGCGCGCCTGCTGCTCAAAGGCATGGGCTTCGATGAAATCGAGGTTTGCAGTTTACGCGATTTGGGCGAAGGGTTCACCCATTTCATCGCCTATGCTGCCACCGGTGCTTTTGTGGATCCCGCTTCCATCAAGGTGAAAGTGGTGGAAACCCCGGTGATGGATATGGACGCCACCGATGCCTATATTGCTGAAAACATTGGCAGAGAGCTCACCGTGGTGGGCGCCTGCATCGAAAGTGACGCCCACACCGTTGGCATCGACGCCATCATGAATATGAAAGGCTACAACCATCGCTTTGGGCTGGAACGCTATCAGATGTTCAATGCCATCAACATGGGGGCGCAGGTCCCCTCGGAAGAGCTTTTACGCCGTGCGCGTGAGGAAAACGCAGATGCGGTCTTGGTTTCCCAGGTTGTCACGCAAAAAAACATCCATATCGAAAACCTCACCAAGCTGATCGAACTGGCGGAAGCAGAGCAGCTTCGCGACAAGATGCTCTTCATCTGCGGCGGTCCGCGCATTTCTCACGAACTTGCCATCGAACTGGGCTACGATGCAGGATTTGGCACGGGCTCCTATTCCACTGATGTGGCGTCGTTTATCGCCATCAGTATCGCAGAAAAACAAAGCGCCAAGTGACACTGATCCTTACCATCCTTGCCTTTGCTCTGATGATTTTCATCCATGAATTGGGGCATTTCCTGGCGGCACGCGCCTTTGGGGTGGGAATTGAAAAATTCTCCATCGGTTTCGGCAAACCCATCAAGGAATGGGAACGCGGAGGCGTGCTTTGGCGCCTGAGCTGGATCCCTCTGGGCGGTTACGTAAAAATGAAAGGGGAGCACGACGATTCCCCAGACCTGCAGGATGAAGATTCCTTCCTGGGTAAAGCCTGGTGGAAAAAGGCGCTCATCGGACTCAGCGGACCCTTTGCCAATCTGCTTTTGGGGCTTCTGCTCTTCATATTCTCCTTTGTGCTGCCGGTGCGGATTGAAGATCAAAGACCCGTGCTCAGCCGCGTGGAAGGAATTTGGGCGGAAACCTTTGCCCCGGGAGACAGCATTGTCTCGGTCAACGGCAAGCCCGTCATTGGTTTTGGCGATTTCTGGGAAGGGCTGTTGGAAAAGCCCGAGAGCGAGGTCGTTTTGAACCGGGAGGGCGGGGAAGTGAGGCTGCAGCTTGATTCCAAGGATTTGGATTCGCTTGCCACAAGCCTTTGGCCGTTTGCAGACACCCGTGTGGGCGAAGTGATGCCCAAGACCCCGGCCTATCATGCCAAACTGCAGCCCGGAGACCGCATCACCGCGGTGGATTCCGTCTTTGTGGACGACTGGTATGAAATGCGCGAGTTGATCGTGAACGCTCCCCAAGATGAGGTTTTGCTTGAGATCCAACGTGATGGCCAAAGCTTCCAAAAACGTCTGCGTTTGGAGGCCAGCCTAAGCTCCGGCGGCAACCGCGCCATCGGCATAACCCAATATCAGCCTGTGCGTTATGACCGCCGCTTCAACCTGGCGGAAGCCGGCAAAATGGGCGCATACAACACACTTAATTTTGTGGTCCTAAACTATAAAATGCTGGGAAAACTGCTGCGCCAGCCTGCCGAACTCAAAAAATCCGTGGGCGGTCCGGTCATGATCGTCAGCATGAGCCAGCAAATGGGCAAACGCGGTCTGGGCAATCTGCTGGTTTTCTTTGGCGGCATCAGCCTCATGCTGATGATGATGAACCTGCTTCCCATTCCCGTTTTGGATGGCGGACTCATCCTGTTTTCCATCCTGGAGGGGATCATCCGCCGCCCCATCCCCATGAAGGTTCGCGCGGTGCTTCAATCCATCGGCTTTTTCATCCTCATGGCACTGATGGTTTTGGCGCTCTATTCAGATGTGACCAGCGAAATCCTGCGTGCCATGAACAGGTGACGCCATGTTCCATTTCAAGCTTGAAAAAACCAGCGGCAAAGCCCGCGCCGCCACGATCAGCACCTCACATGGAAAAATCCTGACCCCGGTTTTCATGCCGGTGGGCACATTGGGCACTGTGAAAGCCATGAGTCCCCACGAGCTGAAACAGACTCATGCGCAAATCATTCTGGGCAACACCTACCACCTCTATCTGCGTCCGGGACATGAACTTATCCGCGATGCCGGAGGTCTGCATAAATTCATTTCCTGGAACAGACCCATTCTTACGGATAGCGGCGGCTTCCAAGTGATGAGCCTGGCGGGTTTGCGCAAAATCAGCCGCGAGGGCGTGAAATTTCAATCCCACATCGATGGCAGCCCGCATCTCTTTACCCCGGAAAGGGTTATGGAAATCCAGGAAGCCCTGGGAGCGGATATCATCATGAGCTTTGACGAATGCCCGCCCTGGCCTGCCACCCGCGAATATGTGGAAAAGTCGCTCAAAACCACGCTGCAGTGGGCGGAACGGGGCAAGGCTGCCTTTAAAAATGAAAGGAAACAGGCACTTTTTGGGATCGTGCAGGGCGGAATCTATGAAGATCTGCGTGAGCGTTCGGCGCTGGCATTGATGGAGATGGATTTTCCAGGCTATTCCATTGGCGGACTTGCAGTTGGCGAACCCAAGGAAGACATGTTCCGCATCACGGAATTTCTGAACGACGTCCTGCCTGCGAACAAACCGCGCTATCTGATGGGTGTGGGCACCCCCAGCGACCTGCTACTGAACATTGCAAACGGCGTGGATATGTTCGACTGCGTGATGCCGACCCGCAACGCCCGTAAGGGCAGCATTTTCACCCGCCACGGAAAAATGATCATCAAAGCCGCCCGCTACAAGGAAGATTTTTCACCAATCGACCCCGAATGCGGCTGCTACACCTGCAAACACTTCAGCCGAGCCTACATCCGCCACCTCATCACCATGAACGAAATTTTGGGCATGCGGCTCACCACCATCCACAGCCTGTGGTTTTACCAAGAACTAATGCAGATGGCGCGCCAAGCCATTTTGGAAGACCGCTATGCTGATTTCCTGGACGAAATGCTCCCCGTGCTGGATAGGGTGATCTAAAAACCAGATCGCATCTTTTTATCCTGAAAACAAGATAAACTCCATACTCCCAAATTAAGCCAACTCCCTCAACGCCGTCGCCGCTTCGCGCAGGCTGGGACGCTTTCCCCTGTAGCGCGGAATGATGTGCATATGGAAATGAAACACCGTTTGTCCCGCCGCCTTTCCGCAATTCATCAGCAGCTTGAAGCCGTCGGGCTGATATTTCTCTGTCAGCATTGTCTTTAGCCTCAGGCTGAGTTCATGCAACGCAGCGGCTTCCTCCGGCAGAAGCTCAAAAAAATCCCTCACATGACGTTTGGAAACGATGAGGCTGTGTCCCTGGGAAGCGGGGCGGATATCGGCAATGGCTTGAAAATATTCATTTTCAGCCAGAACGGCATCTTTTTTGATTTTACAAAAGGGGCAATCCATGTTGTTTATAAACCTCCATCTCATTGTTTGGCAGGCTGTTCCCACTTTTGCAAACCTTGCAAAAACCCCGCATTGCTGTCAATGGCAAAATCCGCCTTGACAGCATTGGCGCTCCCATTTTTCTGAAATTAAAGGCTTTTTTGATCTGTGGGCAGATGAAATGCGCCAATAAAAATCCCAAGAGGAGGATTTATGAAATATCTCGATCTGGCCATGAACGCGGCTGAAAGCCTCGGTGCCGAATATGCCGACATCCGCGTTCAAAAGACCACCGACGAGGTGATCTTTCTGCAAAACCTGAGCCTGAAAAACACTTCCAACAGCGTTCTTTATGGCTATGGCATCCGTTTTTTTAAAGACGGAGCCTGGGGTTTTGCCCATTCCAACGTATTTTCGGATGAAGCCGTGCTGGAAACCGTGAAACGCGCAGCGGAAATTGCCGAGCTTTCCGCCAAGATGAACCGGCCCAAACAATTACGGCTGGCCCCCGAACGCAGCTACATTGCCAAATATGAAACCCCGGTGCTGAAAGACCCCGCCTGCATCCCGCTGAAGGAAAAAATTGAACTGATGCTGGAAGTGAACCGCACCATGCTGTCTTTTGAAGGCATCCGCCGTGCAATGTTCTACCTGGTGATGCACCGTGATGAAAAGCTGTTTGGCAGCACCCTAGGCAGCCGGCTGGAACTGAACACGCAGTGGATCACTCCAGTGATGACAGCCACAGCGGTTCATGATGGAGACAGCCAAAGCCGCAGCTTTAACGACGGCGGCCGTGCCGCCGGCTGGGAGTGGATTGAAAGCCTGAACCTGATTGAAAAATCCAAACAGGTGGCGGAAGAAGCCCTGATCAAAGTCAAGGCCGAACCCTTGGGTCCGGAACAACGGCGCACTCTGATTTTGGATCCCAACCATCTGGGGCTCACCATGCACGAAAGTGTGGGTCACCCCACCGAACTGGACCGCGTTTTGGGTTGGGAGGCCGACTACGCCGGCATTTCCTTTGCCACTCCGGAGAAGCTGAAAAACTACCGTTATGGCAGCGAAATCGTCAACTTCATGGGTGACAACACGCTCTGCGAAGGCCTTGCCACAGCAGGCTTCGACGACGACGGCGTGCCCGGACAAAAATGGTTCATCATCAAAGACGGCATCCTGAACGAATATGGCAGCACGCGCGACACCGCCTTGGAAATCGGGCTGGAAAGCTCTCGCGGCTGCAACCGCGCCACCTACTATTATGATCAGCCCATAAACCGCATTCCAAACCTCTATCTTCTGCCCGGAAAAGAGGAATTGACCCCAGCCGAGCTTATCGCAGACACCGAAGACGGAGTTTACATCCAAGGTCAGGGCAGCTTTTCAATCGACCAGCACCGGGTTAATTTCCAATTCGGCGGCGATTTCTTCTGGGAAATCAAAAATGGTAAACTGCACCGTCCGTTGAAAAAAGTGCTCTACAAATCCAACAACCCCGAATTCTGGAACAGCTGCGACGCCATCTGCGACGAACGTTTCTGGCGCCCCTTCGGCGTGATCAACTGCGGCAAGGGACAGCCCAGCCAAACCGCGCGCATGACCCATGGTGCCAGCACAGCCAGATTCCGCAACATCCGCGTGGGAGGTTCACAATGAACCCGCTTTTCGAAAAAATCGCCCAATTCGTTAAAAACAATTGTCAGGCAGACGATTACACTCTGAATATCAGCCTCGGCGACAGCCATGAAACCCGCTTTGCCCAAAACGGCATCACCCAGCATATTGCAGGACCGAACCTTTCCATCAATCTTGAAGTTGCCTTCGGACAAAAAACCGGCTCCTGCAGGGTGAATCAGGCCGATGAAGAAACCCTGAAATATCTGATCCAAACTGCACAGGACATTGCCCGCTACAATCGTCCCGACCCGGAATATATGCCCAGCGTGGGTGCGCAGGAACTGCCCAAGGTGGACAACTCCGACCCTGAAACCCGCGAACTGGAACCGGAAAAGATGGTGGAAATCGTGTCCGAATCCATTGCACGTGCAAAAGCATGGGATGCAACAGTTTCCGGCATGACCGAAAAACACCTGTGGGAGGTGGGACTCTTCACCAAAAACGGATTTGCAGGCAGCGACACCAGCACAAACTTTGGCCATTCCATGACCCTGAAAAAAGGCTCCGTGGAAACCAAGGTATCCTACAGCGCAAAAGATTTTGGCGGCTTTTCCCTGGAAGAAGAACTGGATCGCCTGGGCAGCCAGGCCGACAGTTTGGCAGATCTGCACGATTTTGACCCCGAGAAAATTCCCGTGATCCTGCGTCCCAGCGCTTGGGAAGAACTGCTTTGGTTCATGGCTTGGATGATGAACCGGCGCCAAAGCGATGAAGGCTTCACGCCCTACACCGGAAAGCTTGGCGAAGCCTTTTTCGGACCCAAATTCAGCCTGCGCTCCACCCTTAAAGAAGCCCGGCTTTCTGCTTTGCCCTGGGATATGGAAGGAATTGCAAGCAAAGAAATCACTTGGGTGGAAAACGGCGTGTTGAAAAACCTGCCCACAAACAGGCACTGGGCCAAAGAAAAGAACATCGAGCCCCTCAGCGTTTACAATTTCTTCATCCCCGGCGACGATGTGAGCGAAGAAGAAATGATGGCAATGGTTCCCAGAGGCTTGATCATCAACCGTTTTTGGTATATCCGCACCGTGGATGCCAAAGCCGGCGAATTCACAGGAATGACCCGCGATGGCGTGCTCTATTTTGAGGATGGAAAAGTGAGGCACGCGGTTAACAACCTGCGTTTCAATGAGATTCCTCACGATGCCACCAGACGGATTTTGGCTTTGGGAAAACAAGAATTGACATCCAGCATCGGTTTGATGCCCAGTCTCATGATTGACGGCTTCAATTTTGTTGACAAAACCAGTTTCTGAAAAAACTTTGAAAAAATATATTGACAGGAAAACGCCTCAATAGAATAGGCTTCACTTTACTGGGATATACATTCCTTGAGCTTGTTCCTTTTTATGTTCTGGGATAGCCTCATACCCGAATGTCAGACGTCCCGAACAAAGAAGGAGAAAGTCATGCCGGACAAAACATTGGTGTGCAAAGACTGCTCCCGGGAATTCGTGTTCACCGAAGGCGAACAGGAATTTTACCAGGAGAAAGGCTTTACCAACGAACCCCAGCGCTGCCCAGAATGCCGCAAAGCAAAAAAGCAGCAATTTAACCGTAACAGATTTCAGCGCAATTCAAACTGATGCGTAAACGCTGATAAATCAATGCGCCGCCGTCCCCGATTGGACGGCGGTTTTCTTTTACCTGAAAAATCAGGGTAAATGGATGACGGTCTTCTCCCCCGCTTCGATGGTGAAGTCTTCATTTTGCACCCAGTTTTTTGAACGGAGTTCCAAAACATGGTTGCCAGCTTTGAGACGCACTCTTTGTGTGTCTTCGGCAGGATCCACTCCAACCAGGTTTCCATCCACTCTGGCTTCCCGGTTCACCATGCTGCCGGAAAGGATGAGGTAGCCATATTCGCTTGGCTTTCCAGAATTCGTGGAAGCGCAAGCACTTAGAAGCAGCAGAATCAAAAGGGCAAACGTGATGCGAACTTTCATTGTCTTTCTCCAAAAATAAGTTTTCAGCTTGATTTTCAACTGAACACTATTCCAAAGCCATGAGCATCTTTGTCAAGCCCAAGTTTGTGGAAAAAACCCCGGCACGTGATCCAGACACAAAAAAACCCGGCGTTGAAACCGGGCTTGATTATAGAGAAAGGCTGATCTGATCAGACTTCCATGATTTCTTTTTCTTTGCCTTTTTCCGCTTCGTCGACCTTTTTGATCCACTCGTCGGTGATGTCCTGAATCTCTTTCAGCAGCTTCTTTTCTTCATCTTCGCTGATCTCGGAATCCTTTTCCATCTTTTTGGCCTGTTCATTTGCTTCGCGGCGAATGTTGCGCACTGCAACCCGCGCTTCCTCGGCATATTTTTTCAGGCTTTTCACAATCTCGCGGCGTTTTTCTTCCGTAAGCGGTTGAAAAGGAAGGCGGATCACGTTTCCGTCATTGTCCGGAGTGATGCCCAGATTTGCCGCCAGGATGGCTTTTTCGATGTCGGCAAGGGTGGTTTTATCCCAGGGCTGAACCACGATGGTGCGCGGCTCCGGGATGGAGATATTGCAAAGTTGCTTCACCGGGGTGGGCGTGCCATAATAGTTGATGCGCACGTCGTCCAAGATGGAAGCGCTGGCTCTGCCGGTGCGGACCCTGGAAAATTGATGCAGCAGGGCCTCGAAGGATTTTTCCATTTTATCTTTTGATATTGCTTTTAACTGTTCCATTGTTTAAACTCCTTTTACATCTGCTTTTCAGGGATGAATGAGGGTGCCGCTGTCGGCATCGGTGATGGCCTGACCCAAGCCACCGGGTTGATTGATATTGAAAATCTTGATGGGCATGCCATTGTCGCGTGCCAGCGAAAAGGCTGTCATGTCCATCACCCTCAGTTTTTGCTCGAGGCATTGGTCGAAGGTGGCATCGCGGATCAGCTTGGCATCGGGGTTTTGGGCGGGATCGGCATCATAAAGACCGTCCACCTTGGTTCCCTTCAAAACCAGATCCAGCTTCAGTTCCACCGCACGCAACACGGCTGCGGTGTCCGTTGTGAAAAACGGATTCGAGGTTCCACCGCCCAGGAGGCAGATTTTTCCGTCTGCCAAGGCTTGGGAAGCTGCTCTGGAAGTGTAGCGATCCGCCACTGCATCCATGCTGAAGCTTGAAAAAACCTGCGTGGCCTGGCCTTTGGCCTGTAAAACCTGCGCCAGATACAACGAGTTTTGGACAGTGGCAAGCATGCCGATCTGGTCCAGCACCACCCGGTCCAGAGCTTGGTTTTTCCAGCTTCCACCGCGGAATATATTGCCGCCGCCAACCACAATCGCCAAGCCCACGCCCAGATTTTTGGCTGCGATGATCTCGTCGGTGAGACCATCGATCACGGCGTCATCATAGCCAAAACCCTGGGTTCCGGCAAGGATTTCTCCGCTGAGCTTGAGCAAAAAGCTTTGGGACATGGTCTTATTTACTCTCCACCCAGTGCGAAACGCACAAAGCGGGCGATCTGGATGTTTTCGCCGGTGCGGGCGATGGCGTCGGTGAGCATGTCTTTCACCGTGCGTCCGCTTTCGCTAACCAGTTCCTGTTCCATAAGAGAGTGTTCGGAGCAATATTTTTTGATGCTTCCTTCCACGATCTTTTCAACGATTTCCGGCTTTTTGCCTTCGTTGATGGCTTTGTTGCGGGCGATCTCGCGCTCTTTATCCAGGATGGCGGGATCGATCTGGTCGGCAGAGACTGCCAGAGGATTTGTGGCTGCGATCTGCAGAGCGATCTCTTCAGCCAAAGCCCTGTATTCTTCGGTGCGTGCCACAAAGTCGCTTTCGCAGTTCAGTTCCAGCATCACGCCCAGGCGGCCGTTGAAGTGGATGTAGGAAAAGATGATTCCTTCCTTGGTTTCGCGCAGGGCTTTGCCTTCGGCTTTGGTGATTCCGCGTTCGCGCAGATATTTGATGGCGGCATCGATGTCGCCGTTTGTTTCGATCAGGGCCTTGCGGCATTCCATCATGCCCACGCTGGTCCTGTCGCGCAGTTCTTTCACCATTGCGGCTGTTACTTCTATCATTTCAAAACTCCTAAATATATTGATTTTAGGCGGGGAGGGCTGGCCTCCCCGCAAAGATGGGGATCAGTTTTCTTCAGCGGAAACTTCTGGGGCGGGTGCTGCCACAAGTTCCACTTCTTCAGGCATTTCTTCTGTTTTTTCTTCTGTCTTTTCCTGAGGAGCGGTGTCGCCGCCTTCACTGGCGATGTTTTTGCCTTCGTTCACGGCGTTTGCCATCAGGTCGGAAATCAGTTGGATGGCGCGGGTGGCGTCGTCGTTCGAGGGAATCACATAGTCCACGAGGTCGGGGTCGCAGTTTGTGTCCACCATTGCGATGATGGGCACGCCCAGGATGCGGGCTTCGCGCACGGCGATGTCTTCATAGCCGGTGTCCACGATGAAAATTGCTCCCGGAACTGCGTCCATATCACGGATTCCGCCCAGGGAAAATTCAATTTTATCATACATGCGCTGCATTTTCTGCTGTTCCAGCTTGGTATAGTTGTTGATGGTGCCGTCGGCCACGATGGTTTCGTAATACTTCATCTTATCAACGCTTTTGCGGATGGTGGCCATGTTTGTGAGCATGCCGCCATACCAGCGCTGGTTAACGTAGAACACACCGGATTTTTCGGCTGCTTCTTTGATGGCAGCCTGCGCCTGCTTTTTGGTTCCCACAAAGAGGATGTATTCCTGCCGGTTGGCAATTTCCTTCAAAAAATGGTAGGCTTCGTTGATGGCATCGACGGTTTGCTTGAGGTCGATGATGTGGATGCCATTGCGTTTGATGAAGATGTATTTCTTCATCTTGGGGTTCCACTTGAAGGTCTGATGGCCAAAGTGGACTCCCGCTTCCAGTAGTTGTTTCATGGTAACTACGGACATTTATTCTCCTTGTCTTACGGTTGCTTTTTTCGCGCGGGGATCTAAGCAATTCAGAGGAACAAACTCCCCACCGCCTTGCAACTCCCGGCGCGATTTTTTGGTTTGATGTTTAATGCTGTCCATTCGGTCCCAAAGGGGGAGGGAAAACCTCCCCAAAACCCGGATCAACGTTTGGAGAACTGGAATCTCTTTCTGGCTTTCGGTCTTCCGCTCTTTTTGCGCTCCACCATGCGGGGGTCGCGAGTCAGGAAACCGCGGGCTTTGAGGCTTTTGCGATAGTTTTCGTCGTATTCCACCAAGGCACGGGAAATTCCGTGACGGATGGCTCCGGCTTGACCGCTGAGGCCGCCGCCGGAAACGTTCACATAAACGTCGAAGCTGTCGCTGATGCCAAGTTCCTGAAGTGGCTGTTCCACAACCATTTCCAAGGTTTCACGCTGGAGATATTTCTTCATCTGAACCTTGTTGATGATGCGTTTGCCAGTTCCGGGAGCGATGCGCACGCGCGCCACGGCGTTTTTCCTTCTGCCAACTGCATTGTAAGTTTGCATAGATTATTTCTCCTTCAGACTGAGTTCCACCGGCTGCTGGGCGGCATGGGGATGCTCGCTGCCGGCATAGACTTTGAGTTTCTTGAACATGGCGTCTCCCAACACGGTTTTGGGCATCATGCCGCGCACGGCGTGTTCAATGATGCGGGTGGGATGCTGCTCAAGCATCTTTTCGAATGGGATCTCCTTGAGACCGCCGGGGTAGCCACTGTAGCGCTGATAGCTCTTTTGCAGGCTTTTGAGCCCGGTGACGTGCACTTTGTCGGCATTGATCACGATCACGTAATCACCGGTGTCGATGTTGCGCACGTAGTAAGGCTTGTTTTTGCCGCTAAGGATGGCAGCTATCCTTGTGGATAGGCGTCCCAAAGGCAGATCCGTGGCATCGACAACATACCAGGTGCGCTGGATGTCGTCGGGCTTCGGAGTGAGAGTATTCATCGATTCTCCTTTACAGATTTTTGTTCAGAAAGCCAGAATTTTGGACACGGTGACGATGTCAAGTAATTTAGTGCAAACTATGGTGGATAAACAGCCGGCCGCATCCCTATTTTCTGGACACCAAACCCTGATTCCTGTGTTTTCCTTGATTTTCGCTTGAACTTCGTCAGACTTGATTGGCTTTCCCGGCAGGCATTATCTTGTAAGAACTCTGCTGCCGTCAGCGTTCTGACTGCTTCCTCCTTGAGCCGAACTTTAGAGCCACCCGTCTCGCACCCCTCAAGCACCCGCTCAAAGGCGGGAGGCTAATGAGTATCAGTCAATCAGGATACTTGTGCGAACCAAGGAGGAAGCTATTTACAGGAAGGGGTTTGGTTCACAAAAGCAAATGCAACGCTGCTCAAAAGCAAAGTGGTTCTGCTTCTTATAGATCAAAAACCCCTTGTTTGTATTCATGCTTTTCCAAGGGCAGCACCTGCGCCGAAACTCCCCAGTCCGCAAGTTTGGTTTTCAAAGTATCCAGAACGGGATATTCGGTGTAAAAATGACCGGCATCGATGATGGGAATGCGTGATTCCAGCATGGCATGATAGCCGATGTCGCCGGTGATCAGCAGTTCCGCCCTGCCTTCAGCGCTTTTGATGATGGAGGCTCCGGCTCCGCCACAAACGGCAATTTTGGAAACGGGGCTTGAAGTATCCCTGCCTGCGCTCCACAGCTTGGGGTGCGGATTGCCGAGCTTTTGCGAAACATATTCCAGCAGCTCTTTCAGGGATTGGGGCGCTTCAAGTTCGCCCACCAAGCCCAATCCGTTGGCGGGGTTGGGTTCAGACACAGGAAACGAATAGATCAGCGGAACTTCGTAGGGATGAGCCTGGCGGATGGCAGACATCACTTTATGCAAAACGTCTTGGGAGACCATAAACTCCAGTTCTTCCTCGGAAACGGTGGTCAGGGCATGGTTTGGAGCGGATGGAATGAAAGGTTTGGTGCCTTCCTGGGCGGCAAAGGTTCCGGTGATGCGATGCCGGGTGGAGCAGTCGTTGTAGGTTCCAATTCTACCACCGCCCGCCTTGAAAACAGCGTCCGCCACTTGATCTGTGTGGCCGATGGGAACGGTGACACAGAGATGATGCCACTTTCCGCCCTGCTCGGAGCTGAGATGACCGGTGACCCTGAACCCCAGTTTGGCTGCCAAAGCGTGGTTCACCCCACCCGGAGCCACATCCAGATTGGTGTGCATGCTGATCACGGCAATGCGGTTTTCCAGCAGTTTTAGAAGTAGCGGGTCGTTTATCCGTTTGAGGGGACGAAAGATGAGCGGATGGTGCGACAAAATGAGCTTGGCACCGGTTTCCAATGCCAAATCAACTGCGTTATGCGTCACGTCCAGAGTGAGCAAAACCTGGTTGATCTCGCGGCTGGGGTCGCCCAAAAGCAGACCCACATTGTCCCAATCCAAAGCCAGCGACGATGGCGCCCAAGCTTCGAGTTTTTCAAGCAAATCTTTTATCAGCATGTTTTTCTCCCAAATAAATCCGCGGCCTCTGCGGAAAAAGTGTTTTCAAACTGCCCGCAGAGGCCGTGGACGTCAAGTGGAATTTTGCGTTTATGCTAGAATAGCTATTTCATCAGCAAAATTTTGAGATTCGCCGATCCTGAGCGGCTGGTCAGTCTGGCAAAATAGACGCCACTGGAGACATCTTTTCCACCAAGATCTTTTCCGTCCCAGACCAGGCTGTGTTCTCCCGCGCTGAGATATTCATTATGACAGAGTTCTTTCACCAGCTGACCCTTAAGATTGTAAACGGCAAGCTGGGCTGGACCAGCTTCCGGCAGGGAAAAACTGAGCGTGGTGGAAGGATTGAATGGATTCGGCCAGTTTTTAAGCGTAACTTGTTGTTGAATCGTGGGTTGAATATGTTCGCTGTTGGGGGTGCTGCTATCCTTGAAACGGATCAAACCGTGCTGGAAGTTGTAGATCCAGAGATTACCCTGTTCGTCAAAGACGAGATCGGATATCCCATTATTCAGCAGGGGGGAATTCGCTGTGGTGTAGGAAAGAAAATCCGTCCCATCGAAACAGATCAATCCGGAATTCATGGTGCCGCCCCAGATTTTTCCATCCGGACTGGGTGCCAGAGCTCGGAAATTTCGAGCGGGATAATTGCCATGCTGAACGTCCCAGGCTGCCCATTCACCGTTGTGAAAGCTTGCCAATCCCCAGGAATGACCAAGCCAGAGCTTGCCATCAGCGTCGAATGCCAGGCAATTAAGATCGTTGCTCGACAATCCTGAATTTGCGGTATTATAGATTTGCATCTGACTTCCCACATGGATCAAACCGCCGTGGGTTGCCAACCAAGGAGTTCCGGCAGCATCGAAAACCATTGCAACAGGTGCGTGGGGCAGGGTTTCCTTGAGTATCCACTCACCCTGTTCCAGCCTGTAAAGCCGATATTCGGAAGTGGGGTTCCACATGGCGACCCAGGGATGGTTTTCTGCATCAAGCGCCAGAAGGGTTACACTTCCAGACGGAAGGTTTTGCCCGGAAAAACTGTAAAAAGTCAATTCTTCCCCATCAAAACGCGCAACACTTTCACTACTAATCCTGAACCAAACTGTCCCGTCTGAACCGCAGGATAGGTCATATGGCTTATAAATATTGGGAAAATTTGCATTGGAATCGTGGTAAAAGCTCCAGTTATCACCGGATTTATTTACCAGAGAAAACTTTAAGTTGTCGTCTTGATAACTCAAGCTAAGCCACAAACTGCCATCCGGCGCTATGGTCATGTCCAGGATTTCGTTTGAAGGCATGGGGGAATTGGAGCAATCGAAGCCAGACCAAGTTCCCTCATCATAAATGGCAGCACCATTGAAAGTGGCAAACCAAATTTTCTGCTGACTGTCTTCCAAGATGTCATTGCAAACGCCCAAGTTTAGCTCTGAAGGCAGAGGTTCTAAAATATCCCAGCCGTCACCTTGCCGGCGAAGCAGATTACGAACAGCTCCAAAAGAAGATACATCTATCAGAAGTCTGTTTTGCCGATCCAAACCCATTTGCGTGATTGCAACTACATCAAGCAAGTGGCTCAGATCATGAGCTTGGGCGCCATTGCTGTCCAGACTATAGAGATGAGTGGCATGATTGCCAAACCAAAGTCTTGTTCCATCGTGGGCCATGATATATATAGCTTCATTTGGCAGTCCCAATGAGGCCATGGATTGTGAAGTCCAGGAAGAGCCATCAAAATGGGACAAGCCATAAGTTCCTGAGTTTTGGTTGAAATAAGCAAGCCAGGGCAGGCCTTCTTCATCCAATGCCATGCAACGAATCACTTTCCCACCAATGGGATCCGTGCTTGATGAATATGCTGTCCAAACTCCGTTTTCAAAGCGGCAAACCAAGTCTGTGTCGCTCCTATTAGGGTAAAAAACCCAGATTAGTTCGTCGGAAACGCAGAAGATTCCATTCGCTCCACCCAGATTGATACCCGTATTTTGTTGATTAAAAAGCTGCCAATCATCATTTTCCACGCGGAAAAGCCCCTGTTCGGTTCCGATCCAGAGCGTTCCGGATGGAGATATGTCCAAGGAAAAGATGGAGTTTTCCAAAAGGGGAGAATTAAATTTGTTGTAAAACTGCCGTGTTTGGGTGTTGAGATCGTATTCCATCAATCCCACCGTGCTGCCAACCCAGACGGTGTTTTCGTATTCAGCCATGCAGCGCACATGGCCACCATAGAAAAGATATTCCCATTCATTCTCTTGCGCGTAAAACGTAGAAGCCACAAGCAGAACTGCCACACTCAGGATAATTTTGACCTGATTCATGTTAACCTCGTTTTAGTTTTTTTGAAAAAGATAAAAAACTTGGATAAGCATCAGGCATCATGAAGACAAAATTGTATTCGGTGAAAAGATGTCAAGCAGAAAAACAAGTTTAAATACCTCGGATGTGGAATTGTATCTTCAAATTTGAGCAAATCCTGCAGAAAACTGAAGCTCTCCATGGGGCTTATGCGGTTTTTTTAATCGAAATAACTTGACCATAATTCAACAGTACAAAATATTGGAAAATCAAAAGAATGGCAGCTTCAAAAAAGGAGATACCATGAAAAAGACCCTGATATTTATCTTGATTGCACTGCTTTTTGCCGGAGCCTTGCAGGCTAAAATGAAGGTGAAACCCGGAATTCGCGCCGGAGTGAATGTGGCCAGGCTGGAACTGCTGGAAAACGGTCAACAGATCGACACTTCCGACGCCCTGGGATTGCATATTGGCGGATTTGCGCAGTTTGAGCTGATGAAAAATCTATATTTGCAACCGGAACTGCTCTACACCCAAAAGGGAACCGGCGCCTTTGATGATGACAAGGTTACCATCGACTATATCGCCATCCCAGTACTGGTGAAACCCAGTTTTAGAATACCTTTGAGCACACCCATCCTGCTGCAGCCGCTGGTGGCTCCGGAAATTGGCTATGCCATCAGTGCCAAATCCACTTACAATGATGAATTTTACAAATATATCCACCGTGTGAACGCCGGTTTTAACTTTGGCGCGGATATCACCTATACCGACAGCTATTTTGTGGGCATCCGCTACTATCTGGGTTTGACAGACCTGATCAACCCCAATGCCAAACGGCCGCCGATTTCAAACACCTGCTGGACCATCAGTATGGGCTATGTTTTCTAAAAAGTTTTAAACCCAATTTATCCGCTTGTCAGCACTTCACCAAACTGATCTTGCGCATAATCTTGGTGGCTTTGTTTCACGATTTGTGCTTAAAGTCCAAATATAAATTGGAAAACCTTTATTCTCATAAAATGAATTGAGCATCCCAAGTGCTTAGAATAGCTAAAAAAGATCGGCGAAAGCAAATCAAATAAAAAACCCCGGAAGAAAAAACCGGGGTGTGTTGTTTTAATTTTTCGCTCTATTTGAGCAAAACCATTCTTTTTACAATCGGATCCGGATGATTCGGATTGTCGTTGGTATATCTTTTCTCCAATTGGCAGAGATAAACACCGCTGGCGCAGGGAACACCTTTCAAATCTTTCGCATCCCAATACACAACTGTGTTTGTGTTGCAACCAAAATAATAGCGTTTTAAGAATTGTCCCCGGTTATTGCAGATAGTGAGCCAGCCGATTTCATCAGCACCAAGCTCCACGCCGATATTGGCTCCCTGGGAACCCACAAAGGGATTGGGAAAAATGCTCAGGCCGCCGGAGATTGGCTCAATTGCTCCACCACCAGTGATGTTGACTACAAACTCATAGCTGGCGGAAAGATTTGGGGTGCCATCGTCTGTGGCTGTAATCTTCACTGTATGTGATCCGCCGTTGCTGACTCTGGCGGTGATGGTCATCTGGATTGAACAGGTGTTTCCTGGATTCACGGTGTAGGATATCCCTGAAGGTAGGGAATGCTGGACCACCGCATTTGTAATCTGCTCCTCTTCCGGAGAGATCACGGTGAAGGTGAAACTCCAGGTTTCTCCCTGATCCAGTTCGATCACGGCTTCGGAAGGAACTTCGGTGAAAACAGGTGCCACGTTTGCGGATTCGCCACCCGTGTTGAAAAGGAACAACTTGCAATCCAGCCAGTCCACGCCATCGTTGTTGTTATACGGTCCGTCATAATCGTAGCCGGCATGGTCGAACCTGCCGATCTGGGCATAGAGATCACCATCACCTTTATTGATTCCAACCGTTGCGGGTGAACCGCCAAAGCCGTCCGTGCCACCGGAGGCACTGCCTGTGGTCCAGCTCATATCTGCATAGCTGAAGGCGACATTATTCCCCACTCCAATGGGGGAGTAGCTGCCATCTGAAATCACCAGTTCGAAGGTGTTTAATTTGTCTATGCCATAGCTGTAGTAGCCAACATGATCCCAGATTACGACCATGTTGTTGGACTCAATCCGATACCACACAGATCCTGCTCCGCGTGTATCCACATCGGCAAAAAATGGCGCCACCATTGGGTTGCCACTGATGGGAAAACCCCATGGGGTATAGTTATAATAACCGCCATCAAAGGTGATATTCCCATTGTTGTTAATCCAACATTGGGTGTAGGGCTGACCATATAGGGAAAAAGTGAATGGAAGATCAACCAGCCCCAACCAACCATCGTCGTTCGGGTCCATCGCCAGGGTGAAAGATTCCGTGTCAAAGGGTATCAGTAGTGGACATTCACCATCCCGATTTTGGATTGTTAAGAAAGTACTTGAGGGGTGAGATGCCCCTGGGTTTGGGTCTGGAAAGTAGGATTGTTCCTGCTTCCAGGCGTCATAAGCACTTGAAAAGGGATCTGCAGCGGCCTCAAGCTGGGTGGTTCCCACAATGAACAGGGCCGCGAACAAAGAAAAAAACACAATTTTCCTCATGGCATCCTCTCTTTTTTTAGCTTTTCAAACATAAATGACCAAGGGCGAAAAAATGTCAAGAAATAATCTTGTC
This sequence comes from Candidatus Cloacimonadota bacterium, assembly GCA_012728875.1. Lineage (GTDB taxonomy): Bacteria > Cloacimonadota > Cloacimonadia > Cloacimonadales > Cloacimonadaceae > Syntrophosphaera. The sequence goes on from JAAYEF010000032.1 coordinate 34,224, forward strand.
AAAATCTAAAAGACTGATTCTACAATAAACTGCAAAATTTCAAGATTTTGCGATTCTAAAAAAAGGCTCCGAAAAATTCCGGAGCCATATTGTCTTGTTTGGGTATAATTACTTCAGAATCACCAGCTTTCGTGTTTGGTTGAAAGAAGGTGTGCTGAGTTTATAGAGGTAGATTCCGCTTCCGCAGGCAAGGCCGTTGGAGTCGGTTCCGTTCCATTTGATGTTGTGATTTCCCTGCCCCACTTGATAGGTTTTCACAACCTGTCCAGCAAGGTTCATGATGCTCAGGGTTCCGGTTTCATCAGCTTTCAGATTCACTTCGATGTTTGTGGCGCCATCGGCCTTGAAGGGGTTCGGGTAGGCGTTTTGCATCGAACTGATTTCGGGATAAACTGGAGGTGTGGAAGTGTTGATTTCCACGCTGATGGGGCCAAAGAATTGAGAAGCAGCCATTTCCACGGATTCCAGCCAATAGTAATAGGTGTGACCGTTTTGGATCTCGGAATCGGTAACCTTATAACTTTGCTGTTGGCTTGTGTTTGTGGCCGGGACCAGGCTGGGCGTTATGAGCGCGGAGCCTTGTTGGAGGGCGCTTTCATTGCGATAGACGCGATAGCCCATCAGGTTTGCTTCCGTCTGGGTGATCCAAGAAATTTCCACTGCATTTTGGCCGGTAACAATAGCGTTGAAGCTGCTGAGTTCCACAGGGCTCACACCTTCGATAACGGCGTTGAATTCGAAACTGGAGCTCAAAGCTGGTTCGCCATCATCGGTGGCATGCATCGTCACCAAATAGGTTCCCACGTTGGAAGTAAGTGCGTTCAAAGTAAACTGGATCTGGCAGGTATTTCCGGGTGTAATCACATAGCTCATTCCGGCTGGGATTGAGTGATCCACCGTGGCAGTGGTGATTTGACCAGCTTCGGGAGAAATGATACTGACGGTGAAGGTCCAAGTATCGCCAACCGCCAAGGTAACCGTGGGCGGGTCTGGATATGTAACAAACACTGGGGGAAGGTTTTCTGATTCTCCGCCAGTGTTGAAAACAAAGAGTTTACAATCCAGCCAGTCCACGCCGTCGTTGTTGTCGTAGGGACCGTCATAATCTGTTCCGGGATGGTCAAACCTGCCGATCTGCGCGTAGTTGATTCCGTCTCCATGGTTGATTCCAACCGTTGCAGCCGAGCCATAAAAGCCGCCCGAGCCACCTGAGGCGCTTCCTGTGGTCCAGTTCATATCCGCGTAGCTGAAAGCGACGTTATTTCCCACTCCAATAGCGGGTAAGGTGCCGTCGGAAATCACCAGTTCGAATGTGTTTAACTTGTCTGTTTGAGCGCTGAAGTAGCCAACATGGTCCCAGATTACAACCAAATTGTTGTCTTCAATCCGGTACCATACAGTTCCAGCTCCGCGGGTATCCACGTCGGCAAAAAATGGTGCCACCATTGGGTTGCCACTGATGGGAAAACCCCAGGGGGTATAGTTATAGTAGCCGCCGTCAAAGGTGATGTTACCGTTGTTGTTGATCCACAGTTGTGTGTAGGGTGTTCCATAAAGATAAAATGTGAAGGGAATATCAACCGGGCCCAACCAACCGTCGTCGTTTGGTGCCATCGCTTGAATGAAAGTATCCGCATCGTAGGGTATCAGGAGCGGACAATCGTCCCGGTTCATGCTTTGAGATGTATTGAAAGAATTGGAAGCCTGTCCCGGTTTTACGGGGCTGGGGGTTTCCTGAATTTGTTGAAGCTTCCAGGCATCATATTCTGCAGATGGATATGTGGCCTTGGCGTTCATGGCGCCGATGCCGACAACCATCAAGGTAACGAACAATATGACCATGTTTTTTTTCATGGTTCCTCCCATGTGTTTAGTCTTGACGATAATATACGGAAACCCCAGCTTTATGTCAATAATTATTTTGGTGCTTGTCCAATATTTTCAGATGATTGAAGATGCAATATGAACATAATTCCATATATTATGAGCTTTATGATTATTGAAATCAATCCACAGCCCCGATATTACTTAATGATGTATGGTGCTTGGTTCTCGTAAACTCTGTGTAAATTTTTTAACGGATGTGTTTACGTTGTCTTTCATTATAGTATGGGAAGACTCTAAGCGAGAAACCACAGAGAAATGCCAAAAAAGAAAGTGGTGGAGCTAAGGGGATTCGAACCCCTGGCCTGAACATTGCGAACGTTCCGCTCTCCCAACTGAGCTATAGCCCCACTTTCTTCAAATTCAATCTGGTCCCGAAGTTTGGGACGCTGTTTTTTACCTTAAATCTTCAAGCAGCTCTTTTGTCAAGGACAGTTTTGTGTTGATCTCTGCAAAGCGCTGGCGCTCGTTTTCCACCACTTCGGGCTTGGCATTATTCACAAAATTTTGGTTGTTCAGCTTGGCATCCACAGAGGCAAGTTCTTTCTGTAGCTTATCCACCTGTTTGCCCAGGCGGGCACGCTCGGCTTCAAAGTCGATCAAACCTTTCAGGGGCAGGAAAATCTCGATGTTGCGAACAACGGCAGCGATGGAAGCTGGAGGCTTGGCAAGGTCCGGCGCCACTTCCAGGCTTTCCACCTTGGCAAGTTTGGCAAAATATGCCTCATAGCGTGCAAACAGCTCTTTTTGGCGCTCTTCGGCAACACGGATGCTCAAGCTTATGCCTGCGCCGGGGCTCAAGTTTATCTGTTTGCGCAGGTTGCGCACGGCGGAGATGCTTTCCTGCATGAATGCCATGTCGTCTGCAATGTTTGGATCGATCAGACTTTCATCCGGTTCGGGGAAGGCGGCAACGATGAGGGCTTCCTCCGGCTGGGGAAATACGCTGTCCACGTTTTGCCAGATCTCTTCCGTGATGAAAGGCATGATGGGATGGAGCAGGCGCATCGAGGCTTGCATCACATCCAGCAAAATGAAAAGCGCAGTGCCGCGGGAAGCGGGATCACCGCTATTGAGCCTGTCTTTGGAAAGCTCGATATACCAGGAGCAAAATTCATCCCAGATGAATTGGAACACACATTGTCCGGCATCGTTCAAGCGCAGGTTTTGATAGTGGTCAGCGGCATCGCGGGCGGTTTCCTGCAGCCGCGAATAGATCCAGCGGTCTGCCAGTTCCAGCTTCAGGTCTTCCCTGGCGGGCAGGGTTTCGCCTTCCTGGAGGTTCATCATGATGAAGCGGAAGGCGTTCCAGATTTTGTTCGCAAAATTGCGCCCCGTTTCCAGGATGGCATCGCTGTAGGTCACGTCGGCGCCCTTGGGTGTGCCAAAAACCATGGAAAAACGCAGGGCATCGGCACCCACTTTTTCGATGATGTCGATGGGGTCGGGAGAATTGCCCAGAGATTTGCTCATCTTGCGTCCCAGATCGTCGCGCACAGTGCCATGCAGCAAAACCGTATCGAAAGGAATCTTTTGTTTGAAATGCAGGGTGCTCATGATCATGCGCGCCACCCAGAGATAGATGATCTCCGGCGCGGTAATCAAAACCTGCGTGGGCAAAAAGCGCTTCAGGTCTTCGGTTTCATCCGGCCAGCCCATGGTGGAAAACGGCCAAAGCCAGCTGGAGAACCAAGTGTCCAAAACATCTTCATCCTGACGGAAGCTGCCTCCGCAATCCGGGCAGGACTGAGGTTTTTCCACCGCCACCACCATCTTGCTGCAGTTTTCACAATAATAAGCCGGGATGCGGTGTCCCCACCAGATTTGGCGGGAAATGCACCAATCGCGGATATTGTTCATCCAGTGCATGTAAACCTTGGTCCAGCGTTCAGGCTGGAAGCGGACTTCGCCTTTTTGCACCACATCGATAGCAGGCCCTGCCAGGGGTTTCATTTTCACGAACCATTGATCCGAAAGATAGGGTTCGATGCTGGTGTGGCAACGGTAGCAATGTCCAACTGCGTGTTCGTGCTTTTCGATCTTTTCCAAAAGACCCTGCTCTTCGAGCATTTGCACAACCTTTTCGCGGGCGGCATAGCGATCCATGCCGTCAAACCCGGCGCCGGCTTCGGAATTCATGATGCCATGCTCGTCCATCACCAGAAGCTGGGGCAGATTGTGACGCTGGCCGATCTCAAAGTCGTTGGGATCATGCGCCGGAGTCACTTTCACACAGCCGGTGCCAAATTCCAGATCCACATATTCATCCGCAATCACAGGGATCATGCGCCGGGTGAGCGGAAGCGCCACTTCCTTGCCAATGATGCCGCCAAAACGTTCATCGCGCGGGTTCACTGCCACGGCAGTATCGCCCAACATGGTTTCAGGACGCGTGGTCGCTACAACCAAGTGTCCGCTGCCGTCTGCAAAAGGATAGCGGATATACCAAAGGCTGCCGCTTTCGTCTTCGTGTTCCACCTCGTCGTTCGCCAAAGCCGTCACGCAGCGTGGACACCAGTTGATGATGTATTTTCCTTTGTAGATCAGGCCTTCATCGTAGAGCCGCACAAAAACTTCCTTCACAGCCCGGGAAAGCATTTCGTCCATGGTGAAGCGCTGGCGACCCCAGTCACAGGATGCGCCCAAAAGCTTGAGCTGATCGATGATGCGATCGCCTTTTTCCTGTTTCCAAGCCCAGATGAGCTCCAAAAGCCTTTCCCTGCCCACATCGTGGCGGGTTTTGCCCTCGCGCGCCAGCTCTTTTTCCACCATGTTCTGAGTGGCGATGCCGGCATGGTCCACCCCGGGAAGCCAGAGCGTTGGCTCTCCCAGCATACGGTGGAAGCGGATCACAACGTCTTGCAGGGTGTTGTTTAACACGTGACCCATATGCAAAATTCCGGTGACGTTGGGCGGTGGAATCAGAATTGTGAAAGGCGCTTTGGAGCTATTTTCCGCAGGACGGAAATAGCCTTTTTCCTCCCAAAATCGATACCATTTTTTCTCAATTTGGGCTGCTTCGTAAGTTTTGCTGATCTCCATTTTGTTTCCTTAAAAAATCGTACATTTGGCTCTCGAGGCCGAAAATTCAGTTTGAATGGCAAAAATTCATCAGCCGCATTCCGAGTCAAGCAATTCTTGTATGAACCAGATACAGACAGGGTTTAGAGCATTTTTACCAAATAAGGCAAAACCCGGCCAAAGACCGGGTTTCACCATCATTATGCATTGGCTAAGTTATTTTAAGATCACCATTTTGCGGGTCTGGCTCTGGCCACCGGCGTTGAGGCGATAGAAATAGATGCCGCTGGCACAGCTTTGACCCTGGCTGTCCATTCCGTTCCAGGAAATGGTGTGGGTTCCCTGGCTCAGGGGGAAGGAAGCCACGCGCTGTCCGCTGAGGTTGTAGATCTCAAGCTTGCCGCTGTCGCCGGCTTTGATTTCAATCGGGATGCGGGTTTGAGCGCCACTGACAAAGGGGTTGGGATGAGCGAAGCCCAGGTTGTTGCGGTCGGGCAGTGAGGGAGTCTGGGGTTCGGTGATGTTGATGCTCACGGGGCCAAAGAACTTGTTGCTGCCGTTCATATCGATGCTTTCCAGCCAGAACCACCAGGTGCCGGGATGATCAAATTCGCTGGCGGCAAAGCTGTATTGCGCGCCGCAGCTGCAGTTTTCAGCAGGGATCACCACAGGGGTCAGGTTGATGGCCTCGCTGAGGTTTTCGGTGTCGGATTGCAACACGCGGAAGCCGATCATATCGGTTTCGGAGGCGGTGCTCCAGTTCAGGATGGCTTGATTCCCGCCGGTGAGGGTGGCGGTGAAGCTGCTGAGGACGACCGGGGTGACTTCATCATGCTCTTCAGCAAGGAGATGGAACAAAAAGTCGTGGTAGGAAGAAGTGAAGGTGGTTCCGGAAACCACACCTTCCATTTCGATGATGACCTTGTAGCTGGGGGCAAAAAGCGCCGCCCATTCGGGGTCGCTGTTGGCAACATCAACATAGCCAAAGCCGCGTCCCTGCTGGCCAGTAAAGATGCCGGGGCCGATGTTTTCGCTTGGGCTCCAGCCGTAGGGAAGGGCTACACCCATGCCGGCGATATAGCTGCTGATCTCCGCGCCGGAGGGATAGGGTGTGGTGATTTCAAATTCCATGTTCAAAATCTGCAATTTTGGCTCGCCATTCAGGCTGAGATAGCCGTTGGAGTGCGCATAAGTGCGGATATCACCGGATTCGCCGGGAGTGGTCCAGGGATTTCCCGGATTCACCAGGTTCGCCCTGTCCAGATTTGTAAGTGTGAAAGGGCTGAAGCTCAAACCGATATCCGCAGGCTCCAGAAGGGGCATTCCGTCTGCAGCGATGCATTCGATCAGGGTGCCAATGCCGGCGGGAAGCGGATCTTGGATTTTCACTGTATCTTCAGCATAGTAGTGCAAAAATGGATACATCGCATAAACTGTGGTGTTTCCAAAGGTGAACCAATTCCCATCATGGGTGGGGAAGGAAGGACTGTCAAAATCGAAAATCCAGGTGGTGTTGCGATCTGTGCCTTCCAATCTCTCAATATCGAAAGTGAAAAGAGGATAAGCGTCCGCAGCCAAAAGACCAATGGTCATAAGCAGGGCAAAAAACGCCGCCAGGGGCTTGCCTATCAGATTTAATCGTTTCATAATTATATCTCCTTGATTGAGCAAATAAACATAAAAGACAAGATTAACAAAGCAGTTTTTTTGGCAAGGTTTTTTTGCAAAATGGATTTGGCGCGACTCCCGGGAACCGCAACCGTGAAGTCTCTTGGCGGCAATGTATGACCGGCACTATGCCCTGTTTTCACAGCTGTTTCCAATAATTGCTTTGACAAAAAAGCCAAAGATATTTTTAGGTGCATACATATAGAAAACATTGATGGAGAGAAAGATGAGCAACGATGTAATCCAATATTTCTTGGAATTGATTGCCATAGACAGCGAATCCTTGGATGAACGCGCCATGATGGACCGCCTGCGTGCGGATTTGGAAAGCCTGGGCGCAAGAGTTGAGGAAGATAACACCGGCAAAAGCATAAACGGCAATGCGGGAAACCTTTATGCGCTGATCCCGGGTAAAATTGATAAAAAACCGATCCTGTTCTGTTCACATGTGGACACCGTTCGTCCCGGCATAGGCATCAAAGCCATCAGGGAAAACGGCATCATCCGCACCGATGGCACCACAGTTTTGGGCGGTGACGACAAATCCGGAGTTGCCGAAATCGTGCAAGGCATCCGCCGGATCGTGCAAAGCGGACAGGATCATGCCCCGATCGAGATTCTTTTTACCGTGGCGGAAGAAATCGGGCTTTTGGGTGCGAAACATTTTGACAAAAACAAGCTGACCTCCGCATTCGGCTATGCCTTCGATTCCCACCGGGTTGGAGAACTGGATGTGGGCGCGCCAGCTCAGAATTCCATCAAAATTGAGATTTTTGGCAAAGAAGCCCATGCCGGGGTAGAGCCGGAGAAAGGCGTCAATGCAATTCGCGTGGCTTCAGAGGCAATTTCTGCCATGCCGTTGGGACGCATTGATCATGAAACAACCTGCAATATCGGCATCATCGGCGGTGGAACTGCCACAAACATCGTTCCAAACAGGGTTTTGGCCATGGGTGAAGCTCGCAGCCACAATGCCGCCAAGCTGGAACGGGTGACCGCCCAAATGCGTCAAGCCGTTGAAGATACAGTGCAAAAGCACGAGGGTGCCTCCTATGAATGGACAGCGAAGCAGGAATATGCCTCCTTCCGCATTGGAGATGAGCAGCAGCCTGTGCAGCTTGCACTTGAGGCTTTGAAAAATCTGGGTATCAAGTCCGAAACCAAGGTGGGCGGAGGCGGCAGCGATGCCAATATCCTCAACGCCGCAGGCACACAGATGATCATTTGCGGCACCGGCATGAACAAGGTCCACACCGTGGATGAAGATATCGAGGAAGAAGAGCTTAAGCGCGGCGCAGCTTTTGTGGAAGAACTGATCCGCCTCTACTCCCAGGGAGAATAAGATGTTGCTGGACATCAGTTTGATCGGGTATGGAAAGATGGGAAAAATGATCGCTTCCATGGCTGAGGAACATGGCTGCCGTGTGAAATCCATCATCGACCCCAGCGTGGAAGGCTGCGAAAAAGAGATCAGGCCAGAGATTTTGGGCGATGTGTGCCTGGATTTCAGCCTGCCGGACACAGTTTTGGAAAATATCCGCAAGATCAGTGCAGCGGGAAAAAACATGGTGGTGGGCACCACGGGCTGGAACAACAAGCTTCCCGAGGTGGTGCAACTTGTTGAAAAACACAATATCGGCTTGGTTTACGGTGCGAACTTTTCCATTGGCATGAACCTCTTTAACCGCATTGTGAAATATGCGACTGCCATCTGCGACAAATTTCCCATCTACGACGTCTGCGGCTGGGAAATGCACCATAACAACAAGGCAGACAGCCCTTCCGGAACCGCCATCCAGCTTGCGGAAACGATCCTGGCGGAAAGCGGCGTGAAAGACCAGGCTGTTTACGATAAACTGGACCGCAAAATCCAGAAGAATGAGCTGCATTTTGCCAGCTTGCGCGGCGGAGCCGTGCCCGGAACCCACAACGTGATCTTTGATTGCGAGACAGATTCACTGGAATTGACCCACAGGGTGCGTTCGCGAGCCTGCTTCGCGCTGGGCGCCTTGCAAGCCGCGCAGTGGATTTCCACCCACAAAGGCTGCCACAGCTTCAATCAGATGATGGAAGATCTTTTATGCTGATCCCTTTTTCCAAAATGCAGGCGCAGGGAAACGATTTTGTGATCTTGCAAATGCTGCACACAAGTGAGGTCTCCCTGCCCTGGCAGGATTTGGCAAAAGCCATCTGCGACCGCAGAAAAGGCGTTGGCGCCGATGGTTTGGTGCTGCTTTTGGCACATCCTGATGCAGATGCCAGAATGGTGATCTACAACAGCGACGGCAGCCATGCCGCCATGTGTGGCTCGGCTTTGCGCTGCTGCGCCCGGCTGGTGGGAAAGCTGAAAAACAAAGGCAACTTGCGCTTTGCCACCGACAGCGGAATTTTAGGCACAGACATCGATGGTGACGAGATTTCGGTTAATTTGGGCAAGCCCGAAATGCTGGAGCAAACCCTCGTGTTGGAAGGCATTGAAGGAAGCCTGATCGGGGTTGGAAACCGGCATTTTGTGAGTTTCCAAAACGAACTGAAGGGGCAGGAATTTGAGTTTGGTCCGCTTTTGGAACAGCATCCGCATTTTCCGGATGGCGTGAATGTGGAGTTTGTGCGCGTGCTTTCCCTTGGTGAGATCGAAATGACGGTTTGGGAACGCGGTGCGGGAGCCACCCTGGCTTGCGGCACTGGCGCTGTGGCAAGCGTTTTTTGCGGAATTCAAAAGGGTCTTCTGGAACCTGAAGTTCGGGTGAACATGCCCGGCGGGACTGTTTTGATCAGGGCGGAGCAGAATGGTGAATTCATTTTGGCTGGCCCGGTTGAACATACATTCAATGGAGTTTATACATGGAAAATTTAGGCATACACCTGCAAAACCTGAGGGAAGAACAGGGTATCAGCTTTCAAAAAGTTTTCGACGACCTGCGCATCCGGGAAGAGCAGGTGCGCATGATCGAGGAAAACAGGTTCTTTGAACTTGGACCCTTTGGCTTTTCCAAGACGATGGTATATAATTATGCCCGCTATTTGGGTGCGGATTTGGATGAAGTGATGGCTGAATTCAGCGTCATGGTTCCGGAACACACCAAAAAGCCGGCTCAAGCGGATTTGGGCACCAAGGAACGCAAGATCATGCTTTCACCGAATCTGCTTTGGCTGCTGGGGATCATCCTCTTTGTGCTGATTTTGGGCGGAATCCTGATGTATGCCCACAGCCAGGGACGCCTGAAACCACCGGAATTTTTGAAGCGCCTGCCTGCGGATTCGACCGCCGTGGAAAAAGAAGTGGAACCCGAGCCCGAACAGGAAAGCCAGCTTCCGCAGCCTGATCTGATGCGCGAGATCCAAAAAAACATCACCAAAAACCTTCCTGCCAATGGCGAGGAAGCAAAACCCGAAAGCCAAACCCAGAAAAAGCCGGTTAAAGACAGCACCGACCATGTCGGCGAGCTGATGGGTCCCTCGCAAGTTGGCTTGGAATAGATCTGCTTTTGGGCGATTTGGCTTGACAAAATATCATGGCGGAATAAGTTTTTTAACACACAACAAAAATAATGAACACTGGAGGAAATAATGCCAGCTTTCTCAATCAATGAAATCATCGAAATGGCGGTTCAGATCGAACGCAACGGCTTTGCCTTCTACAACGAAGCCAGCAAACGCAAAGACCTGGACGAAAAGAGCGTGGAATTCATCCTTTGGCTGCGGGATCAGGAATTGCAGCACGAGAGAACATTTATGGAATTGCGCGATGACGCAGATTTGCAGGATCTTGAACTGACCCAGGACTGGGAAATGGTCTCTGTCTATCTGAAAACCATCGTGGAAGGAAGGATTTTCAACAGCCCCGAATCCGCAATCCGCAAAGCCACCGAAGCTCCGGATTTGAAAACCCTGCTGGAAAACGCCATCAGCTTTGAAAAAGACACCCTGCTCTATTTTCACGGGATCAGCGACAGCATTTCAAACCCCAAAGCCCTTGTGGCGCTCAGACGCATCATCAACGAAGAGATTTCCCACGTGATGCGGCTGAACGACTTTAAGAAAAGCCTGAACTGATTTCCAAAGTGCCGCCCTCAAAACAAAAAGGCAGGATCACAAAGATTCTCAGAACCTTTCTGATCCTGTTTTTGGCCTTGCTGGTCTTGATTTACAACCCCGTCTCGGTGAGGCTGATGACTGTTTCCACGGCGGTGATCTACAAGCTGGATCCGCGCATCTTCTATGCGCTGGTGAACACCGAAAGCCGTTTTCGGAGCTTTGCCGTGTCGCCGGCTCAAGCCATCGGTTTGGGGCAGGTGAAGGAATCCACAGCCCGCTATGTCCATGTGAAACATCGGCGCGGCATGCTTTTTTTCCCGCCCTATAATCTGATCATTTCGGCGCGTTATATCAACTATCTGCGCGGAAAATTCAACAACAACTGGACCCTGGTGCTGGCGGCTTACAACTGGGGCGAAAACAACGTGGCTAAAAGGATGCGCGGGATTGACATCGATCCCGAAGCGGACTATCGGGACCGTTTTTCCGACATCCGCGAGACCCATGCCTACATCAACAAGATCATGCCGCGCACAAAAAAGGCTTGACGTGAAAGCGCAGGCAGAAATTTATTGAAAAAACTATCTCTTTCAGGAGTTACCAATGCTGAAAAAGCAAAGCGGAAACGCAATTTTCTGGGTGATCAGCGCACTTTTGGCCATCGCTCTGATCTTGGTTTTGGCCCTGCCAGGCAAATATAAACTGGACCCGGAAAAAAATACGGATGACTGCACCACCTACATGAAAAACATCTGGGTGGCGATTGACAACTATATGCAGGACTTTCAAAAAGATTTTGAAGGCGATCTGGATGTGCTGAGAAATACAAACAATCCAAACGGCAAGGGCACCTACCTTTCCGAAGAAAGATTTTGCCCCGAGCTTCAGGGCGAGAAAAAGGAATATATCGCCTTTGGCAAACACCTCACCGAAGTGGTGGAAGGTGAAACCAAACACTATTCCGGCATCATGGTGCTCTGCCCAAACCTGGATAAATATGCCAAACACCTCTTGGATAAGAACTTCTACGACAACATGAGCACTTCCAAGCTCCAAAACTTCATGGTGAACGACCTTGTGAAGATCGATGCCTTCACCAAGTCCAACGCCAAAATGAAAAACGAGTATATGACCCGCTATATGGAGTATTGGAAAAACACGAAACACACCGAATTCAACGCCGCCATCAATGATCCCACATTTGTCCAGCTGCGCAAAGATCTCACCGGCGAACAAGATTTCGAACCAGAAGATAACGTATACGAAGAATAATATTATCTGAGCCCACTGGGCAGATGGCTTTTGCCACTAAAGCTTCCCCGCGGCATGGGTTTCTGTATTGGAGCCACCCGCGGGGATTTTATTTTTTTTTCAAGGCTTGGGAAAATGCAATATCAGGAATTTTTAGACCACATCTATCAAAGATATTCCGGCAACATCAAGTTGGGACTGGATCGGATGGAAGGCCTGCTGCAGGATATGGGCTCGCCACAGGATTCTCTACGCGGTTTCCAGGTGGGCGGAACCAACGGCAAAGGCAGCGTTTGCGCCACTTTGGAGGCACTGTGTTTGGCTCATGGATTGAGCACCGGGCTGAACACTTCGCCACATTTGATAGACTACACCGAGCGCTTCCGGGTGAACGGAAACGAACTTCCCTTCCAACGTGTTTTGGAAATCTTCCAACGCTTTGAAGAGCTTTTCATGAAATGGGACGCTTCGTTTTTTGAGATCACCACCGCCATCGCCCTGCAGGTGTTCAAGGAAGAAAAGCTGCACAGCTCTGTGATCGAGGTGGGTCTGGGCGGCAGGCTGGATGCCACAAACCTTTTCACGCCAGACGTTTCCGCCATCACCAGCATTGGGCTGGACCACGTGAAAACCCTTGGTGGAACCATTAAGAAGATCGCCACCGAAAAAGCAGGCATCATCAAGCCCGGAGTGCCTTTGGTGCTGGGAAAGCTGCCCGCTGAGGCGTTGCGCGTGATTTCCCAGAGGGCAAATGATTTGCAGACACCATTCTTCCTATCTGGACGCGATTTTTCCTTCCGGGTGACGGCCCGCCGCGTTTCCGGTTTGGAATTTGACTACAGCTTTGGACGGCATCACTATCGCAACCTGGTCACAAACCTGATCGGCGAACATCAGGCGGCAAATCTGGCTTTGGCGCTCACCGCTTTCCTGATTTATGCAAAACAGCGTGGCATCAAGGCTGATTCCCAAAAGATTCGTCATGCCCTGAAAAACGTGAACTGGCGGGGCAGAATGCAGGTTCTGAGCACTTCGCCGGTCATAATCGTGGATGGCGCCCACAACATCCAAGGCGTCCGCGCCATGCTTAAAACCCTGGGCAAGATTTGGCCCAAACGCCGTTTTCGCTTTTTGATCTCCATTTTGGCGGATAAAAACTATGGTGAAATGCTGCGCCTGATCAGTCAGAACGCCGAAAAGATCTACATTGCTCAAAACAGCTCGGAACGCGCTGCCACCGTGGAGGAACAGGCTGCCGAACTTCGCAAAAACCAAGTGGATTTCGTGACTGCCGATTCGGTTGCCGCAGCCTTGAAAACAGCAAGGAAAGAGATGTCCAGCGATGATCTCCTCATCTGCGGCGGCTCTCTTTTCACCGTGGGAGAAGTTTTGCAGGCTTTTTCGGAAAATGAATCCTGATTCTCTTCCACCGCAAAAATCAGTTGACACGTTTCAGCCTTTTTCCAAAATGAGAATATGAGAAAAATTGCCTTGCTCCTCGTTTTTTTGCTGGTGCTTTCCGGCTGTGACCTTTTCCGGCTGAGGGATCCCAAACCCCCGGCGGATCAGGCTCCGTGGAACAGCTATCCCACCAGTTGGGAGCTTTGCGTGCAAAATTTGGAGTATTGCTTTGAAGACAGCCGCAATGCGGTGAAATATGCGGGAATTTTCACGGACGATTTCAGCTTTCGTTTTGCCCCGCAGGACGTGAACGACTTCAGCCTGCCCAGCGCCTGGAATGCCACGCAGGAACAGGATATGCTCTTGAACCTTTTCAGCCAAAACCCTGCTCTGGCGGGTGGGAAAGTGATCCTGACCAGCCTGGACAGCCAGCCGGACGACATTGGCCCCAGCGAAGCCAAGATCTACCGCCAGTATGAACTTACCGGCTTTCCCAGTGTGGCGGGCAGCAATGTTTTCAAGGGAAATCTGGAACTTCACCTGCGCAAATCCGGCGCCTATTGGTATATCAGCAAATGGTTTGACTACCGCAGCTTCAACACCCCCACCTGGGGAAGGATGAAACATGCCTATTCGCAGTAAGATCTTGGTTTTGCTGGGCTTGGCCTTGTTTTTGGCAAGCTGTTGGAATCCTTTCCGTCCGCCTTTGATAGACCGGCCCGGAAACGGACTGCGCGTGGGCACTCCCATCGAGGTTTTGCAAAGCCTGGAAATGGCATACAGAGAACGTAATATCAATATCTACAAGGGACTTCTGGCTCCGGATTTTCGCTTTGAACTGATCGCATCGGAAGTGGGGCAAATTGGCATGGATGTGAATGGCGACGGCATTCGCGATTCCTGGTGGGGCTTCGATCAGGAAGTTCAGTTCACGGAAAACCTTTTCCAAAGCGGTTCCACAGACGGCAGCACTCCCTCTCCGGACGATCTTTTTCTGCGTTTGCAGATTCCGCCCGAGGACTCCTGGGAAAAGGATCCCGAACTGGGACATGAAGACTGGGTGGTGATCCCCTGCAGTTTCGATCTCAAATTGACCTACTACGGCTCGAACTCCATGCTCACTGCCAGCGGAATTGCGCGCTTTTATCTGAAGCCGGAAAACAACCGCTGGTACATCGCCATCTGGAGGGACGAATCGAACCTGTAAATCCCTCGGGACGCATTTTGGCTGTTGATTATGGCAGCAAGCGCGTGGGGGTCGCAGTTTCCGACCCGCTGATGATCTTTGCCAAACCCCTGAAAGTGATTGCCAACCTGGGATTTGAACACATCCTCAGCGAACTGCGCACCGTGATCGAAGAACAAAGCGCTGTGCGTCTCATCTGCGGCATACCCTATGCCATCGATGGAGGTGACACAGCCAAGACCTTGGAAACAAAGAAGTTCAAACAGAAACTGGAGCACCATCTGGAGATCCCCGTTTTGGGTTGGGATGAACGCTACAGCACCAACGAGGCTGAACAGGAATTGATCAAAATGGGCTATGATTGGAAAAAACGCCGCCAGATCCAGGATGCCATGGCAGCGGCGATGATTCTGAAAAGCTATCTGGAGAGCCTTTGATCTCCAAAACCAAGCTCAAAAAGATCTTGATCGCCCTGCCCGGTGCGGTGCTTCTAATTCTGATCATCGCTTTTCTTTGGAATGCCTTTTTGCCCCTGAGCTCGGAGCAGCTCGCCTTCCGCGTGCAGAGTGGGGACCATGCCGCCGCCATCGGAACGCGCCTCAAGGAACGCGGCGTGATCCGCAGCGCCTGGCTTTTCCGGGTTTTGGCATCCACCCGCGGCACCGACCGCCGATTGATCGCTGGAACCTATTCTCTGGGCGGGAAACATAGTCTTTTTCAAACCTTAAAGCTTTTGGAGAGTGGAAATATCAGCGCTGTCAAAATCACTTTCCCGGAGGGGCTTTCCCTGCACAAAACCCTTGAACGCATCGATCGCAGCGGCTTGGCGAACTATGCTGAACTGCAGGCTCTTGCCACGGACACCCTTTTTGTGCGCCAACTCACCGGCTTCAAAGCAAAATCCCTGGAAGGCTTTCTCTATCCGGAAACCTATTTCTTCGATCTGGCGGAAAACCCCCGCGAAATCTTGGGAAAGATGACCCGCCATTTCTTTAAAAAACTGGCTGAAGCGGACATTGATGTGGTTGAAAAACCAGACTTTTACGATCTTTTGATCAAGGCCAGCATCGTGGAAAAGGAAAGCATGGTGGCAGATGAACGCCCCTTGGTGGCAAGCGTGATTGAAAACCGCCTCCAAAAAGGCATGCGGCTGGAATCCTGCCCCACTGTGGACTACATCATGGAACGCCAGAGCGGAAAAAAAGCCGTCCTTTCCCTGCAGGATACCAGAATCCCCTCACCTTACAATACATACAGAAACCACGGCCTGCCGCCCGGCCCGATCTGCAATCCGTCCCTCAGTTCCATCCAAGCCGTGCTCAATCCGCCCAAAACGGACTTTTTCTTTTTTGTGGCGGACCGCAAGGGTCGCAACGATTTTTCCAAAACGGGCGAGGAGCACATGCGCAAGGCGGCGGCTTACAAGCGCCAGGAGTGGGAATAAGCCCTCTTTTTTCCGGGCAAAAATAAACCCCGGATCTTGATACCGGGGTTAATATGTGGCTGGGATGGGAGGATTTGAACCCCCACGTACGGATCCAGAGTCCGCTGTCCTACCGTTAGACGACATCCCATCAAAGTGGCTGGGCAGGGAGGATTCGAACCCCCGTATGGCGGGACCAAAACCCGCTGCCTTACCGCTTGGCGACTGCCCAAATTTAAATTCTGGCGGAGAGGGAGGGATTCGAACCCTCGGTGGGCTTTAGACCCACACACGCTTAGCAGGCGTGCACCTTCAGCCAGCTCGGTCACCTCTCCTCCAAAAATGGGATCACACTATGGTTGTGGCGGAGGATGAGGGATTCGAACCCCCAAGGGCAGAACCCGGCGGTTTTCAAGACCGCTGCCTTACCAATTAGGACTAATCCTCCACAACTGGTTTAGTCCTTGAATTTGAATGCTCGGTTTTTGTCAATCCTTTTTTGAAAATAATCAGATCCCGCTGTTTTGTGAGCAAGTTTGCAAATAAGGTTGGATCTGTGCTGCCTTTCCTGCTTTGCTCTGAGAGAAACTTGAGTTTGCATCTTTTCACCCCGGTGAAACAGCGATTCTCCAGCCCTGACTCTTTGGCAAGAAAATCCCCAGCCATATCTTTCATGCCCTCACCCTTGAGCCCCACAAACAGCTTATTCACCTGGCTCCCATAAGGCTCCCCATATTTTATTGGGAGGGACATGACCACGAATCTGTCACGAAATCTGCTCGCCTCAAGGAAGCCCCTGCCAAACAAAAAACACAGCTGCTCATCATGGCAAAATCATCGGTTTCATCAATTCATCAATTTCCCTTATACGGCAGCCCCGTTTCATCAATTCTCCCAATTCCAATCAATTCGCATAGCGCTTTTTTAAGGTGAGTGAAGCCTAAGTTGCTATCAGTCTTGCAGTTGGAGGAGAATTGGGGCTTAATCGGTTTATCAATTAATAAATTTCTCTTATACCGGCGCCTGTCAAAAACCAAAACCGGATACTGAAATTGATGATAATGCAAGAGAACCAAAACACAACAGTCCAGAATCTGGTTATTAGGATAATCTATTATATGAATATATGTAGATATATTCATATATTGAGTTATATACTATATTTCTATATATACCTATATCTTAGGATACTACCCCTTCTTCTCCTTCTCCCCTATGTAAAAAAGCGCCGGTATAAGAGGAAATGTTTAATTGATTAAATTGGTCAGAGCCGTTTTTGAGTGGAATAAACAGCTATTGTATTATATCGCAGTAAATTATATAACTCAAGCTGTCGTTTTTTGACACCAATTATGGCAGATAACGGCTTGTGAATTGATTGGAATTGGGAGAATTGATGAAACGGGGTTGCCGTATAAGGGAAATTGATGAATTGATGAAACTGGTGGTTTTTTGATTGAGAAAAAAGAGGCTTTCGTATTTTAAGCGTCTGGGAGTTCGAGATTCCTATATCCCCAATCCATTCATAAATCTGCGTAATTTACGCTGTCCGCATGCCATAACGCTTTTCTGCTTGACAAAAATGCTTATATTGTAATTTATTAAAAGAATCTAATTTTCCGATAAGATCAAGGAGTTGCCATGGCACTGGTGCTGAAAACCACAAAGTTTGTCGAATCTCAAATTGACAGCTTTTTGGACGTGGTCAGCGATTCCGCGCTGCTTTTCCAGCTTAGCGTGGAGGACTATTTGAAAGGGCGTTTTGAGCAGTTTGAGGAACGTCTGATGCAAATTCGCGAGAATGAGAAAAAGGCGGATGAACTGCGCGTGGCGGTGGAACGTTACCTCTATGAACGCACCCTGATTCCGGAAAATCGGGGCGATGTTTTGGCAATTTTGGAAAACACGGACGAAGTGATGGACAATATCAAGGACACCCTTACGCAGTTTTCCATCGAATTGCCACAAATCCCTGAGATTCTGAACGATCTGTGGATGCAAACCACCCATGCCTCAACTGCAGCGGTGGAACATCTGACCCATGCCGTGCGCTCTTTTTTCCGCGATTTGGGTCAGGTGAACAACTACATCCACAAGGTCTATTTCTTTGAACGCGAAGCAGATCAGATGGGCGAAAAGCTGCGCAGGCTGCTCTTTGCGCAGGAGTTGGATCTGGCGCAAAAGATCCAACTGCGCTGGTTTGCCATCCACACGGAACAGATTTCAGACTACGCACAGGCAGTTTGCGACCGCCTTGCCATCTACACCATCAAAAGACAGCTCTAAGCATCTGACATGATATATATTTACCTGATCAGCGGGCTTTTTATCGGCTGGACCCTGGGTGCCAACAATATCGGCACCATTTTCGGGGCGGCGGTCACCACCCGCATGATCAAGTTTCGCCAAGCCGCGCTGATTGCCTCGATATTCTATTTTTTGGGCGCGGTTTTCGAAGGCAGCGGACCCTCAGGCACCCTGGGCAAACTGGGTTCCGTGGATGCCCTGGGCGGAGCGTTCACCGTGGCGTTGGCTGCGGCTTTGATCGTTTTGGCGGTGGTGCGCACGGGAATTCCCATTTCCATTTCGCAATCCATTGTGGGCGCGCTGGTGGCGTGGAACTTTTTCAGCGGCAGGCTCACAGACTATCATTCGCTGATCACCATCATGAGCAGCTGGGTGGTTTCCTTTGTGGCGTCAGCATTGTTTGCGGCACTGCTTTTCCACCTCGTGAGGCGCTGGGTGAACCGCAGCAAGCGGCACCTTTTGGAACAGGATATGATAACCCGCTGGCTCTTGGTGGTTTTTGGCGCCCTGGGTTCATATTTTTTGGGTGCGAACACCATTGCCAGCGCCGTGGGTGTGTTTGTGCCGGTGACCCCTTTTCCGGATTTGAGCCTGGGACCCGTCATGATCAGCGGCGTTCAGATGCTTTATGCTCTTGGGGCGCTGTCGGTTGTGGTTGGCATCTACACTTTTTCCCACCGCGTGATGGGCACCGTGGGCAAGGATATTTTCCACCTTTCCCCAGTGACGGCGCTGGTGGCGCTGATTGCTGAAACCATCGTGCTTTTCATGTTTTCATCCCAGGGGCTGCAAAACCTCCTGCATTGGCTGGGGCTGCCCGCCATTCCGCTGGTGACGATTTCGTCCACCCACGTGATCGTTGGTGCGGTCACTGGAATCGGTTTGGCGATGGGCGGTAAAAACATACGCTACAGCGTGTTGGGCAAGGTTTCCCTGGCATGGTTGGCGGCGCCGGTGATGGCGTTTGCCTTTGCTTTTGTGGCGCTTTTCATCACCCAAAACGTGTTTGAACTTCAAATCCATTTACCGCTGGTCTATACCGTTGATAAGGAAGCGGTTATGGAAATTGAGCGCCGTGAGATCGATAGCAAGGGGCTCAGCTTTGTGAACCTGCGCAGCTTCAAGAGCGAAATGGATCTGTATAAAGAACTTACGTTGGATCAAACCTACACGCGGGAGGAAGCCAAGCAGATTATTTCCATTTGCGAGGTTCATCCCCTGCAGGTGAATATGGAATTGCTTGAAAAGCGTGGTTTGGATCGTCGCCTCAGCCCTGCACAGGTTCAAGCCCTGCAAAAGCTTGAAGAGCAAAGATTCAATCGCAGATGGGAACTGGCACAGGCTTTGGCGCAGGATGAATCCTGGCAGGGAATCCCCCAGCCGAAAAGTCCTGCGCAGGAAGCTCAAAACTCCAGATTGGAAGGTGAACTGGACCTGCTGTACAAGGTTTTTTACCTGCCTGCGGAAGCGGATGCCGGCAAATAAGGTGCCGGACTTGGAACTCACCAACTGACAATAGCTTATGAACACTCAAAACGTAATTCTTGTCCTCTCCTTCGCCCTGGGAATCGCGCTGAAAAGCCTGAAACTGCTTTCCAAAGACGATGCCCCCGTGCTGCTGCGCTTTGTGCTCAACGTATGCCTGCCCCCGGTGATGATTTTGGCGATTTACCGCGCCACCCTGAGTCTGGATATGCTTTTGGTGCCTTTGAGCGCCATGCTTGTGGTGGTGATATTGTATTTCATCAGCAGCTTTGTGGGCGGAAAATTGAAGATGCCCCGCAAAACCTTTGGCAGCTTTCTGATTGGCACCATGATCATGAACACGGCTTTTGCGCTGCCCTATTTCAAAGCCATCGGCAGCGAAGAGCTGGCGCGCGCTTCGCTTTTCGACATCGGTAACAGCATACTGATCTTTACTTTCAGCTATTATAATGCCATCAAATATGGCAGCAAGCCCTCTGGCGGCATCCAATGGAAGAAATTTTTGTCTCTGGCGCCACTTTGGGCAATGGTCATCGCTTTGGGCATCAAGGCTTTGAGCCTGAAAATCCCTGTCACTTTGGTAAGCTTTTTGGAAGTTTTGGGTCAGCCGGTCGGGGTTTTGATGATGGTGGCATTGGGTTTGGCATTTTCGCCCAGAATGCAGGATTTTGGCAAGGCTTTCGTGGCGGTTTTCATCCGCATGGGTTTGGGCTTTGCGGCTGGATTGGGATTGGCATATCTCTTTGGACTCCAAGGGATTGCAAGAACAGTGGTGATCACTGGATCGGCTTTGCCGGTGGGGTTCAACACCCTGATTTTGGCTGAGCGGGAAGGCCTTGACGGAGGCTTTGCCGCCACCATGGTTTCCATTTCCACCCTGATTGCCCTTTTCACCACGCCGCTTTTGATCAGGTTTTTCTGAAGCAAGCCGCTTAGCTTCACAATCATGAAAGCCCCTTGCCGGGCTTTTTTCCTGGTCTGAAAAAAGCAATGAAAAAGGGCGGCCATTTTTGACCGCCCGGCATTGTTGTTGCAGAGCACGGGGGAAATGAGATCTGTGCTCCGTTGTATCTTATTTGATTTTCATGAACTTACGGGTTTGTTTGAATGAAGGTGTGGACAGGCGATAGAAGTAGATACCGCTGCTGCAGATGTTTCCGGCGTTGTCGCGGCTGTCCCAGCCAAGGTTGTGGGTTCCTTCCCTCACTTCGTAGCTGCGCACCAACTGTCCCTGGATGTTGTAAATTGAAAGCGTTCCCGTTTCGTTGGCTTTCACATCGATCTGGATGTTTGTGTTAGATTTGAAGGGGTTGGGATAGGCGTTGCCCATGCTGGTGATTTCCGGCAGCACGGGAGGCACGGTTCCTTCCAGGATCACGCTGACGGGACCGTAGAATTCGCTGCTGTTGAAGTCCACGGCTTCCAGCCAGTAGTAGTAGGTGTTGCCGAACTCAACTTCCGTATCAACCAAGCTGTAGCTCTGAGCGTTGCTGGTGTTTGTGGCGGGAATCATGGCATGGTCGGTCAGAATGGCTCCGGCTTGATCGCTATTGGTGTTGCGATAGACCCGGTAGCCCAGCATCTGGCTTTCGGATTGGCTCACCCAGTTCAACTGCACATAGTTTTGCGCGGTGACGGTGGCACTGAAGCTGCTGAGCGTGACAGGGCAAATATCGTCGCAATATCCAAATACAAAGTCATCCACGAACAAGACGAAGGCATCATTGGAAACACTTTGGATCGCAATATATACTGTTGTGGGATGCAAAACAGTTTCCAAGTCATATTCGTAAGTGGTCCAATCTACAGGAACTTCTGCGTAAGTGTTTTCGTCTCCCAAGAGATATTCCCAATAGTCTTCTTCAGGATCATCACCTTGATAGCTATAAAGGATCTTCATCCTTTCCAATCCATATGCATCTGTGATGGACTTGGCAAAGAAGCTGAATCTGGCTGGTCCGCAATATGAGAATCCCCTGATCAACCAGTCGTTATTGGGACCACTTCCGCCATAAATAGGCATTATGGCAGGAAAACACCCAGCCATTTTGTCGCCTGAATATGCTTTCCAAGCATCCAATGTGATGGGAGGACTTGTTTGCGATGAATTGAATATGATGAAGGATCCGGTATAGCCTTCATTTGGAAAATAAGTGTTTGTTATTGCGTAGGTTTCGGATTCATCACCGTCATATTGGGTCCAGGGAAGAAAATCCAAAACGAAGTCTTCATAGGTTTCGAAATAGTCTTCTTCTGTTTCCTTTGCGCCGAATCCACGAAGAGCGATGCTGTGAACTTCCTTGGCCTGATTTTCCGCTTGCTGAGGAGATTGCAGGTCAAACAGGCCTGCTTTTGATTTATCGTTTTGATTCTTGAGAATGGATGTTTCGATGTTGCCCTTGGTTGCAGGGATCAGGGCAATGGTTTTTTTTGCATCATCCTGGAAGCTCATTTGGGCTGTTTTTTCACCACATTGACCTGTCGGGATGAATTTCACAGTCCAGGATGCTTCGTCATACACATTGAGCACAAGCGGATACTGATTGTTGTCTTCAATAATTATGAACTCACCTGTTGAGATTTGAGGGGGTGCTCCAATCGTGGCTGGCACATTGCCGGTACTTATGGCCTTAAAGATGTGTGGAGTGCAGTTTGAATCATCAATCTTGGCGATTCCAAAATCCCAACTGGTATCCTTGAGAGTTAGCTCGGGGTTGGTGGCTACAGTAATTGCATCGAAATCCAGGGAAAACAGGTAGGATTGCGGTGTCGGCCAAGATGAGAGGATGAGAAAATAGCTTCCCGCAGGCAGCTCAGCGCTGGAGCTTAATGTGGCAGTGCTGCCCGAAGAAGATGTTGCGATTGCAAGCACTGGGGCTGGATTGCTTGGGTTCGGGCATCTATCCACAACCAGCATTCCAATCCAATTTGCACCTTGCAAACCGGTGAGGGTGCCTGTCAGGGTGCTGGGGCCGTCCAAAGTGAATTGCAGAACCATGTCGTCTCCATTAAGGTAGGACGAAGCAGGAGTAACCCAAGTGTTGCTGTAATCGTTTCCATAGAGGCCGGTGTCTCCTGTGAAGCCAACCAGCGGCAGGGTCACTGGCAAAGGATTCTGGCAGGTGGAACCGGGTGGGCGAACCAAACCATTTCCTGTTACCACCAGATCGTGTGCGGTTCTGGTCTGGTCATCGGTGATGGTGATGGTCACAGAGTAGTCAGTTGCGGCATCGGGCGTAAATTCCACGTCGAAGGTGAAATCATCGCCCGGTTCCAACGGATCCGAGTAAGTGTTGTAGGTGATTTCGAAGTAATTCACATCACCGGCGGTTTTTGCTATGGAGACAATGCCCAGAGAACCACTGCCCACATTGCTTACTTCGAAGGTTTTGGAGGCTGTGGACCCCACTTCAGCATCCACGAAATTCCAGGTATCGGGATCGATGGAAAAAATCGGCTCCGTCGGTGCCAGGTCAATGGTCACATCATCCACGCACATGTAAAACATGTCCGCGTTACTGTAGCCATGCCAGCCAAAGTAATAGGTGCCGTTTTCAGTAGGGGTGAAAATGGAGGATGACTTCAAATAGAGGGAGGAAGCAAAAGCTCCAAGGTCCACTATCAGAGTTTCCATCCCTGCCGCGTTTTGGGCGGTGCCGTAGTACAGAGCCAGTTTTTCGGGGTAACTGGTGCCGCTATTGCGGTACCAGAAACTGATCGTGTAGCTGGTCCCCCCTGTCAAGCCGACTCCGCTGGAAAAAACCCAATCGTTCATGGCCTGAGACGTATTGTACCTTATGTAAAGGGAATTCGGACCGGAATGGGAATAACTTGAGCTCGTCATCCAAGTATAAGCGTCTCCGTTCACGTTTTCGATTGCCCAGCCATCCGGCAGATTCGGGGCTGTTACTCCATCAAAATTCTCGGTGAATACCGCCCCCAAAGCCGCGCTGATCACGAGAACGGCCATAAGGGCTGTTAAAACTAATCTTTTCATGTTTTTCTCCTTGGTTGGGTTGGTTGTGCCATGCCAAGTTAAATTTCTTGCGCAAATAATACCGTATGCATCGCATAAATACGGCTGCATGCAATCCGAAACCCTCAGTCCAAATTTCGACTGCTCTGGGGAAATCCTTTTTTCCGTCCATAATACCCCGCACAAAGCTTGTTTTGCTCTGCGCATCTACGTTTTCCACTCTTTTTTTCAATTACACTACTATAAAGCTAAAGCCATGTTTTATAAATGTCGTTTTTATGTCAAGATATAAACCTATAAAATCAGAAGATTAGAAATAATAAATTTTATATCGATAAATGGAAGTAAAAGCATCGAATTTATTTGTTGTAATCATGCTTTGAGAGATCCAAGTCTCCTGAAGCTGTGTTGAAATATATCAACAAAGCGCCGATAATCTTTGCGTTTTCCCTTATGGCTCTGAAAAAAGAGGAATCGCGGAGGGAAAATGGCGTTTGATTTGCTGTAAATATCCTAAAACCATTTTAAAATGGGTTTGCTTGGACAAATGAAGGGAATTTTGTTGACAACTGTGCCAAAATTACATAGTGGTTCCCTGAAAAGAGGATAAACAAAATGAAGATAGACATTACTAGGGAGTTCATCCAAAAACTCCCCAAAACTGACCTGCACGTCCATCTGGACGGCAGTGTGCGCGTTTCGACCATCATCGAGCTGGCGCGCCAATTCAATATCACGCTGCCCACCATGGATCCTGACGAACTGCGAAGCCTCATCGTTTGCGGAGACCACACCGAAAGCTTGGAAGACTATCTGCGTGGTTTTGGCATCGTAAACTTGGTTTTGCAGAATAAAGAGGGACTGCGCCGCGCCGCCTACGAGCTTGCCGAAGACGCCGCCAAGGAAAATGTGCGCTATATGGAAGTGCGCTATTCCCCCATCCTGCATACAGATCAAGGGCTGGAATTGAGCGAAATCTCCCAGGCTGTGATCGACGGACTGCGCGAAGGTGAGCGCGATTTTGGCATCAAAACCGGAGTGATCATCTGCGGCATGCGCCACATGGACCCCGCCACTTCCTTCAAACTGGCAGAATTGGCTGTCGCCTTCAAAAATAAGGGCGTCGTCGGTTTTGACCTGGCAGGAGGAGAATACAAGAACCCTGCCAAAGCCCACAAGGAAGCCTTCGATTTGGCGCTGAAAAACAACCTCAACCTCACCATCCACGCCGGTGAAGCAGACGGTCCCCACAGCATCCATCAAGCTTTGCACATCTGCGGAGCCCACCGCATCGGTCATGGAACCAGATTGCGCGAAGATGGCGACCTGCTGAACTATGTGAACGACCACCGCATCCCGCTGGAAATCTGCATCAAAAGCAATTACCACACCAAAACAGTGCCCGATATCCGCAGCCATCCCATTGATTTTTATATCGATTATGGACTGCGCGTGACCATCAATACAGACAACCGCACCATCAGCGACACCACCGTCACCGACGAATATCTGCTTGCCATAAACGAACTTAAACTGGATTATCCCACCCTCAAAAACGTGATTTTGAATGGCTTTAAAAGCGCTTTCCTTCCTTATAAAGAGCGGGTGCAGCTCATCCAAGCCGCCCTGCGCGAAATGGAGGAACTCGAGCAAAACGAGCTGAAAATGAGGGAAAAGCCGTGACGCGGAAACTCATCCAAGCTTCTCTTGATGAAGCGGTTGCAGGTCTCCAAAGCTTTTTGGCAGAACCCAAAAGCCTGAACGAACTGGAAGCTTTCGCCCGGATGCTGGCGGAGTGTTTCACCAGCGGCAAAAAAGCCATCGCCTTTGGAAATGGCGGCTCGATCTGTGACGCCATGCACTTTGCCGAGGAATTCACCGGCCGCTTCCGCCAGGATCGAAAAGCGCTTCCAGCCATCGCCATTTCCGACCCTTCCCACATCACCTGCGTGGCCAACGACTTTGGTTTTGAGCAGATATTTGCCCGCGGGGTGGAAGCTTACGCCTCCGAAGGAGACTTGGTTTTGGGCATTTCCACCAGCGGAAATTCGCCCAATGTGATTGCCGGTCTGGAAAAAGCCAGGGAATTGGGCTGCAAAACCGTGGCGCTGCTGGGCGGCGACGGCGGAAAAATCTCCGGAAGCTGCGATCTGGAAATCACAGTGCCCGGCATCACCAGCGACAGGATTCAGGAACTGCACACCCTGATTTTACACATCACCATCGAAGCGGTGGAAAGCCTGCTTTTCCCATCCAACCCAAAAGGAGAATGATTTTGACCAAAAAAATACTTATCTCACTGATACTACTGGCAGTTGCAGTTTTTGCAGCCGCGCAGGGAAACTACTACGACGCCGTTTTGAACCTCACCGGACAGGAACTTTTCAACGCCCTGCAGGGACTCATCTCAACCAATACATATTCCAACTACATAGGAGCCCGAACCTTCCTCTTTCAGCAGCTTGAAAACCACAATGGCTATGTCACCTGCATCTATACCGGCTATGAATTCAATGTTGGCTACAACTACACCGGTTCAAACAACCCAAACACGGAACACACCTATTGCCAAAGCTGGTTCAGCAGCCCCCAAAGCTCCGTTAAAAAGGCGGACCTGCACCACCTTTTTCCCAGCAATTCAACCGTTAACAGCGTCCGCAGCAACTATCCGATTTACAACATTGGAAACCATGCAAATGCCAACGTATATTACGATTACACCCCCTGGCAAAGCTACCGAGGCATGAGCCCGGGCGGTTACACGGTTTTTGAACCCGCAGATGAATCCAAAGGAGACATCGCCCGCGCCCTGCTCTATTTCCATACCCGCTACAACGACGGCCTGATCCAACAGAATGTGGATATGCTGCCCGTTCTGGTGCAGTGGCACTTTTTTGATCCGCCCACGCCCGAGGAAGTGATTCGCAACAACGGGGTGCAGGGCTTTCAATCCAATCGCAACCCCTTTGTGGATCATCCCGAATTTGTTGCCCGGATCTGGGATCCCAGCGCAGCTGAATCCGATGTCCCCGCACCTGAGGCAGATCTGGTTTTGGGCAAAGCCAGCCCGAACCCCTTCACCGACAGCACCAGCGTGGAAATTCAAAGCAAAATCCCCGTCCTCGCCACCATTTCCATCCACAATATCAAGGGTCAAAAATTGGACTCCTGGCAAGAGAACCTTCCCCGCGGAAATTCACAGATCACATGGAACGGACGCAACGCCCAAGGTGAAAAAGCTGCTCCCGGAATTTACCTGATCAATCTTAGCGCTCCGGGACATTTTCTCACTGCCAGGGTGATGTTACAGTAATCTGATCTTTTTTGGAGGGCAGAGGGAAATGGGTTTGTAAAAACCTGATCAGGGTAATAATAAAAAGCTGTGTGTCCACTGTGTGTCAACCTGGTTCAGGACGGCAAAGCCTTGGCTGAAGGCCTTAATCAAGTGATTATCAAGCCTTAATCAAGCGTTAATTATTAAGACTTGATTAAGGCTTGATTAAGAAGTGACTGACACTTTCAGTTTAGGAGGGCTGAGGCAGGCTCACGCATCCGAGAAAGAATCACGTGCAAATGAATATTTTGGGAGATGAATAAGGTTGCTCAATTCACCAGAATCTACCCACAGAACTTGAGAATGAGCAGGAAACTGCCTTTGTAACGAAGCATAAGACTCTGCCATGCAACACCTTCTACGAAATTAGCAATCTGCACCATAGACTGCTAATTTCATTTGACAAATACACCGGGTCGCTTATTTTATGGTATGGTAGGAGGTAAATATGAATACTCAAAAGTTTACCATTAAGAGCCAGGAAACCCTGCAGAAAATGCAGGCTCTGGCGCAAGAATACGGACATCAGGAG
The DNA here is from genome assembly GCA_012728875.1 of Candidatus Cloacimonadota bacterium. Lineage (GTDB taxonomy): Bacteria > Cloacimonadota > Cloacimonadia > Cloacimonadales > Cloacimonadaceae > Syntrophosphaera. Next base: position 61,730 of record JAAYEF010000032.1, read on the forward strand.
ATCCAAGGGCTGCATCTGCTTTTGGCGCTGCTTGCCCAGGAAGGGGGCTTGGTGGTTCCCGCCCTGCAAAAGCTGGAAGTGGCAGTTCCCGCGCTCCAGCAGCAGATTGAGGATGCCCTCAAAAGACTTCCCCGCGTAAGTGGCGGACAGGTCTATCTTTCCCAGGAAGTTTTGGACATCTTGCACCATGCCGAAAAACAGGCGAACATGCTTCAGGACGAATATATCAGCTTGGAACACCTGCTTTTGGCGCTGGTGAACAAAAGCAGCGAGGCAGGCAAACTGCTCAAAGCCGTGGGAGCCGACGAGAACAGCCTCTTGGAAGCGCTGAAGGAACTGCGTGGCAATCAGAGAGTTACGGATCAGGACCCCGAAGCCAAATTCCAAGCTCTGGAAAAATATGCCCGCAACCTCACCCGCTTGGCAAGGCAGGAAAAGCTTGATCCCGTGATCGGCAGGGACGACGAAATCCGCCGCAGCATCCAAATTCTTTCCCGTCGCCGCAAAAACAACCCCATCTTCATCGGTGAGCCCGGAGTGGGCAAAACCGCCATCGTGGAAGGTTTGGCACGCCGCGTGGTGGCTCAGGACGTTCCCGAAAACCTGAAAAACAAGGAAATCCTGGAGCTGGACATGGCGGCTCTTTTGGCTGGGGCAAAATTCCGCGGTGAATTTGAAGAACGCCTCAAAGCAGTGCTTTCAGAGGTGGAAAAATCCGATGGACAGATCATTCTCTTCATCGACGAGATCCACACCGTGGTGGGAGCCGGCGCCTCCGAAGGTGCGGTCGATGCCTCGAACATGCTCAAACCCGCCCTGGCACGCGGAACCCTGCACTGCATTGGCGCCACCACCATCGATGAATATCGCAAACACATAGAAAAAGACCCTGCGCTGGAGCGCCGCTTCCAGCCTGTTTTGGTGGATGAACCCAGCGTGGAAGACACCATTTCCATTCTGCGCGGCATCCGCGATAAATATGAGGTTCACCATGGCGTGCAGATCACAGACAACGCCTTGGTGGCGGCAGCCGTGATGAGCGACCGCTATATTGCCGACCGCTTTTTGCCGGACAAGGCCATCGACCTCATCGACGAAGCCTGCGCCATGCTCCGCATGGAAATTGACAGTAAACCCACCGAACTGGATGAGATCGACCGTTCCCTGCGCCAGCTTGAGATTGAACGGCTTTCCCTGGCAAAGGAAACCGATCCGCTGTCTGTGCAGCGTTTGGAAAAGATCAAGGAAGAAATCGCACGTTTGAGCGAGGAAAGCAAGACCCTCACCCTGCGCTGGGAAAATGAAAAGGGAATTTTTGAGGAAGCCAAAACTCTGCGAACCGAACTGGATTCCCTGAAGAGCCAGGCGGACAAGGCAGAGCGCGAAGGGGACCTGCAAACCACGTCCCGCCTTCGTTATGGCGAAATCAGGGCCAAGGAAGTCAAGCTGGCTGAACTGCTCAAAAAGCAAGAGATAAGCTCAACGGAAGAGGCTTTGGTGAAGGAAAAAGTGGATGAGGAAATGGTGGCGGAAGTGGTTTCCAAATGGACGAACATCCCCGTTTCCAAGCTGGTGCAAAGCGAAATGACCAAGCTTCTGGAATTGGAAGATATTCTGGGACAAAGGGTGATCGGTCAAAAAGAGGGAATCACGGCGCTTTCAAACGCCATCCGCCGTTCCCGCAGCGGTTTGAGCGACACCAACCGCCCCATCGGTTCCTTCATCTTTCTGGGTCCCACCGGAGTGGGAAAAACCGAACTGGCGAAGACTCTGGCGGCATATCTCTTTGACACGGAAAAAGCCATGCTGCGCCTGGATATGAGCGAATTCATGGAAAAACACTCCGTTTCTAGGCTCATTGGCGCGCCTCCGGGCTATATTGGCCACGATGAAGGCGGCTATCTCACCGAAGGAGTGCGGCGCCGTCCCTACAGCGTGATCCTTTTCGACGAGATCGAAAAAGCTCACCCCGACGTGTTCAACATCCTGCTGCAGATTTTGGATGATGGCCGCCTCACCGACGGCAAGGGACGCACTGTGGATTTTCGCCACAGCGTGATCATCATGACCTCAAACATCGGCTCACAGGACATCTTTGAGGCTCAGGACATCGAATCCGTGCGCCCTGTGCTCATGAACACCCTGAAAGAGTATTTCCGACCGGAGTTTTTAAACCGTTTGGACGACGTGATCATCTTCCATCGCCTCAGCCGGGAAAACATCCGCCGGATTGTGGAAATCCAGCTCGACCGTTTGGCGGAACGAGTTTTGGAAAAGGGGATCACCCTGGAAAGAACCCCGGCATTGGTGGATTATATCACCGAAGCCGGATATGACCCGCAATATGGAGCCCGACCCATCAAGCGTCTCATCCAAAAAGACTTGGAAGACGCCATGGCAAAGGCTGTGTTGTCCGGTTTCTCAAAACCAGTGATGACCCTGGACTATCAGGACGACGAAGTACGCGTAGCCTGATTCACAAGCTAAATCAACCGCCCCGGTTTTTGCCAGGGCGGTTTTTTTGCTTTCAAACCCAATCATTCACATGGCGTGGTGGGGTTTTCTGCTGAATAATGAATGGAAAACCAATGCAGTAAGAATTTGAATTGCGATAATGACCTCAATTATAAACATGTGCCAAAGCTTGAAAAATACCAGCACTCAAAGTTATTGATGGTTTTCCCGCCATGATCGAACAAGCGCTTTTCGTTGTTTATCCTTATTTTATGATGGTAAATTTCTTTATGATAGTATGATCACCAGCCTTTGCTCTGCATAAATACAAACCTGATGTATAGTGGGAGAGATCAATTGACCTGACCAATTCGCCAGTTGCCATATTGTTATCTTCTGCATGGTAAAAAACTTGACCTTTGATATTGAAAATCTCAAGTGTAATTTGGTCA
>JAAYEF010000033.1 GCA_012728875.1 Candidatus Cloacimonadota bacterium
AAGACTGCATGTTAGCTTGGACTATCAAACGCCAGCCAAGATCTATGAACTATCTAAACAACGCGCTGAAGCGTCAGCGTAAGCGCAAATTAAAAAGATGAGTCAACCTATTTCAGGACTTGACAGGCTGACCCGTACTGAAATGGGTTGACCCGGGGAAAAGAGTTTGTTTTCGTGTTGGATTGAACAAATTGTGGTTAAAGCAGGGTTTGTTGAACTGGGTTCAGGTTTTAAACAGGTCCCAGGCAATTCTTCCCAAGAGTAAAAGCAGCGCCAGAATCACGAAAGGACGGACGACCCGATTACCGGATTTTATCACCAATCTTGAGCCCAGCAGGTTGCCAGCGATTCCGAAAAGGGCACCAGGAACGGCAAGCGGAAACCAGACTTTTCCAGCCCAGAGGAAGGTTGCCAGAGCGGCGAGGTTGGAAGCCAGGTTCACCACCTTGGCGTTTGCATTGGCGGTCACGAGGTCATATTTGAGCAAGAGTGTGAATGCCAAAATGAGGAAGGTTCCCGTTCCGGGTCCGAAAAAGCCATCCCAAAAGCCGATGAGAAGCCCGGCAAGAGCCCCAAGGCCAAATTTTAAGCCCTTCCGCAGTTCTGCAGAGCGGTTTTCACTGCCGATATCCTTTTTGACAAGGGTGAGCACGGCGATGAGCGGAATCACCACCAAAAGCAGTTTTTGCAGGAAGACGGGTGAACTGAGCAGAGCGGCTTTGCTGCCCAGCCGGGAGCCGAACAGCGCCAGCGTGGCACCGGTGAGCGCCAAAGGCAGATCGATCATGCCTGCGCGTCTGTATCTGACGGTGCTGAAAACGGTTCCGCAACTGGAGGAAAACTTGTTCGTTGCCAAAGCCGAATGCATGGGCAAACCTGCCGCCACATAGGCTGGAAGCGAGATCAAGCCGCCTCCGCCGGCAATGGAATCCACCAGCCCCGCCAAAAAGATGAAAGGCAGGGTGAGCGTAAAATTCAGCGGTGGGATGGCAATGGGGCTCAAAGTTCCGCCTTGAATTCCAGTTTCAGCGTATGTTTCAGCCCTTGCTGGGGATACAGGTTGCCGCGATATTCGAAACTGGCGGAACTGAAACTGTTGAGCCGGTAAACCGCTGAAAGCGCCCAGTTCAGCAGTATGCCACCGCGTTTTTCCGGCAGAAAACTGAGGAAATCACTGCCTTCACGCCGGTTGTATCGAAAGCCGACGGAGGCGGACGCGCGGGCTGTTTTGCCCCAGATACCGCGATAGCCGGGCTCCAAGCCGATGCTTTGCAGGCTGTAGCCCTCCGGGCTTTGCAGTCTTGAACCCTTTTCCAGATTTCCGTCCAAGGTCAAAAGCCCGGTGCTGTGGGTTCCAAAATTTCGTTGGATCAGGGCTTGGATTTCGTTTTTATCCACCAGGGAAAGGTAGCGGGAATCCTCTTCACGGCTGTTGGCATAGCGGAGCTTGAGATTGTTTCCAGCCAGATTTTTCAGGTCTGTTTCCGCCGAAAGCAGCCTTTCCGAGGAATGGGCGCGGCTTTGGTAGCGGTTGTCTTGATTGCGGTTGAACTGCGCACCCAGATTGGCAACAACGCGGCCGGGCAGGATATCCATCCACAGGGTTTGAGACATGCGACTGTTCGCATAGATGGCGCTGGGGCTTTCAAACATTGCCTGTGGCGTCAAAAGCCAGGGCTGCCAGCCCTGCATCAGCGAATCCTGCAGCGCACTTTGCAGAATGATGTCGGCGCGCAGGGATTTCAGCTTGGGAAAGTAGTTGCCGGGTTTCAGGTAGAAGCTGAGTTGACCGTTCACTTCCGAACTCAGGGTTCCGCGCTCGCTGGTGATGTAAGTCCAGTCCCAATCGCCGTCGGGGGTGTAAACTCCGGTGCTGTCGTAAAGCCCCAGACCGTGGCCGATGTATTCCAGTTCGCGGATGCGGGGGAAAAACTCCGTTTGGTTCAATTGATAGTTACCCATCAGCATCACAGCTTGTTTCAAAAAGTAGTGTGAATTGCGAAAGGAGGCGAGATTGTAACTGTTTTTGACGCCTTCGGAATTGCTGCGCCGGTGGGTGAGATCCATGCTCAGATTGTGGTCCAGAGCGGAACTGCTGTGTTTCAAAGCATAGGTTTGAGAGGAATTGGAAGGCTCCCAGCCCTGGTTGTAGCGGCTGGTGGCGTCGGTGCTGTAGCTCAGTTGTGCCAGGTGGTTTTTTGCGGGACTGATGAAGCTGAGCTGCGGGTTCAGGCGTTGGTAGCGGCTGTCCGTGTTTTTTGGTTCAGAATGTTTCAGGCTGTTGTGGTTCAAAAGCAGCTTGGCTTTCAGGTTGCCAAGTTCCCAGCCGGCAGCCAGATCATGATATTGCATCAGGCTGGAGGATTCGGAATCCAGGGGATCCTGCCAAGCCAGGGTGGAGCGCAAATCCAGAGAGGGAAGCAGGCTTTTGCCCTTGCTTTGCGAACCCAAACGCAGCATTTTTTGGGTTTGAACTCCGGGAATGTGGCGATAACGCGCCAAAAGCCGGGGCTTCCACCAGTCCAGAGCCTGCGAACCCAGACTAAAATCCAGATGCCACTGTGCCAGTGAATCCGCCGCGGCAAGCAGGGCGAGGTCAAATTCCTCTTCAAAGCCGGCTTCCTGGCTGAAGAGGAAGGGGTTCGCCCAGCGCTTTTCAAAGTTCAGTCCCAGCCAGCTTTCAGCTCCGGGTTCCCCGGTTTTCAAGCGGGCCCGGGCGTTCAGGATTCCGCTTAGATTATCTTCGTCGTCCAAGGTGGAAAAGGTATTTTTATCGTTTGTGCTGAAAATCCCCTCCATGCCAAGTTCGAGGGGACCCGTTTCAAAATCTAGGGCAAGGTCGGCATTGGAACGCCGGAGGGGCGGCACCAGCCTTTTTTGGGGCAGCCAGGAGCCAAGTCCCATACCCGCATAGCGGAATTTGCCGCTGGAAAACTCCTCATAGTCGCCGTTTCCCAGCCCCACAAAGCTGAAAGTCAGATTGTATGTGGCATTGGCATCCCCCGGGGCATATTCAAAAAATTGCACACCATCGGCATCCTCCTTCAAGATATATTCGCCGAAGCTGGGGTCCACTTCGATGATGCCGCTGCCCCAAACCACACGGTCTCCAGCCAAAGCCAGGGAATCCAGATCCGCAGGGCTGAAATCGTGCAGGAGGGGATTGTTTTTGGCATCAGCCTGCCAGATAAAGTGGTGGGAAAGTCTCAAGCCAGGCAGGATGTGGAATTCGGAGGAGTTGAACAGCGTGGACTGGCGGTAGTATTCATCCGAAAATTGATACCAAGCTTTGATCAGGTCGGTGGAAACCACCAGGGTTTTAAACATTACGGAGCCGTCGGAATAGTCGATATAATAGTCGGTTCCGCGTTCCAAGAGCCTGCCGTTTTGGTAGATGCTTTCGCTGCCGGCAATGATGAGAGAACTGCTTTGAAAGCCCGTGGGGTTCAGGCGGTAGGGTCCCTGCTTTCCTTCAATGATGCGGATTTGCTGGTTGGCAGGTTTTCCCGAAGAAGCGGTGTAGCCTGCCTGGGCAAAGTGTTTGTCGCGCCACCAGGCGTTCAGACCTTCGATGCTGGCTCGATAGTTGATATAGCGGGTTCCGGTGTATTCCCAATCCAGGTCGCCCATCGCAATTTCATATTGGCGGCCGTAAACTTTCACAAAGACCCTGTCCAGGCTGCTGAGTTCCTTGGAATCCCCTTCCGGAGCCAGCTTGGACTGGCTGTCCGACAGTCTGGCGGCGATGTTCACATTTTTGCCCAATTCACCGTCCAAGTTTACAAACAGGGATTGTTTCAGGTCGAAGGAACTTTCGTCGGAAAATGAGATGGCAAAGGTTTTGGCGCCGGAGATGAGCAGCTTTCCTTCGTCTGGAACCAGACTTCGGGAGCGGGGCTTGATGCTTTGGAAGAGGCTGTCCACCGGCTCAAATTCGCGGTAAACGAATCTTGGTTCCGCCAGCTCGGGCGGCACCAAGAGGCAGCTTATCTTCAAATATTCGGCATCGGGGAAGCGCAGCAGGATGAGCTTTCCGTGGCGGGGCTCCAGTTTATAATCAATTCCCGGCAGCAGGGCAAGGCTGTCTGCGTAAACCAGTTCAGAGCCGGCAATGATGGCATGGCTGGTCACTTCATATTCAAATTGATCCGGAATCAGGGGCAAGACGCGCTCTTCCAAGAGATCCATGCCGGCAAGCGGAGCCAGCAAAAGGCTCAGGAAAAGCAGAGTAAGAGCAGAGCGGCGCACACTTCTTAAAGCTTGCGAATTACGGCGGTCACAACGCCCCACACGGCGAAATCCAGGTCGGGGCGGATGTGGATGGCATGATAGGCTTCGTTTTCGGAAATTAGCCAATATTCCCCATCTTCAATGTGCAGCCTTTTGATGGTGAATTCTCCGTCGTAGATTGCCAGCACCACTTTGTTGTTTGCAGGTTCCATGGATCTGTCCACGATCACGATATCGTCTGGATAGATGCCAATGCCCTGCATGGAATCTCCGCCCACACGCGCAAAAAAGGTTGAATCGGGATGGTTGATCAGGTGTTCGTTCAGGTCCATCATCCCTTCCAGAAAGTCTGAAGCGGGGGACGGAAAGCCTGCAGGGACCTTGGTTCCGATGAGCGGACGGTGCAGGGGAGCGCCGGGGCGATAGCCGTAGATGGCTTTCACCGAGCCGTCGGATCGGATTTTTTTCTGCGTCATGAAAATTTCCTGATAAAAAAAGGGCAGCCGACCATCCCGAAGGAGAGCCGACTGCCTTTTGGTATATTTAGATCATTTTATTTTTTTAAGGATTTCCGACGCGCTCTTGCCGTAGTTGGGGTCGTTTTGGATTCTCTGCAGGTCGGCTTTGGCGGCGGTGTAGTTCTTTTTCATGTAGTAAGCATTTCCGCGCAGCAGGAAGGCGGCGGCTTTGGATGAATCGATGCTGATCACTTTGGTGGCGTAGGTGATCACCTTGTCCCAGTTTTTGCTTTGGTTCCAGTGGTTTGCCAGGGTCAGCGCCACGTCGGCGTTCGGCTCCAGGTTCAGGGATTTGTCGTAGAATTCAATCTTTTTGCTGCTGTTTTTCAGCTTGTCGTAGTTATCCGCCATGATGCGATAGGCAAGGGCTTTGCTGGCGTTGTCTGGAGTGAAGTCCACCAGTTGGTTCAGGATCTCGTTGGACTTCGAGTAGTTTTTGATATTGCGAAAGAAGTCCGCTGCACGGCTGTAAACGTCGAAGCTTTTGCCAAGTTCCATGGCCTTGTTGTAATAGACTGCCGCGGAATTGCTGTCTCCATCATCCTGATAGGCGTTTGCCAAAACGATGTAGGCATTGGGATCCTGGGTGGCTTCGGCATAGTCTGCCAAAACCTTGTAGGCGCGAACCTGGTCTTTGATATCGTTTTTCAGGATGGTGTATTTGGACATCAAGACGTCGGCATTTCCGGGTTCATATTGCAGGGCGTTGTCGTAGTAGCCCAGAGCCTGTTCAAAATGAGCACCTTTTTGAGCGGTCACAGCCAGGTTTTGATAGAGGATGGCAACAAACTCATCGCGTTCCTGAGCCGTCATGGTGAGCGGGACCAAGCTTTTGTAGATATTCGCTGCGCTTTCATATTCGTCGATGGCATCGGAATAAAACTGTGCCTGGTTGCTTTCATTTGCCATGCGCATGTAGGTGACGGCAATATTGATCTGGGTTTTCTCTATTTTAACGTCCACTGAATCCGTGGGCACGGCAACGTTTTGAGCCTGTATATAGTATTCCTTGGCTTGATTAAAGAGTTCAAGAGCCTCCGGAAAATCCTCATCTTCGAAAGCATCGGATGCTTCCAGAGAGGCTATGTCTGCAAGTTCCAGAACTGTGGGTTCGGGTTCAACTTCAATTTCGATCTTCTTGTTTGCACTGCAGGCAGTCATTACCAAAAACAAAGCCAGCAACAAGACCGATAGATAAGCTATTTTTTTCATGATTTCTCCTTCTATTTTTTAGAAAAATCCATAACTCAGAGTGGCTGATTTTGTCAATGTAAAAAGCAATGGGGCAGTGAAAAGGGGCTTTTTTCGTGGTTTTTTCGATATTTGTGAACTTATGGCTTATTTATTGGTAGATAGTGATTTAGCTATATTTGCTGTTCATGGCAGTCGAAAAAAAGTAGCTAAGTTGTTGAAAAATCGACATTTTTTTGTTGACAGAATCTCCAGAGCTTGAATTTATAAGCTTTGTATTATCTCTAACTCTTCAAATTCAAAACCTAAGGAGGTAACATGAGCAGAGATGATTTGATCAAAAAGATCGCAGAAGATGCCGGGATTTCCCAAAAAACAGCCGGCATGGCTCTGAAAGCCATGATTGAAGGCATCACCGAAGCCCTTCAAAAAGATGAAAAGGTGTCTTTGGTAGGTTTTGGTTCCTTCAGCGTTGTCCATCGCAAAGCTCGCAACGGAATCAACCCCAAGACTCAGGAACCCCTCAAGATCGCAGCTCGCAAAGTCCCTGTTTTCAAAGCAGGCAAAAACCTCAAAGAAGCTGTGATGAAACCCAAGAAGAAGAAAAAATAACACTTAACATTCTAAAAAAGGGCGGGAATTTTCCCGCTCTTTTTTGTTTGGGCGGGTTTTTTGGGGGTCAGAGAGCCTTGTGAGGCCTTGATTGCCTGGATTAATCAAACATTTCCCTCTTGCTCCATTTAGTCTCCCTTATGTTTGAAAAGGCAAATATAGTCTAGGCAAAGGTTTGGGGCTTAATGTGGCATGTTTCATTAGACTCATCCAAATATATTGATGAGAGGTATCTTTGCTTAGGTTATAGGTATTTTGGGCTCAAGTTCAATTACTGTGGGTAGAAAAAACTTGAGAGTTGAGTCCCAAATGTTGGTGTAAAATCCAACTCATTGTTTCTCTGGTTGTTTGAGGGCATCTGCTATCCCTCGTTACTCACAATCTATGTCAGGCCAAACGACCAATTGCATTGTTTTCATCTTGT
>JAAYEF010000002.1 GCA_012728875.1 Candidatus Cloacimonadota bacterium
CTCGAAGTTTTGGATCAAAAGGCGACAGTTTCGGCACCTCCCAGAAGCGCGGGACATCAAGCATGTACAACCGGCTGGAGCGCATCAAGGAACTTCACAAACGCCTGGATATGGTGATCATCGAGAATCTGTCTTACGAGCAGGTAATCGATAAGTACGATACCAAGAGCAACTTCTTCTACTGCGATCCGCCTTACATGCTTGGCTATACTTACGAGAACAGCAAGCAGTTCAGCCACGAAGCTCTCTGCAGGAAACTGAAGAGCATCAAAGGACGTTTCATCCTCAGTTATGATGACAATCCTGAAGTGCTCAAGCTCTACAAGGGTTTCGACATCAAGCACGTCACCCGCACCAAGGGCATCAACCGCAAGAAAGGAAAGTCCGAGTTCAATGAAGTGATCATTGCCAACTTCAAGCTGGAGGAGTCGGGGGCCTCGCTGCCCAACTCGTTGGGAAGTGGGGTGAAGAAATGAACAGCATCATCTCCTGGGTAGGCGGTAAACGTCTTCTGCGTAAGAAGATATTACCGCTCATCCCTAAGCATGACATCTACTGCGAGGTCTTCGGCGGTGCAGCATGGATACTCTTCGGCAAGTCTGCCGCTAAGGAAGACTGGCAGATATCCCCAAAAAGCCGCTATACTGAGGTCTATAACGACATCAATGGCGATCTGGTAAACTTCTGGAAGTATATCAAGAACCACCCGGAAGCCTTTGTGACAGAGCTTAACAGCTATCTAATCGCCAGAGAGATGTTTGATGATTTCATCGCCCATGAACCACGCACAGAATTGGAGCGGGCAATCAAGTTCTATTACAATCTTGCCTGCAGCTACGGCTCACGTTCCAAGAACTTCTGCGTAAATCAGGGCTATAAATATATGCCGCTGCGTAATCTGGAAAAGGTAAAAGAAGCCTCGGAACGCCTGCGGAACGTGATCATCGAAAAGCAACCTTGGGAGAAGATCATTGCCAGATTCGACCAGCCGCATACGTTCTTCTATCTGGACCCGCCTTATTACACTAAAGAGCATATCTACAAAAGAGAAGACGCAAACGCCTTCAACCAGCATGAGGAGTTGGCGGAAGCCTTGAAACAGATCAAGGGCAAGTTCCTGCTATCCTACAACAATGATCCCTACATCAGACAGTTATACGAAGGCTGCATCATTGATGAAGTAGAGACGCAGTACTCTGTGTCTGGTAAATTCCAGACTGAAATTGAATTGTTGGTAAGAAACTATGATTTTTGATGAGCACCCATGGATATTGACAAATTGCAGAGGATTGATTTCTTGACATCGGCGATGGAGTTCGCCTGGCACCAACAAATGTCGAACCGGGGATTGATGCTCCTGATAACTCCTGCGTTAAAAAAATATCTTATTCAGGAGTTGTGAATGTTTATCTTCAAGTTTTCCCTTCAAGATGCTTTGTTAGTAATTGCTGGCGGTGCCTTGGGCAGTTTCCTAAGGTATTGCATCACATTGATCTCTCGCTATCAAGCCAGCAGTCCTTTCCCATATAAGACACTTATCATAAATGTCATTGGCTGCCTCTTGGTGGGATTTGTAACAATCAAATTCCAGCAATACTCGAACTATCAGACGATCAAATTGTTCTTTATAACGGGCTTTTTAGGCGCGTTTACAACATTTTCCGCATTTAGCTATGAGACAGTCATTCTCTATCAGTCAGGTCATTTAAAAACGGCTATGATGAACATCCTCGCAACCACATTTTCGGGAGTCCTGGCAGTGGTAGTTGGTATGTGGGCTGGTCTTTCCTTTCGGTAAACAGGGGTTATCCTATGGAGCGTGCAGTAGTTGCCAGACTTAACTTTTAAACTCGTTCTTGTTACCAATGACGCCAGTCTCAAGCTTGCCGAAGTCAAGCAGGAGGCAGAGTCCGCCCAGTCTGTGGTGGAGAAGCCTGCTGCAGTTAATATCTCCGCGGAACAGGCTTTGGGCACCATTCGTGATGTGAAGATCGCAGTCGATGGAGTCCTGCAGGTAGTCGGCGGTTTGGTCAGGTCTATGGACGGTCTCTTGGATGCTTCGCTAAGCCAAAGGCAGGCCATGACTCTGGCTTCAGTGGCATTCGGGGAAGCCGCGGATGAGATGGGCAATTTTGCCTCCTCGATGCAGGAGGTCACCAACTTCGAGGATGATCAGCTCTTGGCTCTTATGTCCAAGCTCTCCCAGACCTTTAAGCTGAACAAGGATGAGATTCAACAGTTGGTCCCACTGCTGCTTGACTTTACCGAAGCCAATAAAGCTACAGGCATGAGCGTAGAATCAGCCTTTGATCTCATGGGTCGTGCACTGAATGGTCATACCGCTATGTTAGCCCGCTACGGCATTGAGCTTGATGATACCCGCCTCAAGACCGAAGGAGTATCCTACTTGGTCGAGAAGTTAGGCGAAGACTATGGCGGCACTGCCGAAGCCTTGGCTGATCTCAGACTTCAGAATGCCAATGCCTGGGGAGATATTCAAGAGACGGTGGGCGATATGCTGACTGCCATGATCAATCCTCTGCTCAAGGGTTTAAAGCTGCTCATGGATGCCTATAATAGCCTGTCTCCCGTAATGAAGGGCTTCGTGACAGGTATTGTGATTGCCATCCCCATTATCGGAACGGTCACCACTGCGGTTACTGCTCTCACAGCAGCTTATCATGCCCTGCAGGTAGCCATGAACCCCGTAGCGGGGATCATCGGCATCGCTGTGGGTGCCTTGTCCGCCCTGGGCTTTGGTCTGGCCGCAGCCTCCATGAAAACGGATCAGGTGACTGCCTCCCAGAGAACCATGAAAGACGAGATCAAAGATGCCCAACGCCAGGTATCGGTGGAGACCGAGAAGTTCAGCCTGCTCTCCTCCCGTCTCCTGGAACTGCGCTCAGCCACTTCTTTGACAGCTTCAGACAAGAAAGAGATGAAGAACATCATCAAGTCTCTCAATGACGACTACTCCGAGTATTTGGGCAACATTAACTTGGAGACGGCATCATACAACAATCTGGCTGCGGCTCTGCGTGCCGCTTCCGAGGCCTTGGTGCAGAAGAAGATATCCGAGATTTACGGCGCGAAATACAGCGCTCAAATCACCAAAGTGGCAGAACTGCAGATCGAGGTGGATACCCAGCTTCCGGAGATCAAGAAACTGCAGGCCAGACAGCAGGAGCTGATGGCTTCCGTGGATTGGGAGTTTTTGACGAGTGACCGCAACGCCATGGGCTTCAGTCCCTCTTTGTATTTCGGGAAGGAATGGAACGAATTAAGCAGCCGTCTGAACCAGTTTGGGGCTTTGACCGGGAAGCTGCAGGCAGCCAAATATGAACTGCAGCAATTCGGGCAGGCTTACCGCCAGGCCATGTTGGATGCTCCCGACCTGACATTCAATCCCAGTGCCGGCTCTGGAGGCGGTTCTTCAGGCTCTGTGCCCAGTCCGGCAGCTTCCGAAGCCGAGTCCAGACGCAGGGAAGCGCAGAGGCTGATTGAAGAACTGGCCAGACTGAGACAGAGTGAGACCGAACGTATCGAAGCGGAATACAAGCGGCGCAAGGCACTGATCGAGGAATACACCAAAGACGGCAGCCAGGCTGAGAAAGACGCTCTGGCTGATCTGAACGCCTGGAAGACTCAGCAGGACAACGAACTTGCCGCCAAGGAAAAGGAAGCGGCGCAGGCCCGATATAAAGCCGAAATTGACTACTTTTCCAATCTTGAAAGCTTGGGTGTGGACTCCTATGCTGCCCTGAAAAGCGCCATGGATGAGTATTACGGTTGGGCTCAGCAGAATCTGCCCGAGAAAGAGAGCCAGCTTCTCCAGGCTCAAATGAACGATCTTAATATCCGTCATGCCAGGCAGCTTCAGGAACGGCAGCAAGAGGAACGTGCCCGGCTGCAGGAACTGCAGGATATCCGGGACGAGTTCTACCTCAGAGACCTGGACAACTTGGGAGACGGCTACGATAGACAGTTGTTGGAGCTTGACCGCTATTATGAACGTATGAAGGACAAGCTAATAGCTGCCGGCTTGAGCGAAGTGGAGATCGAACGCCAAAAGCAGGAGTCACTGGCAGCACTGAGAACCACTTACCAGCTGCAGGCAGCCTCAGGGCTCTCCAAGATCTTTGCCGATGTTGCCGCATCCCAGGACAAGGAGAGCGAACGCGGATTCAAGACCTGGAAAGCCGCTGCCTTGGCACAGGGCTTTGTGGATACTTTCTCTGCCGCTATCGGTGCTTATAGGTCCATGGTCGGCATTCCCGTTGTCGGTCCCGGACTGGCAGTGGCGGCAGCCGCGGCTGCGATGGCGGCGGGTCTAGCCAACTTAAACAGGATTGCCGCCACCAAGTTCGAGAAGAAGGCCGCCGGCGGGCTCTTGAAAGGTCCTTCTCATAGTCAAGGCGGTATTCTGATCGAAGCCGAAGGCGATGAGTATATAACCGCCAAAGACCGAGTCAAAGCCTTGGGCAGAAACCTCTTTGACTTTCTCAACTTCGCCCCCTTGGAACAAGTCAAACTGGCGTTTGCGGGTATGCCGGTTCCTTCGGTACCCATTCCCCACAATATCGGCTCAAATTATGCCGCTGGTGGCATTATCTCAGCCGGAGGCGGTATGGATACCCTGATTGATTTGATCTCTGCCTTAAAAGACGAGATTGTCTCTCTGAAACAAACGGTGGCTGAAGCCAAGCCTGTCATCGAAGTGAATGTTGACCCGCTTTCCAATGATCCGGTCAAGGTCTCCGAGATTGCCGATACAGGCAAGATAATCAGGAGTGAGATCTAATATGCCTGACTTGTTCAAGATCGACTTCGTGCAGGGCAAGACTAATGCCGTTGACTATAACCAGGTCAAGCACAGCCTTGCCGATTCACTCTCAAACAGGGTCGTCATCAGTCTGTCCGTCTCTGCTGATAAGCTGCAGTCCGTCTCCAACTACTCCAGAGAACCCAAACGGCTCGTATTTGAGTGTTTTCCCGATACCTGGGTAGATGAGAACATCCTCAGCGGGAACAATGAACATGAACGCTATATCTCCCATTTTGAAGTGAAAGCCTATCGTGACGGTCTGCTGTTCTTCAGCGGCATCATTGATACATCGCAGTTGTCTTTTGATATCAGTTCCGGTGTCCTCAAGATAACCTGCTATGATAAGATCAAGCTGCTTTCCCTGTTCTCCGATCTCACCCACTATTACTCGCTTACGTCGGGCTATCTGCCAAGCTGGATACTGAGCTATTTCCTGCAGGATATCCAGCAGCTCATTCCCATCAGCATCCCGTATTCCAGTCAGTTAACCATGCCCACCCTGAACATTCCCACTGCCGATCCCTTGGTTCTGACCCGCATCGATTACGCCAAGCTGATCGAGTTTCCCAATCCCGCCTCAGGCTGGTCTTACAGCTTCCATTCCGGCTCCTGGCCTTCTCCATTCTACGGCTACCGTTTTGATCAGACTGTGGACGGCATTACTTACTGCTTCGCCCACAAGAAGATAGTCAAAGCCAGTCATTCCAATCCCACCGCCTTCAGATATCAGGGAAGATATATGGGCAGAATCGTCCGCCTCTATAACGGTATCTGCCCCACAACGGTTGACTATGACAAGAAGACAGACTGGGTCGAAGACATCACTTCCTTGGACAACGAACACAACGAACTCATCGGCTTCCTGATCGAAAACGGAGTCAGTGAAAACAGCCTTTACAATTTCAGCAGCGGGGGCATAATTGACAACAGAGGCTACGGGCAGAGCCATTATGTGAACCACTGGGTGGAAGCCAACTGCAACGGTAATCTCTTTCCTTCCAAGCTCCAGCCCGGCAAGTCCTATGAAAGCTTTCAAATGGAGCTGACCGATAACTTCAAGGTACTGCAGGCCATGCTGATGCTCTACAATGCCACCATCTTCAGCAATGCCAGCGGTCAGATCATCCTCAAGAACAAAGACTACTATGCCGGAAACATTATAAACATCGCCGATAATGACGTGGTCTCGTATTTGATTAAGCGGGGAACCCCGGAAAAGCCAGAGGTCAGCATCATGGACGTCTTTGCCGGAGATACCACTCAGCTGCAAAGCAGAATCAAAGATTACCTGATCGACTTTCATGACTCCAAATGGTGCTGTGAAGCGGTCATCGATCAGCTCTCCAAGTACAACCTCTCCCTGCAGTCAAGGATACGCATCCAGGGCAAGATCTATGCCGTAACTGAGTTGGAGCGAAACTTCCAGGAAGATGAATATAAGGTGAAAGCATGGCTCTTATAAGAGGGTTCAAACTCATCCGCTGGGGCGATGGCGTCCACTATCTGTTCTGCGAAGACGGTCAGGTTGATTACAACCCTGTCCGCAAATACCGCACTGAGAAGAAGAACGCCTTCAACCCCGCATATCTCCACCGCCGAGAGCCTTACCGGGAAGACTCCTTCGATCTCGAAGTTGTGCTTGAGCCCCAACAGTATTATACCCTGATGGATTTCCTCTTGGGTCCCGGCAAGCTTTACTTGGAATACACCGCCTATAACAGCGTCAACAGCCAGTTCCCGGTTACCATTACACAATTGCCCAAGTGTCCTGATGATCTGCATGAGTATCCCGCCAAGATCAAGTTCAGCCTCGAATCGAGATACGTCGGCAGTCCGGGCTATGTCGACTTCGGCACCATCATCGTCACCGATACGGATGAGACGATAATATCCCATACCTAAACGTTTAAGGAATAGAATATGTTCAAGTTCGGCATCAGTTATTACACCATGGAAGACGGAGTGCGCCTGCCCCAGTCCGGAGTCGATATCCGCCTGCTCAGGCCCGGCGAAGGCTGGAATGACGGCAAGAAGCTGAGGGAGCAAGGCCCGCAGTCCGGTTATTATGAAATAGCTGTCGAAAACGAAGCAGACTGCGGCTACTACGAGATCTGGGACGATCTCAACGCCGCCCAGGGTCGCTTCAGCGGTAAAAGCTGCAGCATCGGCAAGCTTGATGCCCGGGGGCTGCAGAACAACTGCATCTACTCAAATCACGTCCAGGACGGCGCCATTACAGCAGGCAAGGTCGCCAACAACTCCATCGGCGCCAATCATCTGCAGGAAGCCCAACTGCCGTTATCCAAACTGGTCTTCGAGCTGCAGGACGAGAAAGACGGGATTGGAGACCGCAGCCAGGGTTCCCCCGCTTCCTGCCGGGATGATACTTCAATAAAACACAGGCTGAAACAAAAATACGGTCAGGAACCACTGGTCATCCTCATTAACCGCTGCAACTGTCATATCTATTTGGGCGACATCCGGATGGAGGGAGATCAAGTCAACGTAACCCTCATGATTGGAAATAACTTTGATGCCCAGTTAGCTGACTACCAACTCCTCGTATTGCCGCTCTGAATAAGCCCAAACAGAAAGGATCAGAAGCCTTGACTGTCTGATCCGTTGGTGTGATTAGCGGGCACCAAAGGGTATTATAGAATACCCTCCGAGACGTGGGAACACCGCCCAGTGTTTTCCACGTTTTTTTATCTGCTTAGAAAACCCATTTGAAGTTTTCAGTGATACTTCCTTGAAGTTTTCAGTGATACTTTCTTGAAGTTTTCGGTGATCAATTTGAAGTTTTCAGTGATCAGTTTGAAGTTTTCAGTGATACTTCCTTGAAGTTTTCAGTGATCAAAACTCCGGCGTAACAGCTCAAAAATGCCCGTTTTTCCCCATTTGAAGTTTTCAGTGATCAGATTTGAAGTTTTCAGTGATACATTACAGCCGCAGAAACATAGGTTTTACAGATCCAAAGAACAGCACGGCCAGAAAATACTTGACAACAACCGGCGCTTCATAGTAATGAAATATAAAATGGTATAAAACTGAGATGGTTTGCCATCAGGAGTATAACTTGCTTTTACAGAAGTATTTTGAGACCCGTTTGGATTTGATCGAAAAAAGTCTGAAACACTATCTCGGAACTCAGACCCAGCCCGCCAAGGAACTGAAAAAAGCCATGCATTATGCGGTTTTTTCCGGCGGAAAACGCTGGCGCCCTCTTCTTCTGCTTGCCACCTATGAGATGTTGGCTGGCAAACAGAGCAAAAAAGGATTGGGTGAAGCGCTCAAAGCTGCAACGGCAATAGAATTGGCTCATAATGCCGCCTTGGTTCACAACGATCTTCCCATGCTGATGAACAAGGCGGAACGTCGTTCCAAACAGGCTTTGCACCTCAAATTCGATAACGCGGTGGGAATTTTGGCTGGAGACTCGCTTTACACCCTTGCTTTCGAAGCCTTGGGCGAGATCGTGCCGCCTTCGAAATCTCTGGCCTGCACGCGCATTTTGTCGCTGGGCACCCGCAGCTATGGGCTCATCGGCGGTCAGGCTGTCGAGCTTGAAAGCAAACACCGCCAGATGAAGCTGAATATCCTGCGTTATATAGACCTGAAAAAAATCTGCTCCCTGCTGCAAGCTGCTGCTGATATGGCCTGCGTTTTGGCTGGAGCCGATGAAAACACCCGGCAAGTCATGAACACCTATGCGCAAAACCTTGGCCTGGCTTTCCAGATGATCGAAAACATCAGCGCGGACTACAACCGTGGCAGCGAAGGCTTGGACTTTGACGATGAATTTATCCCAAAATCCAAAAACAGCTACACGGCTTTTTTGGGTTTCGACAAAGCGCGCCAAAGCGTTGAAGAAATGCTGGACGAAAGCGAACGAATGCTGGCTCCGTTTGAGCGCACTGACGTGCTGATTGAATTTGTCCAAATGATCAAGGAACACCTGCCCTGACGCCATGATAGACATACATTGCCACCTCCTGCCAAACCTTGACGACGGTTCAAAATCTCCGGAAAAATCCTTGGAACAGATCCGTGCAATGGCGATTGGCGGCATCACCGATGTTTTCCTCACTTCACACTTCATGCCCGGGCGCTATCACTATGAGCGCAAAAAATATGACGACAAATTGCAATTGCTCAGGGAACTGGTGCAGCAAAATCAGATCAATATCAACCTGCATCATGGTTTCGAGATTTTTCTCCACCCCTTCAGCATCAAGGACATTGAAAAACACAAACTCTGCCTGGGAAACTCGAACTACGTTTTGGTGGAATCCGATTTGAATGGATTGCCCTCAGATTTTTATGAAAATGTATATCCCCTGCTTCGAGCCGGCTACAAGCCCATTTTGGCCCATGGCGAACGCTATGTCAGCATCATGCACAACGTCCACGATGCCAAGGACTTGATCCGCAAAGACATCTATATTCAGGTGAACGCCGGCAGCCTTTTGGGGCTCTATGGCGAAAAGGTTCGTCAAACCGCTTGGCTGCTGCTTCGCAACGGCTGGGCACATTTTCTGGCTTCGGACGATCATGCCAAAATGCCCTACGGCGCCTATTTCGATGCAGTTGAACTGCTGAAAACTGAATTGGACGTCAGTGTTGCAAACCTGCTCACGCAGGATTTCCCGGGTAAAATTCTTAAAAACGAGACAATTCCATATAAATACGTATATCTGAGATCGGTTCCGGAATCCAGGCGTCGTCGAAAAAGAAGCCTCTGGCGCAGGATCTTCGGATAAATGCCCAAACTCCTGATCACGGGCGTCACGGGGCTGATTGGCAAGGCTGTTCTCAATGGCGTTTTGGCAAAGGACAGCGATTGGCACTGCACCGCGCTCATCCGTCCTGAAACCAAGGCTCAGCGTTACAACGCATTCAGCACCCAGCTTGACTTGGTAAAAATCGATCTTGCCGACATCAAGGGTCTCAAAAACTTCCTTGCCCACAATTCCTTTGATGCGGTGATGCATATTGGCGCTCTGCGCGGTGGACGCAAATTCACCAAAAACGAGTTTTTGCGCGCGAACTTCCTTTCCACCCAACAGCTTGCGGAACACAGCCTGCAATCGGGAGCAAAGTTCATGTTTTGCTCATCGGTGGGAGTTTTTGGCGCCATCCCGGAAGAGCTGCCTGCGAACAATCAAACCGAGCGCAATCCCGATAATTTCTATCACTATACCAAGATCGAAAGCGAAAAGATGATCCAGCGCGCCACCCTCAAGGGCTTGAAAGCAGCGATCCTGCGTCCGTCCATCACCTACGGAATCGGTGACCGCGGGTTCCCCTACCAAATGGTAAAAATGGTTCACAAAAAGCACTTTCCCTTGATCAATAAACGAATCTGGATCCATCTGTGCAATGTAAACACCATCGCCAACGCCTTCGTCTGGCTTTTGGAGAATGATTACAAACCCGGTTTGGCATTGAACGTTGCCGACCGCGAGCCTGTACAACTGCATCAACTGGTGAATTTTATCTCACGCGAACTGCGTGGAAGCAACTATGGCAGCCTGCTCAGGCTGGATCAACAGTTCTTCCGCTGGGGTGAAAAGCTGGCACGCTTGGCAAAAAACGAACTGTGGATCAGCCGCTTCGAACTGATTTCCCGCTCCTGGTTCTATCAGGTTTCCGACACTTATGAACTGATGAAGCTTCCTGAAACTTTCACGATTCCAGACATCCGGCTCACAATCTCGGACTATTTGGGAAAATAATGGCAATCCCCATCATCATCGACTGGGAAAAATATTACCAAAACCCCCATGAAGGGCTGGGCTCATCCTACGAACGTGTCGTTTTGAATGACCTGATTTTGGCGACCGCAAAAAAGCACGGCGTAAAAACCGCTTTGGAAAGCCCCAGCTTCGGTTTCACCGGCATCAGCGGCATCAACCTGATGGCTCTGGCGGATTCCGGTGTGAAGGTCACCCTGCAGGATAACGACCCTCGCAGACTGGAGCTGATCCAGCAGCTTTGGAACCGGCTGGAACGCCCGCTGCAGACGGAATTGAACCCCGATTTCCGCGGTCTGAAGCACCCCGACAAAGCTTTCGACCTCAGTTTTTCCTTCTCCGCCCTCTGGTTTGTGCCAGACTTGAAAACTTTTCTGGCAGAGCTTTCCCGCGTGACCGCCAAAGTAATCTTCATCAGCGTTCCGAACCGCTCCGGACTTGGCTACAAGCTGCAATTGCGCGATTACAGTCCCCAAAAATATCCCGAACTGAAGCTCAGCCACATCGATCCCGCTTCCATCATCTCCCTTTTGGGCAAACTGGGCTGGAAGCTGGAAAGCAGTGGATATTTTGATTGTCCGCCCTGGCCGGATATTGGCATGACCAAGGAAGAATTTCTGGGAAAATGGCTGGGCATAAAACCTGCTTCCAAAGCCAAAGAATCAGAGAAAGCACAGAAATATCTCAGCATTTTGAGCCATTACGAGGGAAATGACCCGGATTTTGAGAAGCGGATGCGGAAACTGCAATGGTTTGAAAAAATCGCGCCCAATCCTTTCAAAATGATCTGGGCACACCATCTCAGGCTGGTTTTTTCTCGCCGGGGTGGATCCGAAAAGTGAACCTCACGCGCAAGCGCCTGATCTATCTGATTGCCGGGCTGCTTTTTGGCATCCTTCTCATCTGGCTTTGGCTGCGCAGCATCGATCCCCGGCAGGTGCTTGAAGATATCCGCAGAGTGCGTCCCGCTTTGGTTTTATGGGCATCTGTGATCTATCTGTGTGCCTACGCAGTCCGCAGTTGGCGTTGGAATCTGCTTTTGCGCAAACTGATAAAACTACCCTTGGGAAAAACCTTTCTTTACAGCATGGGCGGAAACTGGGTGAACTATCTCATTCCGATCCGCGCCGGCGAAGTGGTGAAAGCCTGGTTCATCAAGAAAAACCACGGCATCCCCCTCCTGAAAAGCCTTCCCTCCATTTTTATCGACAAAGCCTTCGACACCCTGGGCATCCTGTTCGTCCTGCTCCTTTTACCCTTGCTCAAGATTCATGTTTCGCCCGGCTTGGCGGTCCTGCTCATTCTTTTGGGACTTTTTTTCCTGATTTCCGTGGGCATTTTGATGCTCTCGGTTTGGAGCAAGGAAAAGGTGGCAAAGCTCCTGCAAGCCTTGTTTTCCTGGCTGCCTCTGCGCTTGAAGGAAAAAGTGAACGGCTATATCGAAGTTTTTGTGCAGGGCTTGAATGTGTTTGAGCAGCACTGGAGCCGCCTGCTGTTATCAGTTTTGCTCACCGCTTTGGGAGTGGGTTTGGACGGACTGTATTTCCACCTGCTTTTCCAAGCCTTTGGGGTGGAACTTAATTTCTTGAAAGTGCTTTTTGGCTATACTTTGATAAACCTTTCCTATGCTTTGCCGCAGCCCCCAGCCCAGCTTGGCAGCAATGAATGGATGATGATCATCATCTTTTCCGCCGGATTTGCATTGACAAAAGACAGCGCCTCTGCGATCATGGCATTCGCGCATGTGTTGACGGCTGTCTTGATCGGGATTACGGGCTTGATTGCCATCCTTGGCAGCGGCGGCCAGGCGCTGAAAGTAATGATCCACGGAGATAAAGATATATGAACAGTGAAAAAATGATAAGCATGATCGAAGAGCTGAAACCCTTGAAACAGCAGTTGTTGGACGAAATCCGCAAAGTGATTGTTGGCCAGGATGAAGTGGTGGAAAAAGTTCTGATCGGGCTTTTTGCAAATGGTCACATGCTGATTGAGGGCGTGCCCGGCTTGGCAAAAACCCTGCTGATTTCCACCATCGCCAAGGCCCTGCACCTCTCTTTTGGCAGGATCCAATTCACCCCGGACCTGATGCCTTCAGACATCACGGGTTCCGACATTCTAGTTTCCACCAGCGGCGGCGAAAGCAGGGAATTCCAATATATCAAGGGTCCCATTTTTGCAAACATCATCCTGGCGGACGAGATCAACCGCACACCTCCCAAAACCCAGGCCGCACTGCTGCAAGCCATGCAGGAATACCAGGTCAGCAGTGGAAACAAGACCATGGATCTGGATTTGCCCTTCATCGTGATGGCCACGCAAAACCCCATCGAACAGGAAGGCACCTATCCCCTGCCGGAAGCCCAGTTGGACCGCTTCATGCTGTTCATCGACATCGGCTACCCCGGCTATGAAGAGGAACTCACCATCGTGCAAAACACCACCGGCGCACCCGGCGAAGAGCCGCGGCCACTGCTTTCCGCGGATAAAATCATCGCCATGCAAACCGCCATCAGAAACATGCCGCTCAGCAGTCACGTGCTGGAATATGCGGTGAAACTTGCCCGCTCCACCCGTCCCGGCGACCCCGGCTGCAAGCCTTCCATCGCAGAAAAGATCAACTGGGGAGCCGGTCCCCGCGCCAGCCAATACTTGGTTTTGGGCGCCAAAGCCAGGGCTGCTCTGGATGGACGTCTCACCCCTTCGGAAGAAGATGTGCGCGCCGTGGCGCTTCCTGTGCTCAGCCACAGGGTTTTGATCTCCTTTGCTGCAGAAGCGGAGGGGATCAAATCTGCCGACATCATCAAAGAACTGATAAATTGATGCGGGAAACCGGCATCTGGAAAGTATGTATTGTAACAGCCAAAAATGGCTGGCTTCATCCCTTTAGGAGAGAATTATGAAAAAAGCTCTGCTGTTCACGTTTATCGTTTTGGCACTGGCAAGCGCCGCCGCCATCGACTTTCGCGTGCCCCAGCTTATGGTGCACATGAAAAATGTTCAGCCCTACAACGTGGATTTTCAGGAAAACCAGGTGATCCTGAGAAACAAAAACTACGTTTGGTTAAATTCCATTTTCAACCCCTGGTCGCCGCGCTTGGAAGCGGTCTTTTTATCCCAATATATCATTGAAGATGTGAATTTGCTGGGCAGCAATCACCTCTACATCTGCAGCCAGGAACCGGGAAACCTGGTGAGCACGGTGGACACTCTCTCCTACCCCAGCAGCATCTATTTTCCAAACACCGCCATCGGCAACAGAATGACTCGCGAAGGCCCCATGCTCTATGTGGCAGACCGTTTTCGCGGCATCGACATCATCGACATTGGCAAAGGCGCTTCAGGCGAATTGCGCAGCACTTTTTCTGAAAAATGGGGCATCCGGGATTTCATTGCAGAATATCCCTACCTCTGGGCGCTAAACGATTTTGGCTTGGTCACCGTGGATATCAAGGACATGAATTTCCCGCTCAGCATGGGCGTGAACTATGAAATTGCCGATGCCACCATCATGGCAAAAAATGGTGATATCGTCTGGCTGGGAGCAGGCAACAAGCTTTTGGCAATCAACGCTTCGGACATGTATCATCCCCGGCTCATTTTTCAAACACGCCTTTCCTACGACATCCGGGATATGGAGCTGAAGGACAACTTGCTCTATCTCGCACTGGGCATGGGCGGAGTGAAAATCCTGGATGTGACCAACCCCATCAAGGTGGAAGAGCTGCGCACCATCATCCCCTACTATGAAGTGTTCGACGTTGCCCTGGATGGAGACTTGATGTTCCTCGCCCTGGGCAAAGACGGCTGGATGATCTACGAATATAAGTAAATAGAACTCAGTAGCTTGGGGCTACAGCATAACTGCTGAATAAGTCGGGAAGAAGCCTGCTTCGCCCTAGGCTCAAAGCCGGTTTTTGGATGGCTCTTTCCCCTTGAAAACCCGCCTTTGGGCGAGTGCTTGAAGAGGGCGAAACGGGTGGCTGTATTGTGCGGGCCAAGGAGGGCTCAGATGAAAGGCAAGCGGATTGGAACTCAGGATTCCGCTTTTTCCTCCAGTTGCAGCCAGCGTTCCAGCTTTTCCTGATGGACTTGATTCAGCTTCTGCAGTTCTTCCCCAATTTCCGCATAATCCAGATGTGAAAGCTGCTGAGCGGGATCCCCCATTTTTGCCTCGAGTTCGGCGATCTGTTTTTCAATTTCGGCAATTTCAGGATTCAGCATTTCCAATTCCCGTTTTTCATTGTAACTGAGCCCTTTTTGTGGCTTTTTGGGTCGCTGTGGCGCAGGCTTGGCAGCCTTTTCCGCTTCCTCCTCTTTTTGGAACTTTTTCACCAGCAGCCAGTCTGAATAGTTGCCGGGAAATTTGCGGACGGAATCTCCCTCAAAAATGAAAAGGTGATCCACGCTGCGATCCAGGAAAAAGCGGTCATGAGACACCACCAACAGGCAGCCGGAAAAGGCATCCAGATAGTCTTCCAAGATTTCCAGGGTGCGAATATCCAGATCGTTCGTGGGCTCATCCAAGATGATGAAATTTGCTCCAAACATCAGGGATTTAAGTAAATACAGGCGTTTGAGCTCTCCTCCGGAAAGCGAGGAAAGCTTTTGCTGCTGCATTTTGTCGTCGAACAGAAAGCGCTTGAGCATCACCGAGGCGGTCACCTTGCTGTTATCCTGGGTGCGGATCACTTCGGCATATTGTGCAATGTATTCATACACTGTGAGATGCGGCTCAAAACTCTCATCGTTTTGGCGGTAATAGGAAAAATGGGTGTTCACGCCAATCTTCACGCTGCCTGCATCGGGCTCCACCTCTCCCACAATGATTTTGAGCAGGGTGGTTTTTCCGCAGCCATTTGGACCCAGGATGCCGATGCGTTCCCGAGCCTGGAAAGTGTGTTCTATATTTCGGAACAGCTTTTGGTCACCATAGCTTTTACTCAGCTTGTGCAGTTCCAGGATGGTTTTGCCCAAGCGGTCCGTTTTGAAGGAAATATCAAGCTCGGCATTTGAGATCAGATAGCTTTTGGAAAGCAGTTCACGCACCCGATCCACGTGGTTTTTGGGCTTGGTGGCACGTGCCCTGGCGCCCCGGTTCAGCCAATCCAGTTCTTTTTTCAATTGCGCTTGACGACGGGTCTCCTTGCGCTGCAAATCGGTTTCACGGAACAATTTCCCGCGCACGAAATCCGAATAGTTGCCTTCGTAGATGTGACCGCGACCTTGGTCAATTTCCAGAATTCTATTGCAGACGGCATCCAGAAAATAGCGGTCGTGAGTAACGAAAATCACGGTTTTTTTGCTTTGCGCCAGATAGTCCTGCAACCATTCGATGGCATCCAGATCCAGATGGTTTGTGGGTTCATCCAAAATCAAGATGTCTGGATCGGCAACCAAAACCCTTGCCAGATCAGCCTTGCGGCGCTGTCCTCCGGAAAGCAGGGAAAGGGGTTTTTCAAAATCGGTGATGCCCAAAATGGTGAGTATGGCTTTGTAGCGGTATTCTTCGTCACTTTCAGGCTGCAGGGGCTGCGGGGGTTGGATATAATCCAAAACGCTCATCATGGGGGTGGCTTCGGCTTCCTGATCCAGATAGCCGATCTTCTGACCGCCTCGAACCACGAAGCTGCCGGAACTGGGGTCGATCACCTCAGCCAGGATTTTTAGCAAAGTGCTTTTGCCACAGCCGTTTATGCCCACAACTCCAATCTTGTCGCCAAGATGGATGCCGAGATCGAGGGAGGAAAAAATGACCTTGCTGCCGATTTGCTTGGCAAGGTTTTCGATGGTGATGGCTACATCAGATGCCATGATTCAAAAAAAGATGGCGTCCCTGAGGCGATTCGAACGCCTGACCTTCACCTTCGGAGGGTGCCACTCTATCCAGCTGAGCTACAGGGACGCAAAGGCTTTCATACATGAATTTTTGAACCCGGAAATCTGTCAATCCATTTGGCTGTGTCAAGGTTCCAGAGCGTCAAATTCACTTTTGCCGCAAAGGAAGGCGGTGCTCATCGGAGCCACAGAACGCAGCGATTGCGCCATTTCTGCCGAGATTTCGCGAATTTCCCATTGGGCGTTTTCGTCGCAGCGCAGCCTGATGAGATGGTAGAGCTCGCGCAAATTCATTCTGACCAACACCTGAATGGTATCGCCGTTCAGATTTGCATAGCGTGCAAGCTCGTGGGAAACAGTGGAAAGCTGTTTTTTTAACTCTGTATTCTTGCCAAGTAGCTGAGTCCATTGGCTTTCTCTTCCAATGACGGAAATAATCTCAGGCATAATGCAAGTGCGGACGCCTTGAATTTTTTGTCGAATAATGGTTCCAACCCGATGACGCTTAAACTGAGCCCAGCAGCTTTCACTCATGCTAAGCTCAAATTGATAATCGACCATCTCAAAAGCTCTCGGCATCTTGCTCCAGGGGCGAATCCCTTGGAAAAAATGGCGCCAAAGTTTTTCCCTTTCATTTTCAGATAAGTTATTCACATAATTGAGGCATTTTTCCCAGTTGCTGCGGCTGTTTTCGTAAAAAAGACAGGCTAAAACCATATTATCCGAATTCTTGGTTTGGTCGACCATTTGCCCCCAATAATCATCATCCAGAATTTCGAAATCCATAAGTTCTTTCGGAATGGGCAAGCTGCCAGGAAAATGCTCAGGTTCCACATAGCGCACCAGAGACGGGCAAACTTTTTTGGCCTGAGAAAGCAGGGTCTCATAGAGCTCTGCGGCTTCCAGAAGTGGGTTTTCAGCCAAACGTCGCAAGAGGTTTTCCAAACTGCGGGCGTTGATGGTCATGCCAAGCTGGGTTTTGGTGGAAAGCGGCAAAATATAGCGCGCATCTTCCTTTGCCATGCTTTCCAGGCTGCGTTTGGGAAGATCCGGAAAATCTTTGGCAAGCTTCTCTTTAATCGCCAAAAAACTGGCTTCATATTCGGCAAAAAGAGCATCCATCACCTCAATGTAGAAGTCTTTGAGCTCTGTAAAATCCGGGTCTTCCAGTTCTTCCGGAATCAGGTAATCCTTGGAAAAGGTGACGTAACGCTGGGATTTTTCTGTAAAGGAGGCAAAACGAAGGGTTTCAAGGGTTTCCGTGAGCAGGCGCGAGACGCCAATGACGTCAAAATTGAAAACCGCATGTTCCGCCACGGAGGCATGACCCATCTCAAAAACAATGGTTTGGTTCGATAATCTTGCCTTGGGAAGCTCTGACAATGCCTCTTCGCGCAGTTCCGTGACCGATTTTTCGCTTCGGCTGATGCGGGCATAGGCTGCGGAAATCACTTCCGGGGTTACGGCTTCATCCTCCAGCTTGCGGATCAAGGAAATATCGATATTGTAGCCTGCCAAAGTCACCTTCATCGTCAAAACCTCAGAGCAGGGCGGTGACGCTGCTGGCGCCGATGCGGTTTGCGCCGGCTTCAATCATGGCAAGAGCCTGTTCGCGGTTACGGATTCCGCCGGATGCTTTCACGCCGATTTTGGGTCCCACCGTTTCCCTCATCAGGCGAACATTTTCCACCGTGGCGCCGGCGGTGCCGAAGCCTGTGGAGGTTTTCACAAACTCGGCTCCCGCTTTTTTGGCATAGAGGCAGCAGGCAATTATCTCATCCTCAGAGAGATAGCAGGTTTCCAAAATCACTTTCAAAAGAACCCTGTTGCTGCGGCAAAGTTCGGCGATATTGCGGATCAATTCATAGGAGTGCAGGATGTGTCCGCTTTTCACCGCACTGAGGTTTTGCACCATATCCAGTTCCTCGATGCCTGTGTTGATCACAGCCAGGCTTTCAGCCGCCACGGCATAGGTATAGCCCGCACCCAAGGGAAAGTTCACCACGGTGCAGGATTTCACCGCAGCGGAAAGACGCAATTGCAGGGGATGCGAAAAATGGGAGTTGACGCAGACGGAGGCACACTTGTGGTCGTTTGCAAGATCGCAAAGTGCATTGACCTGAGCTTGGGTGGTGTCGGCTTTCAAGAGCGTGGCATCGATAATGGAGGCTATGCCTGCATTGGGATCGTAGATTTGATCGGGCTTGTCTGCACGGCAAACGGCACAGCCGAGGCAAATCACATGTCCCCCGCCGCATTTGCAGGGTGGATTGTCTCCAAAGAGACGTCGGGCAATTTTTTCAATCTTTTGCATGGTTTTCTCCTGTTGTCTTGGCAGCAGCACCAGTTACCAGCTGGCCACAGGCTCCGGCAATATCGGCTCCCTTGCTGCGCCTGAGCATCACAGCCTGCGGCAGTTCCCTCGCTTTTTCCATGAACTGCTGGATCTCATCTTCGCTTGGAGCTTGATGGGGCAAGCCGGGAACCGGATTGTAGGGAATGAAATTTATCTTGCAGGAAAGATCACCGCTGAACTTGCGCAATGCTTTCAAATCCTCGGCAGCCATGTTCATTCCAGGGATCAGGATATATTCCAAGGTGATGCGAAAGCTGCTTTTTTTCTGGTAATAGAGAAGGGATTGCTTCAGAGTGGACAGAGGATAGAGCTTGTTCACCGGCATCAAAACGTCGCGAACCTCATTGCGAGCGGAATTGAGGGATACAGCCAGCTTGACCTTGACCTTGGAATCCGCCAATCGCCGGATGCCGGGCACGATTCCGCAGGTGGAAACTGTTGCGCGCCTGGGGCTGAAAGCCAGGGTTCCCTGGTGTTGGATCAGGCTCAGGGCGTCCAAAACGTTGTCCAGATTGTCAAGCGGCTCGCCCATGCCCATGAAGACCAGGTTTGTAAGCGGTGCATCGGCTTCCTGTGCCGCCAGCAGGATTTGCTGAATAATTTCGTGGCTGTGGAGATTGCGTCTTCTTTTCATCCTTGCCGTGGCGCAAAATGCACAAGCCCGGGCACAACCAACCTGACTGGACACGCAGAGGGTCCGCTTTTTCCCTTCCGGCATCAGCACCATTTCGATTTGGTCGCCGTCAGCAAGAACGAGGCGATATTTGGTGCTGCCATCACGGGAAAGATGCTTTTCCGCAATCTGCGGCATGGAAAGGTCGAAAGCCGCTTCCAATGCGCTTTTGAAGCCTTGGTCAAGATCAGTCATCTGATTTGGGTCAAAGACGAATTTTCGATAGACCCAGTTCAGAAGCTGCCGCACCCGATAAGCGGGAAAATCCTTGGCAAAAAAGCTTTCCAGATCCTGGGGCAGGACGCCGTAAAGAGAGTTCAGCATTGATCCAAGTCTGGCGCGGAAATGATTTCCAGCTTGTTGAAGTCCGGAAGGTCAAGTTCGGTGAGAATTTGGTTTTCGTCGGACAAATGCACGCGCTTGTTCAGGATGTCGTTTTTAAACACATACAGGCGCTTGCCTTTAAGCTCCACGCAGGTGCCGGGGATGGGAAAGTCCCTGGATTCCTCCACGTAAAAATCTTCTTCAAAGTTCAGGCAGCAAAGCAGGCGACCGCAGGGTCCGGATATTTTTGCCAGGTTTCCCGCCAAATTTTGGTCCTTGGCCATTTTGATGGTGACCTGGCTGAAGCGCTTCAAAAAGCTGCCGCAGCAATACTGGATTCCACACATGCCGAATCCGCCCATGCGCTTGGCTTCATCGCGTCCCGTGGTTTGATGCAGTTCGATTCTGGTGCGGAATACATTTGCCAATTCCCGCACAAAAACTCTGAAATCGATGCGTCCGTCCGCTGAGAAGAAAAATGTGAGTTTGTTGCCGTCAAACTGAAAAACTGTGTCAATCAGCTTCATTTCAAAGGGATAGCGCCTGAGGATGTCCCGAAAGCTCTGCGCGGCCTTTTCTTCCTCACTGGGCAGGTTCCGCAGCTTTTCAATGTCCTGATCCGTGGCTATACGCCTGATTTTATAGACCCTTCCCCCACTTTGAGGTTGGAGATTGATTTCCTGTTCTCCCATGCTGAGATGCGTAACCTGGGCAATGTCTTCCCCACGTTCCACTTCCACAACGATGAGGTCTTCCGGATTCAGTTCCAAGCCACTGTGGTTTTGATAGTAGCCAGATCTTCCCGTCCGGAATTCCACTTCTATATATTCTTGCATTTCTGCTCCAGAAATTTTCAATTTTCCCGCCTTTCATGAATGGCCTGAAAGAGCTCTTTTTCCTCAGGACCAAATTCCAAACCCCGGCGGGCCTTGACGGCTGATGCAGTGTCGCAAAAGCGATCAAAACGGTATTTATCATAGCTGTTTGCAGTCCCCCAGGAAAAATCCGGCACAAAGCCCGAGATCAGCTCCGAACCCCAAAGGTTTGAGCCAACCCCAATCACAGAGCCGGTGTTCAGCGTCACATTGATGCCCAGCTTGACGTGATCGCCAATCATGGAACCCAAAAACATCTTGCCGGAATCAACTCTGCCGCCTTGAAGGTAGCTATGGTAACCCACATTGCGATAGGTGTTCTTAAGATCGCTGTTGTTTGTGTCCGCACCGATGTTTACCCACTCTCCCACAATGCTGTGACCCAAAAAGCCATCGTGCTGTTTGTTTGAATAGGCTTGGAAAATGCTGTTTTCAATCTCGCCACCAACCTTGCAAACGGGGCCGATGGAACTGCCTCCATAGATCTTGGCGCCAACCTTCACCAGTGAACCCTTGCCGATGAAGGCAGGACCCATGATCACGGCATTCGCCAAAACTTGGGCTCCCTGATCCAAAACAATGGGACCGTCGGAAGCGTCCAAAACCACTCCGGGCTTGAGGTTCACGCCTTCCCCGATCCAGATGCTGTATGGATTGAGCGCCGTGACGCCGGGCTCGGTTTCAAAATAGTTGTCGTTGTCGTAAAGAAGCTGCTCAAAGTCAAAACGGAGCAGGCGTTCGTTGTCGTGAATCAGGTCGCTTAGATCCTGATATAAAAAGAGCTCACTTTCGATCACTTGAAAACCCATGGCGCCAAGTTCGGACAGCTCCGGCAGCTGATTGAGTTCACGGTTGCTTTTTAGAGCCAAAATGGAATCGCCCGCCACCAGGCACTGGCCTTCCGCAAGACTCTGAATTGCTTTGATTGAGTCCCTATCCACTCTCAAGCGTGAATTCACCAGCAAACAGCCTTTTGGCGCGGCTTGGTTCACAAGCCAGCCGGGCTGACGCTGGCGATAAAGCCTCTCCAAGGCAGGATCCATCCAGATTTTGGTTTCGTCACTTTCGCCCAAAAACTGCTCCAGCCTCTGGCGCAGCTTCAAGATGCCGCAGCGGATGTCGCCCAGGCATCTGTTCAAGGCAAGTGGATAAAATGCCGCAGTGCGGTGATCGTCAAAAATAATCATGGTTAAGGCTCCTAAAACTTATGTGGCTCAAGGGCTCCAGTCAACCTGATCCTGAAATCCATCATCCGCAGGATAGCGGAAGATCAGGGAATCCCGAGACACTGAAGGTTCATTGCCTTCAATGAAGATCTCGGGAATGCCGCCGCCTCGAACCACCAGCCCTGTGGCAGGATTGATGTTCAGATGCACAATGCGCTGAGGTTCCACAAACGCATACCGCGAATCGTTTTCAGCAGGACTGCGGCCGTTGTTTTCAATTTTGATGACTTTGGCCATGATCGGCCCCCATGCCCGGGCAGCAAGGGCCATGCCAACCTTGTCTCTTCTGTTGTCGAAACCGGTCCAGATACCCAGGGTGTAGGCTTTGTTGAAGCCGATGAACCAGGAGTCGTTATTGTTGTTTGTGGTACCTGTCTTTCCCGCGCTGGGCCAGTGATATCCGGTGCGTGAGGATCCTCCCGTTCCGGATTGGGCAACGGTTTGCAGCATGCTGGTCATCAAATATGCCACCTGGGGTGAACAAACGCGGGATTTTTGTGGAGTTGCGCGTTCCAGCACCTTGCCTTTCATATCTTCCACTCTGGTTACAAAAACGGGATTGACCCGCACTCCATCGTTCGGGAAAGCTGTGTATCCCGCAATCAGGTTCAGCGGTGTGACTTCGTATGCGCCCAGGGAAGCGGTAAGATCCCCGGCTTTTACGTTCAAGCCGAATTTCCTGAAAGCTTCGTTGATGCCATCCAAGCCAATATCTTGGGCACAGCGGACAGCCCAGGTGTTGTAGGACCATTGCAGCGCCACCCTCATGCGTGTGTTTCCATTGTAGGAGAGGTTTGCGTTGTGAGGCGACCAATCTCCAATGGTGATGGGCGCATCTGGCAAAATTGTGGCTGGATGATATCCACGCTCCACAGCAAGGGTATAGTAGATTGGTTTGATGGCAGATCCGGGCTGCCTCCTGGCTTGAGTGATGCGATTGAATTTACTGTGTTCAAAACTGCGTCCGCCCAGCAAAACCAGAACATTTCCGGTTTTGTTTTCAATTACTGCAAGGCCGCCTTGGATGTATTTGGTATCGATATCCTGGGCATTTTTGGGTACTGAGGAAAACTTGACCCTGAACCCACCGCTGTTTTCCACTTGGGTGAGATAGCCGTTAAAGATTGAATCCACCGCTGCCGACATGTCTGTATCCAAGGTGGTGTATATCTTCAGGCCGCCCCCGTAAAGCCGTTCCGTACCATACTTGTTTTCCATATAGCTGCGAACGCTTTCGATGAAATAGTCTGAGGAAAACCGGGCATAACTGCCACCGTCCTGCGCATTTACGGGTGTGGCAAGCGCATCGAGATACTCGGCTTCACTGATCTTTCGAGACTTGTACATTCTGGTCAAAACCATGTCCCGACGCTGTTTTGCAGCTTCAGGATACACCAACGGATCATAAACATTTGGAAGCTGTATCATTCCCACCAACAAAGCAGATTCTGGCAGGCTCAGTTCTCGCGCGTGTTTGTTGAAATAGCGCAAGGCCGCGGTTTCAACCCCATGGTTGTCTTTCCCCCAAAAGATCATGTTCAAATATATTTCCAGGATCTCATTTTTGGTGAAAGCCGTCTCGATCTTGAAAGCCAAAACCATTTCTTTCAGCTTGCGGGACATGGTTTTATCCTTGGTGAGAAACATGTTTCGAGCCGTTTGCTGTGTGATGGTGCTGGCGCCTTGGGAATATCTGCCAGACTTAACGTCTGCAAACACGGCGCGCACCATGCCGATGGGGTCCACACCCAGGTGATAGCGGAAACGTTTGTCTTCCGTAACCAAAAGCGCATCAATCAAGTGTGGCGGCAATTCCTTCAGTGAAACCAGCTTTCTCTTTTCATAGGCAAAAAGATACACCATCCTGCCGCTGCGGTCATAAACTTCACTGCCGGTGCGCAGGGTATAGTTTTTCAGCTCCGCCGTGGGCGGCAAATCATCTTGATAATACCAAAATATCCCGATGACGAAGCCGGCCAGCACGCAGCCGATGACTCCCAGGATCCTGAGGGTTTTCATTAATTTTTCTTTATTCATCTTTCACTTTGTTTTCGTTTATTTGCCGCTGGAATCTGGATTTGATCAAAACCAAGATCCAAGCTGTGAGAATTCCACTGAGCAAACCTAAAAACAGCAGCAATGGTGTCAACATAAAAACACGGGTGCCGGGCAAAACAACGTTTTGAACCAGTATCAACTGTGCCAGATTGTGCGCCACAGCCCCGATCACGCTGACTCCATATTCGGTGAATCCAAGCCTGACAGCAAGCGCCACCCACATGACAAAAACCGCGCTCAGCCCGCCTCCCAAGGACAATAATGTTGAGGGAGAAAGCAGCGAAAACGTGACCGCTCCCCCAACCAAGGATTTTATGACCGCCACCAAAAAGGCTTGAAAAACCTTTTTTTCGAAAAGCAAATACATCACGACCACGTTGGAAAGTCCCAGCCTGATAAAGGGAAGCGGCATCAGCCTCATGATCAGGCTCTCAAAGATATGGATGCTGCAGGCTGTGGCAGTTAGAAAAGCCAGCAGCAAAAGCTGATTCGGCGCTTTTTTATTCATTGCGTAAGGCGGGCTGGATCTTCATTGGAGTCCAAATTCATAAACTGCCGGATCAAGGGGTCCGCACTTTGGTGAATTTGCTTGATGGACCCAAAATATCTCAGCTCTCCCTTTTCCAAGAACAGGATTTGATCGCCCAAGTCCTGCAGATCGCGGGTATCGTGGGTGATGGTGATCGTTGTAGCCTTGCCGGAATCGACGATTTGAGTGATATAAAACAAAACTTCAGCCGCGGTGATGGGGTCCAGGCCCGAGGTGGGTTCGTCAAAAATGATATACCGCGGGTCGTAAATCAAGGCGCGGGCAATTCCCACCCTTTTGCGCATACCCCCGCTGAGTTCGATGGGATATTTGTTTTCAATGCCTTCAAGACCCACGATTTCCAGGCTTTCCTTCACTTTTTCCTTGATGACGTCAAATTCCATCCCATCCCTTTCATACAGCGGCAGAGCCACATTTTGGAAAACATTGTAGGAATCCAAAAGGGCGGAATTTTGAAAAACCATCGCGAAGTTTTGGGAAATGCCGGCATTGGCATGCTTTCCCTTGCAAACGACCTCGTTGCCATCAACTCGCACCCAGCCTCCATCGGGCTGAAAAAGACCCATCATGGTTTTGATCAAAACGGTTTTTCCCGAGCCGCTGCGCCCAACGATGATTAAGTTTTGCCCTTCCTCCAGCCTGAAGCTGATCTCATGCAAAATGGGCTGACCGTTGAAACTGAGACTCAGGTCTTTAACTTCGATCACGGAAAATCCAATAAGCCGCGAAAGCCAGGCCCAGCCCTGTGGCGTTTGCCGCAAAATCCCACACGGTCACAGACCTTTGGGGAATAAAAAATTGATGCAGCTCGTCCAAAGCGGCGCTTGCCACCATGACCAGATATATCCACCATACTTTTCTGGGTGAAACCTTGAGTCCACGCAAAAGCCGGTTTACAAGAACGCCAAGAATGAAATACACCGTGATATGCGCCAATTTGTCCAATCCGACGATCTTCCCTGAGGGCAGATGCCGTCCCGGAAGCGATGAAAGCAACCAAATCAGCGCCAACCACAAAAAAGCCGGCAATGCCAGACGATTGAACTTTTTCTTTTTTGAGCCTGGGGTCATAACTATTCTGCGGCGTCCTCAAGCTGCTCAATCTCCACCTGCTTGATGCTTTTTCCATCACTTTCCAAAATCTTGAATATCAAACTTCCATCAAGCTCGTGCGTTTCCCCAGCCACGGGAACATGGTTGAACACAGAAAGCAGATACTCCGCCACGTTGTCATATTCATCGGTATCGATGGAAACATTGAATTCTTGATTGAACTGCCGGATGCCGTAGGCGCCGCTCACCCTGCAGGTTTTGGGGTCAACCCTCTCAAATTCCAGAATTTCCTCGTGGTCATATTCATCGTGAATTTCGCCCACGATCTCTTCCAAAATGTCTTCCAGAGAAATGATTCCGGAGGTGCCGCCATATTCATCCACCACCACAGCCATTTGCATTTTTTTGATCTTGAACTGGTTCAGCAGGGCTTGAACCTTCATGTTCTCGGTCACGAACCAAGCAGGGCGCATCAGCTCCGTGAGCAGCTTTTTTTCAGGATAGAGCAGCAGGTCTTTGGCATGAATCACCCCGATGATATCATCAATGGTTTCACGATATACGGGAATTCGGGAGTGTCCGCAGCTTGTGATCATTTCCCTCAGTTCATCCAAGTTTTGACCAGCTTCAATGGCCACCACTTTCACGCGCGGCACATAGATTTCGGTGAGCTTTGCCTCGCGAAACCGGAACAAGCCCACCAGCATCTGCTTTTCATTTTCATCCAGGCTGTGTTTGGAATGGCGCGACTGGATGAGATTGTTGAATTCTTCTGCAGTAAGCCGAGGCAGCAGATGTGCATCCATGCTGTGTTTTTTTGTGATGAGGAAGGTGAATTTTTCGATGAGCCAAACCGCAGGATACATGATATAGCTGAACAAAAGCAAGGGCAGGCTGGTAATGCGGGCAAAATCGTTTGCCGTGGCAAGCGCAACCAGTTTGGGAATGATTTCCGCAAATATCACGATCACCAAAGTGGTTATCGTCACCTGCAAGCTCAACGCCAGAGAGGAGTTGGCACCATGTTTGTCTGCTATGCCAAGCGCCACCAACGTCGCCAGGGAGGATATGGCAATATGCACAAATGTGTTTCCCAGCAACACTGTCACCAAAAGGCGCCGGGGCTGACGCAAA
The DNA here is from genome assembly GCA_012728875.1 of Candidatus Cloacimonadota bacterium. Lineage (GTDB taxonomy): Bacteria > Cloacimonadota > Cloacimonadia > Cloacimonadales > Cloacimonadaceae > Syntrophosphaera. The sequence goes on from JAAYEF010000002.1 coordinate 26,666, forward strand.
AGGTTCAAGATACGCCGGGCGCTTCGTCCCTTATTTTGTTCAAGCTTTTTCAAATAGATGCGGGAAAGCGAAAAGAAAGCTGTTTCCGATCCGGCAAAAAACGCCGAAAGCAGCAGCAAAGCCAGAATCACCAGCAATAAAGGGCCTTCGTCCACTTTACTGAACACCTCGCATTAGTTTATTTTTATAATACTCTTCTTTTGTTTTCATTAGTTTTTGGTCTCCTGTGCGGATATGGTCAAAACCCAATCCGTGCAGCAATCCATGGATAAAAATCTCCATCAGTTCTTGTTCCAGGCTGTTTGAACCCTTTTGGCGCTCCACTTGATTTATGTCAATAATAATATCACAAAACACCGGCGTAGCAAGTTCTGCATCGCTCTTTGGCAGTTCCGCACCCAGGTCAAAACTCAGCACATCCGTCGCAGAATCATGACCGCGGTAAAGCCTGTTATATTCGCGCATCGCTTCATCATTGCAGATCAAAACACCGATCTGGCACGGAGCTCCGGGTCTTTCACTTCCACAGATCAGCCTTGCCGCTTCCTGCAAAGGTTCAGAATCCAGCTCAAAATCGGTTTCGTTCTCTATGTTCAGTTGTATCGGACTCACTGCTTTTTTTCTTCGGGATATTCCAGTCTTTTGCGAAAAACGCTTTCCAAAATGGGCAGCATGGCTTTTTTTGCCAAAGCGAGATCTTTCACCGTGATGGGCGCTTCGTCAAACTGCCCTTCCCGAATCAGGCGCAGGATGGTGTCGTCAATCAGTTTGGCAATTTCGTCTTCGTTTGCCTCTTTTTTCGACTTGCTGATGGATTCAACCACATCCGCCAGCATCACCAAAGCGGTTTCCTTGGTTTGCGGCAGCGGACCGGGATACTGATAATCCTCAAGGTTTATTTCTTCTCCACTACGTTTGGCTTCATCCAAAAAATAGCGGATATAGCCGGTGCCATGATGCTGCAGAATAAAATCGATAACTGCCTGGGGCAGCCCGTGCTTTTCCGCCAGCGCAACCCCCTCGCGAACGTGATCCCGAATGATGTCGGCGCTTTCCCTGGGACTCAGTTTTTCATAAAACTCCGAGCTATCCTCATTGTTTTCGGTGAAAATATCGGGGTTTACGGTTTTTCCGATGTCGTGGTAGTAGCTGCCAACCCTCGCCAAAAGCGGGTTTGCGCCGATGGCTTCGGCAGCCTGTTCCGCCAAATTTCCCACAATCAGGCTGTGGTGATAGGTTCCCACCGCGCTGGTTGCCAATCTTTTCAGCAGGGGAGTATTGAAATCCTGCAATTCCAGCAAAAGCTGCTTTGTGGCGCGGTTCCAACGGCGTTCAAAAAAGCTGACGAAGCCCAGGGTTCCCAAAACCACAAACGAGGTTGAAACCATGGAGTAGCCAGCATTGTGGAACAGGTTCACCAGCATCTCGGTCAGGTTTTCGCCGGTGAAAAACAGCAGCCGCACCGCTCCATTGATCAGGTTCACGGAAAGATATTGGAAAATCCAAATGCGGAAAAAAGCATGACGCGACTCATATCTGCGAATCAACGCCAGGGTCATCAGCGACGATGCCAAAAGCATTGCCAGGCCCGAGGCATCCCAGTTCACAAAAGGCGCCACTGCCAAAACGCTGAATGCAGAGAACAAAAACCCAAATTCATAGCCCATCAAAATTGCTGTGGAAAGCACCACCAAGCCGAAGGGAATCAGGCTGATGTTTTGTCCAAAAAGCTGGATGGTTATCAAAGCAATCAACACTTGGATCAAGAGGCCCAGGTTCAAATATACCACACCGAGATTTCCATCTCCCTCTCTCAGCGGGACTTTCAACAGATTCAGATTGAACGCAAAAACCACCGCAAAAAAATATGCCAAAAGGCTGATGAAGCCGAGCAATTGCATGATGCCGGAGCGGTGTTCGCCACGAACCTGATATTCCTGGGAAAGTGAGGCAAGCTTGTTGATGTCCTCTTCCCCAAGCTTTTGCCCGCGGCGCACAATGGCTTCTCCCTCATGCAGGGTCCCTTCCACGGGCTCGATTCCAGCTTTCAGGCTATCCTGGATCTCAGCGTATCTTTGCTTGTCGATCACGAGATTGGGTTTGATCAATTTTGTTGAATTTGCCTCAACCAAAGACGCCTGAATCGGGTCCAGCCTTTGCAGGGCAAGACGTTTGGCTTCATCCAGATCAAAGAATCGGCTCAAGCTGCGCTTCTGCATTCCTTTTTCCGAGCGCACCAAAATGCTGTCGCCGCCGATTTCTTCATATATGCCGGCACGATAGAGGGTTTCAAGATTCCTCTTGATGGCATCGTGGGTGGCGGCAACCTTTTTCAAATCCAGATTCAGAAGACTTTCCACCTCTTCCAGTTCAAAACCCTGCTGCCTTGCTTTGAGCGCCGCAGTTTCCGGGTCTTTGCTGCCGGAGGATTCATAGATCAGGTCAAAAAGCCGGTTCAGGTCGCTATATGCTTCAAACTCAGCATCTTCGCTAAACCTGTATGGCTTTCCAACCTCAGCAAGTTTAAGCTCAAATTCCTTCTGGATTTGAGTATCGGTTTTCAAAATGGGAAAATCAAAGGGTGCCAAAATATCGTATTCGGCAACCTGTCCCGCAGAATAGGGATAATCAGGATACTTCTGCCTGTTGGCCAAGATTAGCTGGTACAGCCCTGCCACGCATAAGGCTGTAATTATCGCCACTAAAACATGTTTCGATCTCATAAGCTTAGGTTTCCGTAATCGGGTATTTTGTCAAGATTCTTGAAAGGGCAAATGCGCTCTGGCTATGTTTGGGGTTTTTTAGCCAACCAAAAACTACAACCCTTTTTATGTGGCAAGCCATGCTGAGCCTTCATGTTTTCTACTTTTCATGTGTCAGATGAGTCCTGGATTTTCGGTCAACCTATTTTAGGACGGGTCAGCCTTGCCTGAAAGCCTTAATCAAGTGATCATCAAGCCTTAATCAAGCGTTAACTATTAAGACTTGATTAAGGCTTGATTAAGAAGTGATCGACGCTTTGAAACAGGTGCAGAAGGAAGGCTCATGCATGGTTTAGGCTGTATATTTAAAAGGATGACACTCCAAATGAGAAACCGGTAAAATCATTTATCCAGGCTGTTATACAACTCCCGCACGTCCCTGATTCGGATAGCCTTGCTTTTGGGACTCAGCTTGGCATGCGCTGAAACAAAGATTTTCTGATAGCCCAGCCTGGAAGCTTCGTTCACCCGGGTTTCCAGTTGAGTAACGGGGCGCACCTCACCGTTCAATCCAACTTCGCCGATGAAAACTGACTTTTCAGGCAAAGGTTTGTCTTTCAAACTGGAAATGATGGCAGCCAGGATCGCCAAATCCAAGCCCGGGTCAGTGGTTCTGATTCCACCTGCCAGATTGATGAATACGTCGCTGGAGCGCAGATAGAGAGCCAGGTTCTTTTCCAATATGGCAAGCAGCATCGCCAGTTTTTTCTGTTCCAAACCCACCACCACGCGCTGCGGAGTTCCATAGTTCGAGGATGTTGCCAGCGCCTGCACCTCCACCAAAAAGGATCTGGACCCCTCCATCAGGCAGCCGATGGAACTTCCGTTATGTTCGCCTGTGTCGGAAAGAAAAATGTGGTTCGGCTCGGAAACCTCCATCAAACCTGCATTGGTCATCTCAAAAATGCCGATTTCGTTGGTGGATCCAAAGCGGTTTTTCACTGCACGCAGGATTTTGTATTGACCGCGCAATTCTCCTTCAAAATACAAAACCGTATCCACCATGTGTTCGATGATCTTGGGGCCTGCCACAAAACCTTCCTTGGTCACGTGCCCAACCATGAACACGGGCACCTTCAACGTTTTGGCGCTGCGCAGGATGCGGTTGCTGGTTTCGCGCAATTGCGTGATGCTTCCGGGCAGCGAATCCACCCCCGGCAGGCTGACAGACTGGATGGAGTCCACAATCACCAGATCAGGACTGCTTTCCTCCATTGCCGCCAGCATTGCCTCGGCGTCGTTCGTGCACAGCAGCCACACGTTTTCGCTTTTCACATTCAGCCTCACGCTGCGCAGGTGAATCTGCTCGTTGCTTTCCTCGCCGGATACGTAAAGCACTTTTTTACCCTTGCTTCCCATCCACTCCGAAAGCTGCATCATCAGCGTGGATTTCCCGATTCCGGGCTCTCCGCCAATCAAAACAAGCATGCCGTTGACGATGCCTCCGCCAACCACGAGGTCAAACTCCCTGATCCCTGTTGCCATGCGGGCTTCGCCGCTTTCCTTGATGTCTCGCAGGCGCTCGGGCTTGAGGGCGCGATGATCTGCTGCTCCGCCCTTGCTCTGTTTTCCGGTTAGCCTGGAGCTTTCCTTCATGGTGGACCAGCTTCCGCAGGAGGGGCATTTGCCGCTCCATTTGGTGGATTCAAAGCCGCAATCTGTGCAAAAAAACGCATTTGCCATATTATTTTCCTCTTGATGTTGCAAATATTCCACAGCCCTAAATATGGCAAGAACTTTTTTGCAATGCGGGTTTGGCGGATGCCTCACAAAAATATGATAACGCAAAACCGTCTCGAATCGGAAAATTTTCCTTGCGTAATCTAATAGAGTCATTATTAATGTATTCAGAGGTTAGACTTTTTATGAAAACTAAAATAATTGTCTTTGGAACACCAACTTGCGGGTGGTGTAAAAAAGTGAAAGACTATCTTTCAAACAAAGGATTTCAATATAAATATATAGATGTGTCAAAAGATGACCAGGCTCTGCGCGATATGCAGCGCAAAACCGGTCAAATGGGTGTCCCCCAACTTTGGATTAACAACAAGGCAGTGGTTGGGTTCGATAAAGGCAAAATCGACCGTCTGCTGCAAAATCAATAATCATAAGGAGAAAGTCATGAAAGTAAACGCCGATCATTTCCATGGTCTCATCACCAGGTTGCAAGTTGTATTGAGCGAGATCGACTATGCCCAAAAGGCGTGTCTGCAGGCTGGAAAGATGGAATGTCAGTTGCTGAACCACCTCTACGTGGTAAAGGAACCCATCAACATGAACGAGCTTGCAAAAGTTCTGAACGTTTCACACAGCCGTATCACCAGGATTATGGACAATCTTGTCAGCAAAAAACTCGTGATGCGCAAACCTTCTGAAAAAGACCGTCGCTGCTGGTTTGCCCTGATCACAGAAAAGGGCAAAAAGCTTGCTGAAAACAGCCGCCAAACGGTTGTTGACCATCAAATCAAGATTATGGCTGAGCTTCCTGAAAAGGATATCGAAACCATTTACAAATCTTTGAAAAGCTACGTGGAAGAATATGAGAAGGTGCTGCAAACCACAGTCATAGGAATCTGAATTAAATGAGCACAAAAACCACTCTTGAATGGACAGGAGGAATGTCTTTTGATGGTGTTGCAAATGGGCACCACATCACTTTGGACACAGACTCCAAATGGGGCGGGCAGGATCAAGGTCCCCGGCCAAAACCTCTGTTGTTACTTGCCTTAAGCGGCTGTTCCGGAATGGACACAGTGTCGCTTTTGGAAAAAATGCGTGTGCAGAACTATAAGTTTAAGGTGGATATTGAAGCTGATTCAACTTCCGATCACCCAATCACTTACCACACCATTCGCATGGATTTTCGCTTTTGGGGTGAAGATATTCCGCAGGATAAAGTGGTTAAGGCAGTAACAATGTCGATAGAACGTTACTGCGGAGCCCATGCCATGCTGTCACGCTCTGCAAACATTATTTCCAGAATTTTTATCAACGACGAAGAGGTAACAAAATGAGAACAACTCTAGTGCTTATCGCGCTGTTGGCTTTTTCTGTGGTGGGCTGCACCGCTCAGGATGCCAAACCCGCAGATGACACCGACAGCCAGCCCCTCCTGAAGGTGAAATCCGATGAAGAACTCTCGGAAAAACCCCAGGCTGAAGACATTGACTATGAGCTTGGCACTTGGATTACAGACTACAACGCTGCCTTGCAATATGCCAAGGCGTTGGATCGCCCCATCATGGCAAACTTCACCGGCTCGGACTGGTGTCCCTGGTGTTTCAAGATTCGGGATGAGATCCTGGTCAAAGAGGCTTTCAAGGCTTATGCCCGCGACAATCTGGTTTTATTAACCTTGGATTTTCCCCGCCAAAAAAAGCTTCCCCAAGCTGAAGTGGATCAAAACAATAGGCTGCTCCAGCAATTTGACGTTTCGGGATTTCCCACCATCATGCTGATCGACTCCAACGGAAAAGAAATTGCACGCACTGGCTATCAACCCGGTGGAGCCGAACCTTATGTGAAGCATCTGAAGAGTCTTCTGGCCAAAAAATCAGAATAGACATCGCTGATAACCTTCAGCACTGTGATAAAAAGGCGTGTGGCGATCCTTGATTGTCTCACGCCTTTTCCTTTGTCAAAATCATAATGCGGTCGGCTAAGCCGCATTAAGGCTTAATCTCGGATGAACTCCACGCTTCCGCCCGGCAATTCTAAAGAAACGGCATTCTGATTACCCGATATCAAATCAAAGAAGAGCCAGCCTTCTTTGCTGCCGCCGGGCAGGATGTTTCCAAAACCAAAGAAGTTGTCTGCCAGGCGTAAATACTGTTCCTGCAGCGCGCGTTCACGCTCTTCCCAATCCTGGGGTTTTTCTTCAAACATAGTTTCCGAAAAAGGATCCATGAAACCACGCCGATCCAAACTTCCCGCCACAGTCTGCAAAGGAAGAGGATACAGCAACTGCTCTGAAGTATGCAGGGCAAAGGCTTCCCGTCTCAGAGCAACCGTTTTACCCGATGTGTTTTTCACCCTCACAAAGATGGCAAAATAGTCCGAAGACAGTCTACTGGAATTGGCAGAATATGGCTTGATCTTGGTGAAAAGGGTGAGACTGTCGGTTTTCACAATTGCCCAGCCTTCCTCCACAGCGTAATCCGGTGAAGCCTTGGGCAGCCACAGTTTGGGAGCGCAGCCCGCCAAAAACAAGACCCCTGAAAACAGCAGAATGAAAGCAAGTATTGTCTTGATACAAAAAGGCCCCCGTTTTGTTTGAACCGGGGGCCGCAAGTGATTTTTATTCTTCATCGGTTTCGATATCATCGTCTTCTTCGTCGGGGATATCTACATCCATATCTTCATCGTCATTATCATCCATCGGCAGGATTGGCATTGGCGCGCTGTTCTTGATTTTTTCCACTTCTTTATCCAGCTCTTCATCATCTGGATCATGCGGAATGATGGTAATATCGCGCACTTTGTCGTCTTCGCGAAGGTTGATGAGCCTCACACCCTGGGTGTTGCGACTGATCACGGTGATTTCGCTCACTTTCTGGCGAATGATCATTCCTTCACGGGTCACGATCATCAGGTCATCATTGTCGTCCACATTCATCAGCGAAGCCAGGTGTCCATTGCGTTCACTGGTTTTAAGAGTGATCACACCCTTGCTGCCACGCCGTGTGGTGGGATAAGCAGATGTGGAAGTGCGTTTACCATAGCCGTTTTCGCTGATAGCCAAGATGGTATTGCTGCTTGCATTGCCATTTTCAATCATATCATCCTGGGAAATGATTGCCATGGAAATCACATAGTCTTCCTCGCGCAGTCTGATGCCGCGAACGCCTTTGGTGAAGCGGGCTGTGGCGCGGAAATCCTGCTCGCTGAAACGGTTTGCATAGCCGTTTTTGGTAGCCAGGATGATGTCGTCGTTGCCTTCGGAAATGCGGGCATCGATCAGTTCGTCTCCCGGCATCAATCTTATGGCGAGGATTCCTGTGCTGCGCGGACGGCTGAATGCGGACAGAGCAGTCTTTTTGATGGTTCCGCCGCGGGTGCACATCACAATGTTGCGCTGGGAATCAAAATCGCGCAGAGTGACGAAAGCTTTGATCTTTTCTTTATCCTGGAACTGGACCAGATTCACCACAGCCTTGCCACGTGCAGTGCGACCTGACTCGGGAATCTCAAATACCTTCAGCCAGTGGCATCTGCCGTGATCTGTAAACAGCAGCAGATAGGAGTGGGTGGAAGCCACGAAGATATATTGAATGATATCCTCTTCCTTGAGGTTCGTGCCTGTGAGACCGCGTCCACCGCGGGCTTGAACACGATATGTGTCCACGGGTAGGCGCTTCACATATCCATCATGGGTGATGGTGACCACCACCAGTTCGTCGGCAACCATGTCTTCCGGACGCAGCGAACCGCTGTAGTGTTCCAGAATCGTGGTTCTGCGAGGGTCCTGATATTTGTCGCGGATTTCCTCCACTTCCTCTTTCACCAGTTTCATGCGCAATTCCTTGTGTTCCACAAGCTCGCGCAGGCGGGCAATCAATTTCAGCAGTTCTTGATATTCTGCCTCAATCTTTTCCCTTTCCAGGCCGGTGAGACGCTGCAAACGCATATCCAAGATGGCTTTGGCTTGAATTTCGGAAAGTCCGAACTTTTCCTGCAGGCTTTCGCTTGCTTCCACCGGGGTTTGGGAAGCGCGAATGGTGGCGATCACTTCGTCCAGGTTGTCCAGAGCAATCTTCAAACCTTCCAGGATGTGCAGCCTGGCTTCGGCATTGCGAAGCTCAAAAAGTGTCCGGCGCAAAACCACATCATGGCGGAACTGGATAAAGTTTTCCAGCATTTCCTTCATGTTCACAACCTGCGGGACCCCATCAATGAGGCAAAGGTTGATCACACCAAAGGTGGTTTGCAACTGGGTGTATTTGTAAAGATGGTTCATGACTGTATTTCCATCGTGACCGCGTTTCACCTGAATCACAAGCCTCATGCCATCGCGACCGGATTCGTCACGAACGTCGCTGATGCCGTCGATGCGTTTTTCCTTCACCAGATCCACAATGCGCTCAATCAGTGCAGTTTTGGTCACCTGATATGGAATTGAGCGGATGATGATGGATTCCTGCTCATTTTTGCCAATCTCAATCTCAGCTTCGCCGCGGATCAGAACTCTGCCGCGCCCGGTGTGAAAATAGTCGTTCACTCCATCCACGCCCAAAACGAAGCCACCAGAGGGGAAATCCGGACCCTTGACATATTTTCTCAGTTCCGATATTTCCAGTTCGGGATCGTCGATGACGGCAATCACGGCATTGCAGATCTCAGTCAGGTTGTGCGGCGGCATGTTTGTGGCCATACCCACCGCGATTCCTGAGGAACCATTTACCAAAAGGTTGGGGATGCGCGCAGGAAAAACTTCCGGTTCTTTGCGTGTGTCATCATAGTTGCCTTTGAAATCCACCGTATCTTTATCCAGTTCTTCCAGCATTTCCATGGTGACTTTTTGCATCCGGGCTTCGGTGTAACGCATTGCCGCAGGCGGGTCACCATCGATGGAACCGAAGTTTCCTTGTCCGTCCACCAGCGGGTAGCGCATGTTCCAGGGCTGAGCCAAACGCACCAGAGTGGGATAAACCACCTGCTCACCGTGGGGATGGTAGTTTCCAGAGGTGTCACCCGCAATTTTGGCGCATTTGCGGAAATGACCGCCGGGAGAAAGGTTCAGTTCGCTCATTGCATAGATGATGCGTCTTTGCGATGGTTTCAACCCGTCTCGAATATCCGGCAAAGCACGAGCCACGATCACGCTCATGGAATAATCCAGATATGCCTGCCGCAGATGGTCTTCTATTTGTACATTGAGAATCTTTGTTTTGTCGTCCATTTTTTCGCTCCAGCTTCCTTAAATATCCAGGTTCCGAACAAATTTCGCATTCGCTTGGATGAATTCACGGCGTGGTTCCACCTCGTCACCCATCAAAACGGTAAACATTCTGTCCGCCTCGATGGCATCATCCATTTTCACCGAAATCATGGTTCGATTTTCCGGATCCATCGTGGTTTCCCAGAGCTGATCCGGATTCATTTCACCCAGACCTTTGTAGCGCTGAACCACCACGCCTTTGTCGCCAAATTCGGCAATGGCTTCATCCCGATCTTCCTCGGAATAAACGTATTTCTTCTGTTTGCCTTTGCGCACCAAAAACAGCGGGGGTCGGGCGATGTAAACGTGCCCATGCTCGATCAGCGGCTTCATATAGCGGTAGAAAAATGTGAGCAACAGAGTGCTGATGTGAGCGCCGTCCACGTCGGCGTCGGCCATGATCACCACGCTGCCATAGCGAATCTTGCTTACGTCAAAATCCTGACCCACTCCGGCGCCGATGGCAAGGATGATGGGCTGAATCTTGTCGTTGTTCAAGACCCTGTCCACGCGCGCTTTTTCGGTGTTCAGCATCTTTCCCCAAAGCGGAAGGATGGCTTGGAAGGCACGATCGCGTCCCTGTTTGGCGCTGCCGCCGGCGGAGTCTCCCTCAACCAGGAAAAGCTCGGTTTGGGTGGGATCCGTGATGGTGCAATCCGCCAGTTTTCCCGGCAGTGAACCGCTTTCCAACACCGATTTGCGCCTTGTAAGTTCCCGCGCCTTGCGAGCCGCTTCGCGCGAACGCGCCGCCAAAATGCTTTTCAGCGTGATGGCCTTGGCCTCGCCGGGATGTTCTTCAAAATAGGTGGTCAGTTTTTCATAAACCACGGAGTTCACAAAGCCATCCACTTCAGAGTTTTGCAGCTTTGTTTTGGTTTGACCCTCAAACTGCGGATTACTCAGCTTGACGCTGATCACGGCGGTGATCCCTTCGCGAATGTCTTCTCCAGAGGGGCTCACTTTTTCGTTTTTAAGCAGGTCAGCGTTGCGGATATAGGCGTTCACAGCGCGGGTCAAACCGCTTCTGAATCCGCTGAGATGGGTGCCGCCCTCGGTGGTATTGATATTGTTGGCAAAGCTGAAAATGTTTTCCTGATAGCCTTCATTATATTGAAGGGCTAATTCGAACTCCATGCCGTCGCGTTCAGACTTGGCATAGAAAGGCTTGGTGCCCAAGGGTTTCTTGTTCTGATTCAAAAACTCCACAAAACTTTCGATACCGCCGTCATATTTGAAGTCGTGAATGCGGTCGGAGCGTTCATCCTTCAAAACGATGCGGACACCGCGGTTCAGGAACGCCAATTCACGCAGACGGGTGGTAAGATAGTCGAAACTGAATTCCACAGTTTCAAAAATGGTGGCGTCAGGCTTGAAACGGATCACGGTGCCGGTGCGGTTGGTGTCGCCCAAAACCTTTAATTCCGAGGCAACCAGACCCTTTTCATAGCGTTGATAGTAAAGCTTGCCGTCAATGTGGACCCTGGCTTCCAGATATTCTGAAAGCGCCACCACCACGGAAACGCCCACGCCGTGCAGTCCGCCGGAAACCTTGTAGCTATTGGAGTCGAATTTTCCACCGGCATGCAGAACGGTCATCACCACCTGCAGAGCGGGAATCCCCTCATCCTTGTGTTGATCAACCGGGATGCCGCGACCATTATCGTCAACCTCGATTTCACCCTGTGATGTAATCGTGATCTTGATTTGATCGCAATATCCGGCCAAAGCTTCGTCGATCGCATTGTCCACGACCTCGTAAACCAAGTGATGAAGGCCGCGTTCGCTGGTTCCGCCGATATACATCGCCGGGCGTTTGCGAACGGCTTCCAAGCCCTTCATCACCTTGATGTTACTTGCACTGTAGTTGTTGTTGGACATAATATATTGTCTCCTAAGATGTTAAAGCTAAATTTTGCCGCTCTCGACCTGTTTCTCCAATCTTGAGAGCGGATACATCCATATCTGGTTGCCATAAAATCAGATATGGATTATTTGTCAAGAATAATCGATCTAATTTTTGGGTTTTTAAATGCATATATATCAATGAGTTACGAAGGTCTCGAATGTGGGTCGAATCCACTTGAATCCGACATTGGCCTTTATGTGACATTTTCGGGCTTGATAAACGCGTTTTCTGCGGCTTTTTCGATTTCAACGTACTGATCATTGAATCACATTTTCATCCCGCAAAGTGCTTTGATATTTTTGAAAACCCTTAAAAACGTCTTTTTACGCCGTTAAAACAATTTTCCTTGTTTTGACATAAATGCCCATACCCATGCAGATTTGCCAAAGTCATCAGCAGCCATTTTTTCAAAACTGCATCCCATGTCAACCAAAATTACGTCAATTCATGCCCCATCCTTGAAGAAAAAACGGGGATTCACAAGGATCAGCATTTTCACGCGTGAGGCTTCCTTTTCCCAAAGCCTCAGTCAAGTGATAATCAAGTCTTAATCAAGCGTTAATAATTAAGACTTGATTAAGGCTTGATTAAGAAGTGATTAACGCTTTGGGCCTGCAAGGAGGCAAGAAAAAAGCCGGGAAAGCAGATCTGAAAGATGTCTCCCGGCTAATTGGGTTTATGATTCTTTGATTATCACATTTGCAGGTTAATTTCCACCCGGCGGTTTTTGTCCGGCGTGGCTGCATCATCCAAGGGTTTGGAGCTGCCGTAAGCTTTCCAGGATATCCGTTTTTTGGGGATGCCCTTGTCGATGAGATAATCCGCCACGACCCGGGCACGCAGTTCCGAAACCTGTTTGTTGTAGTTCGCAGTGCTCCCGTCATCGGCGTGACCGGCAAGTTTTACCTTCAGATCCGGGTTTGTGAGCAGGGTCAAGGCAAGCAAATCAAGCTCCTCAGCGGCCTTGGCATTCAGCTCTGCACTATTTTGTTTAAACATGACATTTGCATAGGGCAGGGTGGTTTTTTTCTCCAGTTTATGCACCGGGATATCCAGCGTCAGGCGTGTTCGTCCCTCTGCAAAGGGTATTTTTTGCCCAAAAATCAGATATCCGGGTGAGTTTACCACCACTTCATAGGATTCTGCAAGGGGCAGATTTCCCTTGAAGGCACCGGAGGCATCGCTGCTTAAAACTTCGATATTGCGTCCAAATTCAGATTCACTGTTGAAGCGGATTTCGATTTGCACCGGGTTTCCGCTTTGATCTTTCACATTGCCGGAAACACGCACAAACTGCTGTTGAAGAGCCTCCTCCGCAGCTTCAGGAACACGATCCGCCGACCACAGGGGTGGTGGCACAAAGTCCGGACCGGGCAAGCCAGAACTGATCACGTCCAGGGTTTTGTCGATCATGTCGAAAATGCTGTCTTCATCTGCAACCTTGCGGCGCAGTGGTACATATTTTGCCAATTCGACGGTTCTGACGCTGCCGTCATCATCACGAACCAGATAGCTGGCTGGGGAAACCGGTGTAAAGCTGATTTGATAGATTTTTTCAAAGCCGCTGACCTGACGGTCGGAGCTGATATAGCCTTCGTTGCTGCCTCGTGCGTGATAGAAATAGCGGTCGTTTCGAGTTGAATTTATGGGCAGCCCCAAGTTTTCTGGCAAAGACCAATCCTGCCAGCTTGGTCCGGTTTTGTAGGCCTTGAAAATGTCGTATCCGCCAAAACCGGGGTGACCGTTCGAAGCGAAATACAAGGTTTTTCCGTCCCAATCCAAAAAGGGAGTCTGTTCATTTTCCGACGTGTTGATCATGGGTCCCAGGTTTTGGGGCTCGGTCCAATATCCGCCGATCTTTTCGCTAACATAGATATCGGTGCCGCCAAAGCCGCCTTCACGCGAAGATGTGAAAAAAAGCAGGCGGTCGCGAAAGACCATGGGCTGGGTTTCCACCTGAGATGTATTAAGCTGGGTCACATTTTGGGGCTGGAACCATTTGTCTGTCTGGGGCACAAAATAGATGTCTCCGTCGCGTTTGTTGGCTTCATAGTTCCCAAAAATCCAGGCTCCCGGCGGGTCTTCAGAGAAACAGCCAAAGGCTTCATTTTTGTCTGTGGAAAGCTCTTTGACCAATTCCGGACGCCCGAATCCGGAGCTGAAGATCTCGGTTCGCCAGATGTTTTCCTTTGCTTTCGCTGCAGGCCGCAATGAGGTGAAATAGAGATATTTACCCTGCGGATCAGGTATGGCGCCATAATCTGAGTTGGCACTGTTCACATAGTCTGGCAGGGGTCTCACACTCACGCGGCTGAAAATCTGCTTTTGCCGCTGAACGATGCGTAAATAGTTGTCCACCTGACGTTTGTAGGCAGTGTCGCCGGAGGAAACATAGCGGTTGAACCAAACCATGGCTTCGGTGGTGTCCGCCACGGCAATATGCAGGCGTCCCAGCCAATAATGGTATTCCGGCATCTTTCCGCCCGCGCTTTTATCAGCGTTCAGAAATTCACGGATGGCGCGGTCATAGTTTCCGCGTTGATAATATTCCATCCCTTCCTGGGCATAGCGGTGCCCGGGAGACAAAATCTGCCCCCAAACTCCGGCAAGCATGCCAAGCAGAAGCAGACTAACAAAGATTTTTTTCATTTTGTTTCCCCCGAACTCAGAACCTGAGGATCAGAGACAGGATGTGGTCGTTGGCAAACACTTCGTGGTTGTTGTAGCGAAACACATAGTCAAGCTGGAAATTGCGCAGCCTCACGCCGGTTCCGGCGGAAAGGGTGCCACGGTTATAACCCACGCGCAGCCCGGTTTGCAGCGAGGAAAGAGCGTCCTGCCAGGAACTCTGTTCGCTCACAGAGACCAGCGAAAGCCGGGAATCCGCTTCCGGATCGCCGCCGATGGAAGTCCAATATTCCGCTCCAAAGCAGAAATATGGCTTTTCATCTTGTTCCATTTTTGCATCTGCCGCCAGGGTCAAGCCCTTGAATGGATAGCCTGCAAGCCCGGCGGAAAGCTGATAAGGAACCCTGTCCCCATCAAACTGGCTGTAAAGATCGCGCGCCATCACACCGATTTCCAGAAACTGGTTGATATCAAGCTTGGCGCCCAAGTCCACGCCAAAACCGGTTTCAGTTTCGCTGTCCAAGGTGCTGAGATGAAGCTTGGGACCAAAGCCGAAGCTGAATTTTCCGATGTTGTTTGCATAGCTGAGGGCGAAGCTGTTTTCGCTGTCCACAAAGGTGCCGGTGGCTTCTTCGTTTTCGTTGTAGCCATCGATGCCCACAACGTTTGCATTCACCCAGGACAGAGCCAGTGCTCCAAATCCAAAGCGGTTTCCCACGGAAGCATAGTTGTGACTGCGGTCCAAACCCATGCTCACGTTAACCATGGTTCCCACTTCAAAATCTTTCATGCGGGTGAGCCCGGCAGGGTTCCAATATCCGGAGATCACGTCGTTTGTAACGGTTGATCCGGCTTCACCCATGGCGATTACGCGCGCGCCAACGCCCATGCGGGAATATGCCAAAAGGGAATTGTTCATCCCCTGCGCAGCCAGCGGCAGCGTGCAAATCACCAGCAAGACCGCCGGCAGGAAGTATTTCAGGTTTTTTGTGTTTTTCATCTTTGCCTCCTTATTTCACCGCGATCTTGATCACGTATTCGGATTTGTTCACGCCGTCGTTTGCAACCACGCGGGCAAAATAGGTTCCACGTCCAACCTTGGATCCATTTGAGTTTTTCAGATCCCAGGGAATGCGGATCCGGTTTGAATCCTGAGGCGGCGTTGTTAGCGTCCTGACCTTCTTTCCGGCAAAGTCGAAGATCGAGACGGTCAGGGTTACATCTTTGTTACGGTTCAGAACCACCACAATCTCAGCGCTGTCTGTGGCAGGGTTTGGCCATGCGTAGGAAGCGTCGCTGATTGCGAGGTCCTGGGTTTGATATTGCTGCAAGGTGTAGGAACTGGGTGGGCTTTCCTCTTCGTCGTAAACCGCAGTAACGTAATATTCGTAGGACACATCCATCGAAATACTGTAGTCATCGTAGTAGTAGTTTCCATCCAGCAGGTCGTTCACCGGCAGGGTGTTCAGTTTGGTAAAGTTGGTTTGATCCAAGGTTCGGCGATAAACGTTGAAACCGCGCAAGGCTCTGACAGAACCGGGCATGTTCCAAAGCACGCGGATGAAGCCCGCATAGTTTATGCCACGGATGTTCATCGGCGCCGAAAGAACAGTGTATGTAGCGCTGGCAACGGTGCTGGGGGTCCAGCCGTCCTTGAAGGCACGGGCTGAAATTACCATATTTTGGGCATAGTTTGGAACCGTGATGGGTTGAGTGTATTCAGGCGAATCCTGTGTGGGTTCACTGCCGTCGGTGGTGTAATGGATGCTCACATCCTCACCCAAAGCAGAGATCACCACCTGGACCGGGGTCCCGAAGGTTCCGCCACCAGGTGAAAACACTGGCGGGGAAAGAGTTCCAGTGACCGTATAAACCGCGGTTTTCGTCGCGGATGGGATCCATCCTTCAGCGAAGCCCTTGGCTTTCAGGGTGGTTACCGAATTCAGCGGAAGCTGGATCGGCGTTACATAAGCAGCGGAAAATGCCGTGGGTTCGCTTCCATCCAATGTGTAGCGGATTGTTGCGTTCGCAGGTAGAATTGGATCGGCAAAACTCACGCTCTGGGCGGTTTGGTAGGTTCCGGCGGCAGGGCTGAAGAGAATTTCTGGCAGTTCCACCTGTCCGGTCACATTGTATGTTCCAGTGTAAGGCACGCTGGGGGTCCAGCCGTCCTTGAAGGCACGGATGCTAAGTTTGAAAGCCACAGTGTTCAAGCCAATTTCTATTGGTGAACCAAACACGGGCGAACTCTGTGTGGGAACGGAACCATCGATGGTGTAGCGGATGGTTCCGCCAGAAGGTTCGGTTCCACCGCTTGCCACAACGCTGATGGGTTCTGTGTAAACACCAGGTGCGGGATCAAGATAGGGCTGGACAAGTTGCATCTGCCCGGTGAGGGAATATTGCGCCGTGTAGGTCTGGCTTGGCAGCCAATCTGCCTTGAAGGCTTTCACCTTCACGGTGAAGTCCCCCGGTGCCAGCAGATGGATGGGTTGAATGTAGGCAGGATCGGATTCGTTTGGCTCACTGCCATCCAGAGTGTAGCGCAATATGGCCCCGGCAGGGTTGGTCTGGGTGTTCAGCACCACCTGGATATTCGAGGTGTAGGTTCCCGCCGCAGGACTGAAAACGGGTTCG
This sequence comes from Candidatus Cloacimonadota bacterium, assembly GCA_012728875.1. Lineage (GTDB taxonomy): Bacteria > Cloacimonadota > Cloacimonadia > Cloacimonadales > Cloacimonadaceae > Syntrophosphaera. Next base: position 43,536 of record JAAYEF010000002.1, read on the forward strand.
GTGATGCTGACGGTTCCCGTAACAATGTAGTTTCCAGCATAAACCTGGCTGGGCGTCCAGTCTTGGGCAAAGGCACGGGCCTTGATCGTCACATTGCTGTTCAAGTCAATCTGGAAGGGGCTTTGATAGATGGAAGAAGAGGCTGTGGGATCGCTGCCATCCGTGGTGAAACGAATCACCGCATTGGTGGGCAGGGTGGAACTGTTGAGGCTCACCTGCTGTGGAGCATTATAGGTTCCAGGTTCTGGGCTGAACACCGGTGTGGCGATGCTTGCCTGGCCTGTGATTGTGTAGCTGGCACTGTGGGTGGCGCTTGCAGTCCAATCCGCTTTAAAGGCTTTGACCTTGATGGTGGTGCTGCTATTCAGAGGCAGGTTGATCGGGGCCGTGTAAATCGGCGAAGATGCCGTGGGTTCGCTGTTATCCGTGGTATAGCGGATGGTTGCGTCACTGGGGATGGTTCCCGCAATCACAACGTTCTGTGCGGTTTGATATGTTCCCGCTGTAGGTGTGAACACGGGAGTGTTGAAAGCAACCTGGCCGGTGATCACATACATGGCGGAAGCGGCTTCGCTGGGCGTCCAGTCGGCCTTGAAAGCCTTCACCCGAATGGTGGTGCTGCTATTTAGAGGTAGGTTGATCGGGGCGGTGTAAGCCGCAGAGTTTTCTGTGGGAACAGTGCCGTCGGTGGTATAGCGCAGCGTGGCTCCTGTAGGTGAAGTGGCCGTATTCAGAGTTACGGTCTGTGCGGTTTGGTAGGTTCCACCTGCAGGGCTGAAGACTTGGGTTGGCAGTTGAACCTGACCTGTCACAGTATAGTTTGCAGTGTAAACTTGGCTGGGAGTCCAGCCGCTCAGGAAAGCCCGGGCTTTGATGGTCATGCTGCTGTTCAAGCCGATTTGGATCGGGTTTTCATAAATGGGCGAAGTGGCTGTGGGATCGCTGCCGTTGGTGGTATAGCGAACCGTGGCTCCAGCCGGCAGGGTTGTTGTATTGATCACCACACTCTGAGCGGTCTGATAGGTTCCGGCGGCAGGGGTGAACACTGGTTCAACGATACTCAGGGCACCGGTGATGGTGTAGGTGGCACTGTAGGTTTCGCTGGGCTGCCAGTTGTTCAAGAAGGCCTTGACCTTGATGGTGGTCACGGTTCCAAGCCCGAGTGTGATACCGCTGCTGTAAACCGGTGAACTGGCTGTGGGTTCGTCACCATTGGTGGTATAGCGCAAAGTTGCACCAGCGGGTGTGGTTTGAGTGTTCAGGGTCACAACCTGAGCAGTCTGATAAGTCCCGGCAGGAGGTGTGAACACAGGCTGGGCAATGCTGACCTGACCTGTCACGGTGAAGGTGCCGCTGTGAATTGCGCTGGGCTGCCAGTTCGGCGCGTAAGCACGCACACGGATGGTTACAGTCTGACCATTGGCAATTTGGATTGGGTTTTGATAGATGGGAGAGCTTTCATTCGGGTCGCTGCCGTCAACAGTGTAACGCAGGGTAGCATTGGCAGGAATGGTGACCGTATTGATGCTCACAGACTGCGGTGTGGTGTAGGTTCCGGGGCTGGGGTTAAACACGGGCAGGGTGATGGTCACGGCACCCGTGGTGGTGTAGTTTCCGGTGTGGATTTCGCTGGGAGCCCAATCAGGTTTGAAAGCACGCACTTTCAGGGTCAGGGCACTGTCCAGAGGCAGGGCAATCGGACCGGAATAGATTGTGGATGCTTCGGTGGGGTCAGCTCCGTTGGTGGTATAACGAATAACTGCATCGGCAGGAATGGCGGTATTCACCGTAATCTGCTGAGCTGTTGCATAAACTCCAGGGGCTGGGGTAAACACTGGTGTGTTGAAAGCCACCTGGCCGGTGACAGTATAGGTTGCAGACACGGTTTCACTGGGGGTCCAGTCATTCATGAAGCCTTTCACCTTGATCACGGTGGTTCCTGCTCCCACAGGGATGGGGTTCACATACGCTGGTGAAAGCTGACTGGGCTCGGTGCCGTTTGTGGTATAACGAAGAGTTGCCGCTGCAGGAATAGTGTTTGTGCTGATGGTAACAGTCTGCGGGCTGTAGTAGGTTCCACCAGTAGGACTAAAGACTTGGGCTGGCAGTTGGACCTGACCCGTTACAGTATAGTTGGCTGTGTAAACCTGGCTGGGGGTCCATCCGCTCAGGAAAGCCCGGGCTTTGATCGTCATGCTGCTGTTCAAGCCAATTTGGATCGGGTTTTCATAAATGCGCGAAGTGGCTGTGGGATCGCTGCCGTTGGTGGTGTAGCGAACCGTGGCTCCAGCCGGCAGGGTTGTTGTATTGATCAACACACTCTGAGCGGTCTGGTAGGTTCCGGCGGCAGGGGTGAACACTGGTTCAACGATACTCAGGGCACCGGTGATGGTGTAGGTGGCGCTGTAGGTCTCGCTAGGCTGCCAGTTGTTCAAGAAGGCCTTAACCTTGATGGTGGTGACGGTGCCCAAGCCCAGTGTGATTCCGCTGCTGTAAACCGGCGAACTGGCTGTGGGTTCATCACCATTGGTGGTATAGCGTAAAGTGGCTCCAGCAGGTGTGGTTTGAGTGTTCAGGGTCACAACCTGACCAGTCTGATAAGTCCCGGCAGGAGGTGTGAACACGGGCTGAGCAATGCTGACCTGACCTGTCACGGTGAAGGTGCCGCTGTGAATTGCGCTGGGCTGCCAGTTCGGAGCATAAGCACGCACACGGATGGTGACAGTCTGACCGTTGGCAATTTGGATTGGGTTTTGATAGATGGGAGAGCTTTCATTCGGGTCGCTACCGTCAACAGTGTAACGCAGGGTAGCATTGGCAGGAATGGTGACCGTATTGATGCTCACGGACTGCGGTGTGGTATAGGTTCCAGGGCTGGGGTCGAACACGGGCAGGGTGATGGTCACAGCGCCCGTGGTGGTGTAGTTTCCGGTGTGGATTTCGCTGGGAGCCCAGTCCGGTTTGAAAGCACGCACTTTCAGGGTCAGAGCACTGTCCAGAGGCAGCGCAATCGGGCTTCCATAAACAGCAGAAAGCTCTGTGGGATCGCTGCCGTCCGTAGTGTAACGTACAACAGCATCGCCCGGGATGGCAGTATTCACCGTAATCTGCTGAGCCGTCGCGTAAACACCAGGGGCAGGTGTGAACACTGGAGTATTGAAAGCCACCTGGCCGGTGACAGTATAGCTTGCAGACACGGTTTCACTGGGGGTCCAGTCATTCATGAAGCCTTTCACCTTGATCACGGTGGTTCCTGCTCCCACAGGGATGGGGTTCACGTACGCTGGTGAAAGCTGGCTTGGCTCGGTGCCGTTTATGGTGTAGCGCAGGGTTGCTGCTGTTGGCAGTGTTGCCGGTACCAGCGTAATGGTTTGCGGTGTTTGGTAAATACCAGCGGGGGGGTCAAATGTGTTTTCAGACAGAATCACCTGCCCTGTCATTACATAATTTGCAGTGTAAACGGGACTGGGCAGCCAGTTTTCCTTAAATGCTCTGGCTTTGAGGGTGATGTTTGAATTCAGTGGCAGTTGAATTGGAGGACCATAAACATCTGACAGCTCGGTGGGATCCTCGCCATTTGTGGTATATCGGATTACGGCATCACTGGGAACCGGGCTATTCAAAGAAACAGTCTGTGCTGAGGCATAGGTTCCAGCCGGGACGCTGAACACCGGAGCGGGGATCACCACCTGCCCCGTGACGGTATAGCTTTCCTGGTTGATCTGGCTGGGCTGCCAACCGCTCTTGAAAGCACGGGCTCGGATGGTGACGCTGCTGTTCAAGGCAACAATGATGGGTGTGGTATAAAGGCTTGAGCCTTGAGTGGGTTCATCACCATTAATGGTATAGTGGATCGCAGCTCCCGGAGTGGAATTGCTCAAAGCCACAGAGGTCGCCTGAGTGTAGACACCACCCACAGGGTTGAAGACCACATCCGCCACAGTTCCTGTAACATTATAGTTTGCTGAGACCACGGGGCTCGGATTCCAGCCGTCGCGATAGGCAATCGCCTGAATGAAGAGGCTGCTGTCTGCGCCAACTTCGATTGGCTGTTCATACAAAATTCCGCTGGTTGCCGAAGGTGTGGAACCGTCTGTGGTGTAGCGGATCATGGTATTTTCGGTGGTGGTGCTGATGCTCACGCTGATGGGCTCAAAATATGTGCCGGTGGGATGCGAGAACATTGGAGCCGCCACTTCCGGCACGGCAATATTGATCACATAGCTGGCGTTTGAAATCAGAGATGGGTTCATCCCTGTTTTATAGGCAATCGCCTTTACTGTGGTGGTTTCGGAAATATTGATCGACCCGGTGTAAATCTCGCCAACCGTGGTTGAAGGTTCCATCCCGTCTGTGGTGTAGCGGATGGTGGCTTCCGGAGTTTGCGTGGTGATCGAAATCTGGATGGGTTCGGTGTATATTCCTGACGCGGGTGAAATTTCCGGAGTGGCAACAGTTTCGATGGGAATCACGATCACATATTGAACCGTGGTCACAGACGAAGGCTCATGACCATCCTTGTAGCCGCGAGCCTTGAGAACGGTGTTGCTCGAGACCACAAAGCTGCCTGTATAAACGATGCCATTATCCAGAGTCGGCTCCTCGCCGTTGCTTGTGTAAACCAAGGTGGCATCCGGGGTTGTGCTTGTGATGGTCACAGTCTGCGCTGTGTTGTAAACCCCACTGCCAGGCTGAATCACAGGTGCAGCCACTACAGGCAGCGGAATATTGATCTGGAAGCTGGCAGTGCTGACAGGTGATGGATGCCAGTTTTCAAGCGAAGCAACAGCCTTCAAGGTGAGGTTTTCATCCACCAAAACGGGGTTCGCGGGATCATAGACCAGGCCAGTACCCGGAACGGGATCCACACCGTTGAGTGTATAATTGATCAACGCACCCGGCGTGGCGGTGTTCAAGGTCACCAACTGCGCTGAAGTGTAGGTTCCGCCATTGGGCACGATGCTGACGGGCTTCACATGGAAGTTGTAGCTTACGGTGCTAACGTTGGAAGGCAGCCAATTTGTGCGATAGGCTCTGGCTTTAAGAACGGTATTTTGTTCAACGTGAATGGGACCGCTGTAAAGCGTTCCATTAGTTTCGCTGGGCTCGGTTTCGTCCAAAGTGTAATAAATTGCTGAGCCCGCGGGTAGGGTGGAAATGGTCACGTTGAAAGGATCAGAATAGTTTCCGCCAGACACGGAGAATAGAGGATCCGCCACCGGTCCATTGATCACATAACTGTGAGAAACCACACTTGAGCTGATCCACTGGTCCCTGAAAGCAATCGCCTTCACGGTCGTGGTGCTTTCTACGTTGAAGGAGCCTTCATACAGAATACCGTGTTCCGGGCTGGGGGTGCTGTTGTCTGTGGTATAACGGATTGAAGCTCCGTCTGTGATTGTATTGATGCTCACTGTTTGTGTGGAGGCATAGCTTCCGGCAGGAGGTGTGATGCTGGGGTTTGCCACCACGAACTGGTATTCCACCATTGCAACAGGCGAATCCAGCCAATTTTCAAGCCGGGCAATCGCTTTGACCACAGTGTGTCCCTGAACCACAAAGGGCACCGTGTAAAGCTGGCTGCTTCCAGGAACGGGATCGGTGCCGTCCAAAGTATAGTAAACATTTGCTGCAGCAGGAATCACGCTGATGTTCACGGTTTGCGGGCTGGTGAAATATCCGCTTGCCGGGCTGATAACCGGCTTTGCCACAGGTCCGTTAATCACATAAGACGCCGAGGAAACCGGCGAATCATCCCAACCATTCAGCCAAGCCATGGCTCTGATGGTCTTGTTTGAAGCAACTTCGATGGGACCGCCATAAACCATGCCATGAGTGCGTGTGGGCGTTGTTCCATCCAAAGTATAGCGGATCTCCGCAGCTTCGGGAATGGTGGAAAGAGCGACGTTTTGAGCTGTGGCATACTGCCCGGATGGAGGATCAAACTGCGGCGCAGCCACGGTTCCGGTGATGTAATATTGGGCGTCACTGATTCCACTAACGTTCCAGCCAGATTTGTATGCCCTGGCACGAAGCAGGACATCACCATTGATATGGATGGGAGTGCCGTTAACGTACAGAGTACCGTTGTCAGGGCTTGGTTCAGAAGCGTCATTTGTATAGTAAATGGAAGCATCCGGCGGATTCACAGAAATGTAAACGTCAATCGGTGTTGTAAAGGTTCCAGCGCCTGGGGTAAAGACTGGATCGGCAATGTTTCCAATAATCGTATAGATTTTTTCATAAACTTGGGAATCACGCCAGTTTTCCTTGTGGGCCATAGCTTTCAGAGTGCTGCTGCTGGTGATCTGGATGGATCCGGTATAGATTTCTCCGTGGGTGGAGCTGGGATCGCTGCCGTCAGTGGTGTATCGAATCTGGGCTCCCGAAGTTGTAGTGTTGATGGCAACCGTAACAGAAACAGAATGCGTGCCGCCATCGGGGTTAAACGTCGGCGTGGCAACCGTTCCGGTCACTTCGTAGTGGCGCTCTGCCACAGAACTGGATTGCCACCCAGTTTGTGTGGCGATGGCCTTGATGGTCTTGCTGGTCTCCAAGCCAATCTGGATGCCGTTCACAAAGTCATACAATATGGAAAACTCATCTGGCTCGGAACCGTCGTCTGTATAATGTATCTGCGCTTCAGGCGCTCCGGGAACGCTGAGCCTCACCGTGATGGGATCCTGATAGATACCTGCTTCATGATCAAATACCGGAGCAGGCAAAACACTGATGCTATAGACGCCTTCAGTGATGGGACTGGGATCCCAATGATCCTTGAAAGCGCGAGCTTTAATGGTGTGCAAACCCATCTCCAGGGCAAAGGGACCAGTATACAAGATGGATCCAGCCGCTCCCTGGATGGGTTCGCTGCCATCCTCGCTATACCAGATTTCAGCGCTTTCAGTGGCGCTGCTCATCTCCAAGTCAATCTGCGTAGAATAGCTGCCCGGTGCAGGATCAAAAACAGGTGCGGCAACCGTGCCAGTGATTACAAAATCTCCGCTGAAAACAGCGCTGGGCTCAAATCCCGGGTATTGGGCAAAAGCCTTGACCGTGGCGCTTTCCTCCAGCCAAATCGGGCCGGTGTAGAGCAGTGTGGGGTGATTTCCGTCAGTGCTATAATAGATATTGGCACCAGTCGGAGATGTGTTCTCGCTGAGGCTTACAGACATGGGAACGGTGCTGTAGCCCGGCTGAGGGTCGAAAACCGTTCCATTTGCGAAAGGAAGGAACACCGTACGCGTACGGATGATATATTGATACGAATGTTCCTGACTGGATTGCCAATCTTCCAGGTGCGCTTGCAGCCTGATCTGGCTGCTTTGAGTCAATTCCAGCTTCTGTCCCGCGGTATAGATCTGAGCGCTGGGGTTTGCAGGTGCAGGAGCGGTTCCATCCAAGGTATAATAAAGCACTGCAGCGCTGGGAAGCAGACTGAGATTCTGAATTTCCACTTCCAAACTTTCACCATGTTCAAGCTCAAAGCCTTCCGAAACCGGCATGGGATCCATTTCATGAGATACAATCTGCACAGTACCAGTAACTTGGTAAAAATGAGTGACTGTTTCGCTGTCCAGCCAATCTTCCCGGGTGGCCTTGGCCTTCAGGGTCACACTGCTTTCTCCGGGAATTTGGATTGTATTTTCATAAAGCTGGGTGCCTGCTGCTCCAGGAACAGGCTCTTCCCCATTCGTGGTATAGTAGATTTGCGCAGACGGGGTGGAACTGCTTAATCCAACTTCCTGGGGTGTAACAAATATACCGCCCCCAGGGTTAAACACGGGTGCAGCCACTGTTCCAGTGATGCGGTAGGTTGCGCTTTCAACCTGGGAAGAAGGAAAGCCCGGTGCAAAGAAAATGGCCTTTATGTTTACAATATTTTCCGCATTTACCAAGGCGGGAACCTCAATGGGTCCGGTGTAAACATCAGAGCTTTCGTCCGGTGTGTTGCCATCCAACGTATAATGGATTACAGCGTTTTCGAAACCAGCCGGGACGCTGAGGGCAACGTTCACGCCGCTGGTATAGATTCCGCCCACAGGCGCAAAAATTGGTCCGTGAGGGCTGACTGTCACAGTCCAGCTCATGCTGACTTGGTCTTCACCATCGTCAACCACGCAGGTGACGGTCTGGACGCCGGGAATGTCAAACTGCAGATCCAGACTTGCTTCCGTGGACACGATCTGGGTAAACGGCTCGCCATCAACGAAGCCGCTGTGGGTCCAAGTGTAGGTAAGTGGATCGTCATCCACGTCCACAGCCGTAACCCAAAAGCTCAAGGATTCGCTTTGGTCAACGGTCTGCTCAAGCTCCAGAGGATGCCACTGGGTAATTTCCGGCGGATCGTTCACGTTTATCACCTCAATCCAGATGGTCTGGGTGCTGAATGCGTTTGAGGCTCTATCTTTGGCGGTAACATCATAACTTACAAGACCAAAGAAATTTAAGTGGGGGCTGAAAGTGACAAGTGATCCATCGTTTGGTGGATCTTGGATTACGGTTATGGGATATTCGTCATTTGCAATAACTGACAAATCAAAATTGCTAGGATCTTCTAAAGAGTCTAAGCACTGAACGTAGTCTTTGAATTCAACGATCAAGTCTTCTTCTTCCAGTGTGGAAAAAAGATTTCCATCGGGCAAATTAATCCAGATGGGCGGGTCTGGAACCGGGGTGACGTTTATGCGAACGAGCGTCATCGCCTGGACGCCACTGGCTTCATCTTCCAGAACCAAAACCAAAACTTCACTTCCGTTCCAATGTTCTTCAATGGGCTCAAAATGCCATTTATATGGGTTTCCTGATTCAGGCTGAGTAATCGTGAACTTCATTGCAGGATTCAACAACGATAGCGTCAGATTTAAACCCTCAGGATTATTTATGTGACGAGTGAAATCCTTGGTCCAAGGAATATCTTCCAAAAACTCTCCGGTGTCCGGGTCAGCCAAATCGTCGATATCGGGCAGGTTGTGTGGCTGTCCCCCCAGAAACACGAAACTAAAACTTGCATCCCTGCTTTGCTTGGATGCAATCAATTCCAATAGTTCATCGGAAAGTCCGCTGTCGCCCGGCTTTATAGCCACGCCTGTTTGTGCCAAAAGAGCAAAAATGCTCAGCGTCAGGGTCATCAAAACCAAAAACTTTTTCATGCTCTAACTCCTTCCAAAACTGCGCCTTGCAGTGATTGAAAATATATTTGCTCCGCCGGGCAAAATCTCTTTGCCAAGCGGGCGTTTCTCAAATTCTTAAACGTCAAATACAGAATTTTCCTCATTAGGTCAAGTTATCGCTCCATTTGTTGCTGTCAATGAATATTTTGTGTTTGCCGCCGATTTTTGTAGAAATAATTCCAATTTTCATGCAGATGCCGGGCTTTCAGTCTAAATCTCGATGAGAGAAACACGCAAAACATCTCAGAAAAACCCATTCCTTTCTTGTTTCAAGCTTTTAATCAAGTGGTAATCAAGCCTTAATCAAGCGTTAATAATTAAGACTTGATTAAGGCTTGATTAAGAAGTGATTAACGCCTTCAGCCAAGAATGACCCATCCTAAAATAGGTTGACCGAAAATCTATGTTAAGTAGAAAAGCTACGAAGAAATTAGTTTTATAATTCCCTAATAGTGAAGAAGTTAAATGCATGAAATCGAAAAACTTGAATCGTTAAAATTATTTAGTTGAGTCCCAAATGTTGGTGTAAAATCCAACTCATTGTTTCTCTGGTTGTTTGAGGGCATTTGACATCCCTCTTCATTCACAATTCTTATCCGTTCAAAAGACTAATTGCTTTGTATTTTTTTTACAAATTTGTGTCAAGCTGTTTTTCATCAAAAAACTGTGACAGTTGAGTAGGTTCCAACCCGTCGATTGCTAACTCAAGCGCTATCGATTTGAACCTGTGTTGGAGATTATTCTTTTTTTGATTTTCGTGAAACAGCTTGGGGCAGGCTGCTATCAATGTTCCGACTTTCTAAATGGTTCTTTTAAGTATATAGCCCTATTTTGGAGTCACAGCCCGGATGGCGAATGCCATCACCTTGGCATAGTTTTTCAAACGGCGGTAATGATCTTCAGAACCGGAGTGCCCCTCATCCCAGCCCATCAGATAGATCACGGGATTTTCGCCCAGGTTGTTCTCGCGCAGCTTTTGCACCCATTTAAGGGATTCCCAGTAGCCCACGCGGATATCGTTCCAAGCGGTTGTAACCAAAACAGTTGGGTAGGTTTGCGGTTTCACGTTGTCGTATGGCGAATATGAAAGCATGTAGGAAAACTGTTCTTCGTCGCTCGGGTCGCCCCATTCCTCATATTCCTGCACTGTGAGCGGGAGTTCCGGATCCAGCATGGTGTTGATCAAATCCACAAAGGGCACATCCGCGATGGCAAGGCGAAATTTTTGTGGAGCTTGGTTTAAAACGGCGCCGATCAAGAGCCCACCTGCACTGCCGCCTTCAATAATCAGTTTGGAGGGTTCAGTAAAACCTTTTGAAATCAAATAATCGATGCAAGCTTCAAAATCTGAAAATGTATTCTTTTTGGAAAGTGTACGCCCCTGGTCGTGCCAGTATCTGCCAAATTCGCCTCCTCCGCGGATGTGGGCTGTGGCACAGATAAAACCACGATCCAGTAGCGAAAAAAGTGTGTGTGAATAGTAGGGATCTTCGCAGGACCCATAGGCGCCATATCCTTGAAGCCAGAGAGGATGAGTTGTTTGCGGATCAAGGTCTCTTCTTTTCACAAGCCGCAGTGGAATCTGGGCTCCATCATCAGCCTCAACCCAGTGCAGTTCAGTTTGGTAGAGGTCGTGATGCCGTTTCTGTGCAATTTCACTCTGATAGACAACTGTTTCTGATCCATCAGACAAATTGTGGCTGATAATGCTGTAGGGCTGCAATTCATGTTCCATGCCATACATGATTTGGGGTGCGGATGGATCGTAATTATACCAAAAATCGATGTCGGCTGGAACGGATGAGGAAACTGTCCGGATGAGCCCACCGCCGTCAACGTCGTAAAGTTCCATGCTTTTAAAACCGTCGTTGCGACGGGTCACTGCGATCACAGAATCCATCAGCACCATCGAATCCAAGGGTCGCCCGCTTTCAGCCGGAACGAGCTCAACCCAATATTCCGGCCTTGGGGAATCAGCATCAAATCGATACACACCATGGTCAGCATTGAAAAGGTCAGTCATCAGGTAGAAGGCGCCGCCAAGGTGATCCGGCCACGCCTGGCAGTTATCCCAACTGCTGGAAAGCTCCATCAGTTCCGGATTTTGCGCCCCTGCATCAAAACACCAGATTCTGTTTTGCTTTGCCGCGCTGGAACTCATAAAAAAGTACTGGTGATCTGTGGAACTCCAGATCCCAAGATTCCGGGCGGGGTCTTCTTCCTTATACAGGCTTTGGAGGGTGCCGCTTTGAAGATCATAGATCGAGACTTGGTCGCACTGGAAGCGTTCGTTGTTCCTGGTTAAGAGCAATCTCTTTGAATCATTGAACCACAAAGCTTGGTCCAGTCTATCGATCCCGGTATCATAGTTTTTCTTTTGGCTCAGATCGCGGATGAAGAGTCTGTAATTCTCATCTCCCTCATAGTCAACGCTGTAAACAAGTTTTTCTGCATCCGGGCTCACCCTCATCACGCCCAGAGAAAAGAACTTTTTGCCTCTGGCGAGCTTCTGTTCATCAAGCAGGAGTTCTTCCTTTGCGCCGGGTTCGTCTTTTATGCGAAAATGACTGTCGTAGGGTTTTCCCTTGTAAGAGCGGGAAAAATAATAGTATCCATCTCTTAAATAGGGATGACTGCTTCTTTGACGCGGATCAAATTGAGTGAATTCACGGTAAAGCTCACGATCCAGATTTGAAGAACCACGGAATTGGCTCTTGGCATACTTTTCCTCGGCTTTGAAAACCTTGAAAAGTTCGGGCGCTTCCCGATCTGCCAGCCATTTCCAGTCGTCATTCAATTCATGCCCATGCACTTGAATCTGAGTGTGCTTTTTCGGCGCCAAGGGTCCCGCTTGAGCGGCAAGAGAAAAAAACTGCCCCCAAATCAGGAGCAGAGTTATGAGAAAGAGATTGCGTGTTGTTTTCATGATTTATACATTTAAGAGTGGTGTGTGTGCATATTGGTCCGCAACCAACAAGCGGGCTTCACTGCGGACTGTTATAAGGTAGTCCCGCATGGTTTTCAAAGCGATTTGCGGGTTGTTGTTTTCTTCGCTGAGATGTGCCAAAACGATATTTTTCAAACCCTGGTGCATCACCTGGCTCACCATTCCAACCGCCTCTTCGTTGGAAAGGTGACCGTTGTCGCTTCTGATGCGCTGTTTGAGAGGCCATTCATACCGACCCTCCATCAGCATGGTCACGTCGTGGTTGCTTTCCAGGATCAAAGTGCTGCAGTTTTTCAGCCTGTTCACCGCCAAGCGCGAAGGAAAACCCAGATCTGTGGCAACGCCCAGTTTGCGAGTTTCGTCTTCTTCATGGAGGAAGGTGAAATTGCAGCTATCCGCCGCATCGTGTGAGGATGAAAAAGGATGGACGATCAAATCCCGAACCTGGAAGCTCTCGCCTGTCTCGAAAAGCCTGATGCCGCCTGGGATATTGCCAATTCGGCTGTTGCATTGGCGGAGGGTTTCTTCATTTATAAACAAAGGAATTCCAAGTTTCCTGGTGAGGGGACCAACTCCGCGGGTGTGGTCGGAATGTTCGTGGCTGACTATCACGCCCTGTATTTCTGCCGGGCTGACGCCAAGTTTTTCCAAGGCTGCCAAAATTGAGCGGGCAGAAACTCCGGCATCCAAAATCAAGGCGGTTTCAGATGTGCGCACCAATACGGCGTTGCCCTTGGAACCGCTCATCAAAACCGAGGTTTGAAACATTTTTTAGATTCTGGTCAGATGATAGTAGCGATTGTTCAGTTTGTCGAACTCAGACCAGACTGCGCCCTCTGGGGCGGCTTCCAGAAGCTGGGCCACGCCAACACTTTGGGCATCCAGATTGTCGCAGAGGTGCAAAACCAAAGCCTCCAGGGTTTGAGGCAGGCGCACCGAGGCTTTTTCGTATTCCCCGTGGTGGGCAAGGATCATGTGCCTCAGATTGAGCAAAACTTCATCAGGAAAACCGGGGATCATTCTGGATTGTTCACAAATGTATTGATCACTGAGGCTTAGATGCCCAACCAAGCGGCCGATTTCGGTGAAATCGATGGAGGGGCCTCCGCTGTATTCAAAGACCTTACCCATATCATGCAAAAGCGCTCCAGTGATGAGCAGATCGCGGTTTACAGGATAGAGTTCGGACACAAAATCGCAGATGCGAGCCACGGAAACGGTGTGTTCAATCAGACCGTGCATATAGTTGTGGTGCCAGGATTTGGCGGCGGGAGCATTCAGGAACCGATCAAAGAAAACCTTGTCTTCAAAGATGTTTTTTAAGAGCTTGCTCAGCCATGGGTTTTCGATTTTATCCACGAAGGCAAAAAATTGTTCAGCCAAGATCTCCGGACTTTTTTTGCTGCGGGCGATGAATTGCTCAATCTCATATTCCGAGTGGTCGGCAAAACGAATCTGAGAGACATTCAGCTGCACCTGCTCTTTGTAGAGGTTCACCACAGCTTTAACCTTGACCACGTCGCCCTGGGAAAAACCTTCCGCCACTTTTTTGGCATCTTTCCAAACGTAGCCTGTGAGCGAACCGCTGCGATCCTGCAGTCTCAAGCGTAAAAAAGGACCACTTTTTCCATCGCGGACTTCCATTTCCGCGACCAAATAGAAACTGATGACCTCTTTGCCAATCAGTTCCTGTAAGTCTGAGATATTGATGTGTTCAGTCATGTAAAACTCATTTGATTATGGTAATTTTTCGTTCGACCCAAAGATTTTCACCCCTGGCACCGGGCATTTCCGCGCGCAGCAAATAGATTCCCGAGCTTGGAAAATCGGCGATATTCAGGCTAATTTCATCCGTTTGTCCGGATAGTTCGCGGACGATTTGACCCTTCAGATTGAAAATCCTGATCCTGCCCAATTTTTGATTGCCATCTGTTTTGATCTGCAAAGAACCCTGGCCGCGCAGAGGGTTCGGACCCACCATCAGCCTTGGCTTTGGCAAAACCTCATCCTCAACTGAGACCACGTCTGTGAAGTCAGAATAGGCAGAATAGAGAATTTTACCCCCGTTCTTAAGCTGCAGCCAATAGTAGAGGCGGTAGTCTTGAGCCAATTCCATCAGGCTGAGATTGCTGAGCGAGATGTTGAAATTCACATCCAACTGCTGACCCTGCCCCAAAGAGGAAACCCCCAAGCCTGCTCCGTGCCTGATCCAGCGTTCCACCACCCAGCGTTCGGCTCCGTCAAAAACATGTTTTTTGAAAAGCCCTACGCACAGAACAGTGTCGTTTATCAAGTTGTAATCAGACTGCGAGGCATACAGCAGGGTGTTTTCGTTTCTGAAGATAATCTCCGCCGAGATCATATCGTTTTGGGGTACGTGGGTAAAATCGCAGCGTGAAGAAGAGATGAAGCTTCTGGCGTCCTGCAGATTTTGGCATTGCTGATCGTAATGATCTGCATAATTTGGCCAAAATCCGTTCAATCTCAAGTTTCCATTCACCGCTGTGCGGGGCAGCGAATTAAAGCGATACCAGTTGAACCTGATTTGGGAAGGGATGTTGCTAAGCGAATCCGTGAGAATGGGAAAATAGTTCAGCCGATGAATATTGGCGTAATCGTGTTGGTCCTGCGAAGCTGTGATCTGCATGGAAGATTCCGTACGCATGAAACTTTCGGTTAAAAACAGCGGATATTCTTCCTGAAAACTGAAGCGGTTGATGATGATATCGTTGTTGGCAGAGTAGGTTTCGCTCACGCTTTCGCTGCTGAGTGCTGCTTTCAGTCGCAATTGTGCAGGCTGGTCCGGCAGGGCAATTCCAAAGTTTTCATGGCCTTGGCTTTCAGAGTCGAACACAAAACGTGAGCGCGGCGGAATCGGTTCCGCAATATTGATGGTGATATTGGGCACAAACTGTGGTGACGGGGATCTTCCCGTGATAATCACTTTGGCGTCATTCACGGTGAGGTCGGAATGATTGTAAATCGAAAATGTGGGATAGACCGTTTGGCGGGGCAGCAAGTCCCCTTCCAGTTCAAAATCCTCCAATTCAAGATCTGGAGTGGCAAGGATAAAATCTCCGCCCAATCCGAAGAGGAGTTCAGCGTTAAAACCCGCTGTGCCAAAGCTTTGGAAAAAAGGATTGGTATAGCTGGTGTTCCAAAAATAGCTGTGGCTGCCTCCACCCATGGAAGCTGAAACAAAGCGGTTGGAAAAGGTTGTGGTATAGCTCACCACCAGCCACAAGGTGTCTGCCAACACGGAATTTGCAAAAGGGATTTCCACATGGTTGGAAAGCACCGGCGCCGCTGCAGAGATGATTTGATCACCGGGGCTGCCATGCGCTTCAGAAAACAGTGCCACCCACACGGAATCACCAACTTGGGGTAGCCAGAGCAGGGCTTTTGTAACTTCAAATTGGCTGGCATAAGTTTGCGGGTAGGCTTCGGAAAAATTGAAACGTACAGCCCAGGTGTCCGAACCAAAGAGGTTCAGGTCGTCGCTGCTGGTGTGGTAGGCAAAGTTGTATTCCCTGCCTTGACTGGGGGATATTTGCATCCCCGTTCCCGGAACGGAATCCAGTGCCCAGGCGCTGATGGCAAACAGCGCCAAAAGAGCTGCCAGAACGGATCTCACAATCCTTCCTTTTCGGCAAGCATTCGAGCCCGGGAAAGGTCTTCCTTCATGGCTTCGAGCAGGGTTTCCTTGGAACTGAACATTTTTTCCTCCCGTAGAAATGAAAGCAATTCCACTCGGAGCGGCTGACCATAAATCTGGCCGTCAAAATCCAGAATATGGGTTTCCACTTCGGTTTCACCAGTGTGTTTCAAAGTGGGACTGGTGCCGATATTTGTCAACCCCAAAAAACTCTGTCCTTCCAGCCAAGCGCGGCTATGGTAGACCCCAGAGCGCGGCAACAACTGCAAAGGCTCTTCCAAACGCAGGTTGGCTGTGGGAAAACCAAGCCCATTCCCCAAGCCGGCTCCATGCACCACTTCACCATAGATGGTATAGGGCGCACCCAACAGCTTGTTTGCCACTGTCAGATTACCTTCGGCAAGGGTTTTTCGTATCAAACTGCTGCTCACAAGCTGTTCGCCGTTCAAAAGCGGCTCAACCACTTGGAGCTCAAATCCGTAGTGGCTTTGCCGGCTTTTCATAAATTCCAGATCGCCGCTTCTGCCGCTGCCAAAACGGGAGTCGTGACCCATCACAATCACCGCGGGTAAAAAGGCTTCAACCATATCCTTGCGCAAAAAGTCCTCGGCGGAGGTTCTGGCCATTTCATCATCAAAATGCAGGATGGGAATCTCGTCCACACCAAGCTCATGCATCAAACGGATTTTTTGCCGAATGGGAAGCAATGTGGTATATTTTGCTCCTTTGATCACCCCGGCGGGATGATTGTCAAAGGTCATAACCACACTTCTCAATCCCAGTTTTTTGGCTGTGCCCACCACTTCGCTTAAAAACTTGCGATGGCCAAGATGCAAGCCATCAAAATTACCGATGCTTAAAACAGTGTTTTTCATAGTCTTATAGATTTATCACCGGGAACAGCTTTCCCGAATTTCGCCGGGCCACGCCCAGGGCTTTGCCGGATTGATCCAAAAGCAAAATCTGCTGATTGTCACTGCCGGGGTTGGCAGTTTCCCTGCCCTGTCTCAGAGCTGAAAGCTCCGTTTCATCCGGTGTTAAAAACTCAAAACCTTCAAAAAGATCTTGAAGGGGATGAAAGCTGGCTTCGATCATCTCAGCCTCGAAAGTATCTGGGTGCTGAGCCTTGTCAACTGAAACCGTTCCAATCGCCAGCCTGCGCAAAGCAGTACTGTAACCAACCGTTCCCAAAAACCCTGCAATATGTTCACTCAAACTGCGGATGTAGGTGCCTTTGCTGACCCGGCATCTATAAACAAGTTCAGGCGCTTGATAGGAGATCGGCTCAAAATCGATTATCCGCGCCGGTCGTGGCGGAAGCTCCAAAGGCTGACCCTTACGGGCATAATCGTAGGCAGGACGTCCGTCCACCTTAATGGCAGAAAACAGGGGTGGAGGCAGTTCACTGATGCTCAGCAATTCTTTTTTCAATAGCTCAAAGTCAATACTGCTTGGAATTGGCCCATCTTCGCGAATCACTTCACCCTCCGGGTCGGCAGAACTGGTCTGAACCCCGAACCGTAACACGGCTTCGTAGCTTTTGTCGGCATTTTCCAAGTAGCGGCTCAGCCGCGTGACCGGACCCATTGCACAGATCAGAAGTCCGGTCGCAAAAGGGTCCAAGGTTCCCGTGTGTCCAATCCTCTTGACGCCGGAGAGTTTTCTCAGCCAGCGCACAACTTGGAATGAACTCCAGCCGGCGGGTTTATCGATCAGCAAAAAACCAGTTTTTTCAGGCATGATCCGGATATTTGTTCATGGCTGTGGTCAGCTTGTTCAAAAGATCTGTCTTGAGGCTTTCCAGACTTCCTTGCAACGTTGCCCCGGAGGCGCTTTTGTGTCCACCGCCGCCATAAGAGGCAGCCACTGCATTCACATCCACCCAGGGCGAGCGCAGGCTCAGCTTGTATTCTCCGGGTTTGTCTTCCCTGAAATAGGCAACAATATCGATATCTCTCACGCCCTGCACCCAGCGGGTGATGTTCATGATGGATTCAGCGTCCAGATCATTTTGACGCTGCATCTGCAGGGTGGAATGCATAATGAGAATGCGCCCGCCGTGATGCAGCTCAATGGTGGAAAGAACCTCGCCCACAAAACGCATTTCCAGCGCTGCGTGGTTCAAAAAGAACCGTTTGTAGATCTGGGCGGGTGAGATTCCCAGATCAGCCAATTCTGCGCTCAAGCGAAAGACCCTGGAGTTCGTATTGGAATTGATAAAATTGTTGGTATCGTTGAGTATGGATACATAGATGCAGCTTGCCACCGCGATCCTGGCCTTGGGGGAAAGCGCACGAATCTCATCTTTCAAGGCATCAAACAAAATTGCCCCTGCTGAAACCGCATTGGTGTCCACAAAGCTGTAGTCGGTCTCGATCACTTCATTTTCCGGTACATGGTGATCCACAAGGATCACCTTGCGAGAGTTTTTCACCGCTTCAGCGCGGGCATTGATGCGGCTGTAGCTGTTGCAATCCAGTATGATAAGCAGGTCATAGGCTTGGGAGCCGTCGAAAACCTGCAGTTTGGCGTCCTGCATCAATGTGTCAAAACGCTCCAGCTTGGAATCCGGATCCACCAAGATTTCGCTTTCTATCTCCCATTCACGCAAAAATCGCTGCAGGGCTACGCTGGCGCAAAAGCCATCACCGTCGGGCTCCACGTGTGACATGATGCCAACGCTGAGATCCGGATGCAGGCTTTCCAATAAGACTTTTTTCAGCTGCTGTGTGTCGTTATTCATAGCATTGCCCAAAAAAGCTTGGGCTTCATCGAGGCCTATTTTTGCCTTTCTTCTTCTTCCTCTTCTTCCTCTTCCAGAAATTCGTTGTAGATCTCTTCGTCTTCGTCTATGTCAAACACTTCATCATCGTCCAGATAGTCATCCAAATTGATATCCGGATCGTATGCATCGTCATCGTCGTCATAGTTTTGTTTTATGCTGGCCAGCAAAGCTTCCACTTTTTCGGCGCGATCTTCGGTTTCATCGTAGAAAAAGGTCAATTCGGGGATGGTCCTCATCATTTGTGCTCCTGCGATCTGTTTTTTTAAAAAACCGGAACTTTTTGTCAATTGTTCCCTGATGGCTTCGTGGGAAGCCGGATTATTGTAGTGTGAAAAATACAATTTTGCGTGACGGAGGTCTTTTGAAAGCACCACTTCCGTGATGTTTACCCAATCCAGGGCGGGGTCACGCAATTTCTGCTGAAGGGCAAGATTGAACAGCTTTTTCAGCTCTTCCTGCAAACGGGGAATGCGATGTGATTTGGTCATAGTTTTTTGTCAATTTCCTCCAAGACATAACATTCCAAAACGTCGCCTTCTTTGATATCTGAGAAGCTTGCCAGTGAAAGGCCACATTCGGTGCCAGCGCGCACTTCGTTCACGTCGTCGGCATAGTGCTTCAAAGATGACAGATCGTCTTCCGCCACCATAACGTCGTTTCGATACAAACGAACTTTGCATCCACGCTTGATGGAACCGCGATCGACCTGGCAACCGGCAATCGTGCCAACTTTTTTGATCTTGAACACTTGGCGCACCGTGGCAGAACCAATCACTTGTTCTTCAAATTCAGGCTCCAGCATGCCAATGAGGCTCTGGCGCACATCTTCGATGGCGTCGTAGATGATCTGATAGAGCTTGATTTCCACTCCCTCATCCTCAGCCAATTTGCGCGCCTGCTGGCTGGCTCGCACGTGGAAGCCAATGATCACCGCGTTTGAAGCGGAAGCCAGGTTCACGTCTGCTTCGCTGATGCCGCCAACACTTTTGTGGATGATATTCACCTGCACTTCCTGGTTGGAGAGCTTTTGCAACGAGTCTGCCAAAGCCTCGGCGGAGCCGTCGGTATCAGTCTTTATGATGATGTTGAGTTCGCTCGCCTGCTCTTCCTTGATGCGGGCAAAGATGTTTTGCAGGGAGGATTTGTTCTGATATTTTTCGCGTTCCATGCGAATCTGATTTCTTTCTGTGCTGATGGAACGTGCGGTTTTTTCACTGTCAACCTGGTTAAGCACGTCGCCAGCCTTGGGCGTGTCGGAAAGTCCATAGATCCTGCCCACGTCTGCGGGGAAAAGTGTTGCAACTTCCTGGCCGCGTTCGTTCTCAATCCGGCGCACTCTGCCGTGGGTGGCACCGCAAACGTAGATATCGCCCTTGCTGAGACTTCCTTCCTGCATCAGCAGTGTGGCCACCGAGCCCATGCGTGTGTCTTTGCTGGCTTCGATCACAACTGCCAGACCCGGGACTTCACGGCGAGCCTTCAGTTCCATCATCTCGGATGTCAAAAGGATCAATTCGATCAGGTTCAGGATTCCTTCACCGCTAACGGCAGAAGTTCGGCACCAAGGTATGTCTCCACCATATTGCTCCAGCAAAACGCCATATTCCAAAAGCTGGGCTATCACGCGGTCAACATTGGCGTCTGGCAGGTCAACCTTGTTGATGGCCACGATCAGATTCACCCCAGCAGCTTTTGCATGGTCGATCGCTTCCTTGGTTTGCGGCTTCATGCCTTCGCTGGCGGAAACCACGATCACGGCAATATCCGTGATGTTTGCACCGCGGGAACGCATGGCTGTGAAAGCCTCGTGACCGGGGGTGTCCAAAAACGTGATTTTATTGTTGTTTACCTCGATCTGGTAGGCACCAATATGTTGGGTGATGCCTCCGGATTCGCCGGCAACCATGTTTGTGTTTCGAATATAGTCCAGGATGGATGTTTTTCCGTGGTCAACGTGGCCCATAATGGTCACCACCGGAGGTCTGGGTTCTTCCTCAACCTCTTCATACTGCTCCATTTCCCGGTCAAATATTTCCGCACCATATTCCTCTTCAAAACTGAAATCCACCTCGAATTCATCGCAGATCATTTCCAGGGAATCACGATCCAGCCTTTGGTTGATGGTCACAAGCTGCCCCATGGCAAAGAATTTGGAAATGATTTCGGCAGCGGTAACGTTCAGGATCTTCGCCAGTTCGTTCACGGAAGTGTATTCGCTGATCACAGCCGGACCATCGCTTTCTTCCCTGGTCTGCTGGGCTTCCCTGTGATACTTCTTACGTTTTGAAGTTTTTTGCATCACCTTCTTGATGTTGCGGGAAATTTCAGCCTCATCCGCTTCATGTAAAGGCTCATCTTTGCGTTTGGACCTTTTGGAAGTTCCCACCAAGGCCTTTTTATGTTTGCTCTTGTCGCCCAAATCGTCGATCTTGGGCTTGGCCTTTCCATATTTTTTGGCATCCGCTGCTTGAATCGGAATTTCCGGAGGAGGAGGAGCCGGAACGGCGGCAGGTCGGGCTGCGCCGCCCCTTCTTCTGCTTCTGGCAGGTTTATCAGCAGGGGCCTCATCGGTTTTAGCTTTTGTAACCCGTTTTCCACGTGGCTGAACCGGCGTTGCCTGAGTGAAGGGAACAATAATCTTATGTTTGGGAGCTTCTTTTTCGGGAGGAATATAGATCTCCGGCTGCGCTGGTTCTGGAGTTTCAAGCTCCTGTTCCTCTTGGTCAGCCTCATCCAAAACCGGCTCTTCCACCGGCTCCGGCTTGGCGGTCTTTTTCCTATCCCGGGCTGGCTTGGCAGCCTTTTTCTCTTTCGGCGCTTCAGGCTCTTCAACTGCGGATTGTTTCTTGGGAGCGGCTTTTACCTCAGTTTTTTCAGCTTTGGCGGCTTGACGCATTTCAACCAAACGGCGTCTGTCTTTTTCCGCTTTCTTCTCCGCAGCCATCTGTTCATTGTATTTGTTACGGATCTCGTCCGCCACTTCGGCCTCAACCAAGCTCATGTGGCTTTTCACGATCACGTTCATATCGGTCAGGTGTTCCCTGAGCGCCTTTGTGCTGATTTTCAGCTCTTTGGCAAGTTCATGTACTCTAATTTGCACTTTGTTCCTCCACATTGGCGATGCTGGAATGATATTCCAACATCCGGGCGGCGAATTGCTTGTCTTTGACCCCGTAGATTCCGGTTTGATGCACTCCCAAGGCGTTGCTCAAAGCTTCCTGGCTGCCCAGGCGCATCAGCGGGGTTGTCAGATCCAATTCATTGATCTGATGTTTTATTCTGCGCACAGAACGATCCGAACTGTCGTTGGCAATCACGATCAGGCGCAGGCCCCGTGAATTAAGCTCCCGGATGCAGGCGTCCGCACCTGTCACAACTTTTCCGGCTTTGCGGGCAAATTGCAGCAGGTTGATGATCTTCTTTTCGGCAATTTCTTGCGTCATGTCTGCTCCGGACGGGGAAAAATGGCTGATATGGAACTCAGCCTGAATTTTCGTTTCATTTGTGAGCGTCGCCATTTGTCCAAACCGCGTAAGCAAAGCTCATCCGGGCACACATACTGTCGCCTCCGCTGCACCCGGCGCTGGGGATCGAAAACCAAGCCTTCGGGCAGCAAAAAGAAGGCAAGCAGGTCCTTCAGATCCTTTTGAGATCTGCAAACCACGCAGGTGCGCTGTGGTTGGTGTCCGGCTTTGCTATGTCGGTTTGTCATCAGAAATATTTTGCTGCTTCCTTCAGCTTTTCGGCGGTCTTTTCGCCCACACCTTCAAGGTTGCACAGTTCATCAACCGAGGCGGCAAAAATATCCTGCACAGAGGTGTAGCCTGCGCTGCGCAAAACTTCGGCGATCTTTGGCGAAACGCCGTCAAGATCGGTCACGTGGCTCACGGTCCGGCGCTCTTTGGCAAGTTTTTCCTCGAATTCCTCGGTGGTGAAAATATCGATCTTCATCCCGGTCAGTTTGGCAGCCAGCTTCACATTTTTGCCGCCTTTGCCGATGGCCATCACTTTATCCTGCACGTCAACGATCACACTGGCGGCGCGATTGCGTTCAATGATCACCTTCAGGGCTTTTTCAATACCCAGGGCACGCTCGATCATTTTGCCGGGGTCTTCGTCGTGAACCACAATGTCGATCTGCTCTCCGCGCAACTCTTTACGGATGCTTTCGATGCGCTGACCCTTGGGGCCAATGCAGGCGGAAACCGGATCCAGCTTGGGATCTTCAGACATGATCTCCAGTTTTGTGCGGATGCCCGGTTCGCGCACGATCTTCAAAATCTTGATCGTGCCATCATAAACTTCCGGAATCTCGGTTTCAAACAGTTTTTTCACAAATTCCGGATTCGTGCGTGAAAGAATGATGGTGATGCTGGATTGGTGGGCGCGGATGTTTGTAACGTAGGCGCGGATGTTGTCTCCAACGCGATATGCTTCGCTTTCCACCTGCTCTTCCGCGGGCAAAAGCGCTTCCGTATAGCTTATGTCGATGCGAAAACCACCCAAATCATCGATGGTTTTGATCTTTCCGCTCACAATCGTATTCTTCTGTTTATTGAAATCGCTTTGAATTTTATCTTCTTCAAGCAGACGGATCTTGTCCTGAATTGCCTTTTGCGTCGTCTTGATCAGTTTGGGCTCAAATTCGTTCATGGCCATGTTGCGCGGCCACATTTCATCCAACTGCACTTCGCGACCATACAGGTGACGCGCCTCTTCCAAAGACATCTCGCCCAGTGTGGTCTCGGTTTCCACCACGCGGCACAGGAAATGGGCCTTGATCGTCCCGGTTTTTTCCTCCACATAAACCTGCAGGTCATTCTCCGGCTCCAGCCTTTTACTCAGGGTGGAGTGGATCGCTTCAATGATCATCTCTTGGATCATCTCTTTATCAAGTTGTTTGATGGCTGCAAGCCTGCCCACGGCATCCAAAATATTCGAGTTCATTCTTCCTCCTTGGCTTTTGCCAGGAAAACAGTTTTGGCCTTGGAGATGGATTTCAAGTCGATCTCCACGATCGTACCCCGGTCGTCCAAAATCACCGTGTTGGGGTTAACTTCTGTCAAGGTGCCCATGGCGGAGCGCTTTTGCTCTCCTTCGGTCCATTGCACTGCAACTTTTTCGTTTATCGCACTCACCCAGTGGCTTTTCAGCTTCAGGGGACGCTCCAAACCGGGGGAGGAAACTTCCAGGAAATAACGGTCTGGAATCAGGTCGAATTCCTCCAGCTCGTTCCCGAGGGCACGGCTGAACACAGCGCAGTCGTCCACGCCCACCCCACCGATTTTTGTGAGGTAAACTGTGATGATGCGCCCTTTGCCCGTCATCTTTTCTTCGATGTCGTAAAGCGCAAGGTTTTGCTCCTGGCTAATCCTGCGGGCAATCTTTTCGATCTGTGGTCGGTAATACTCCATCGTACATTCCTTCATACATTTAACTGTTTAAAAATCCAAATCTGCGGTCGAATCTGAAGCACCGGGCTCCAAGCTCAAAACCGGCAGCAGAAGCACACACTCATTTTGTGTCAAAAAAAATAGCTAACTCCCGTAGCTATTTGATCTTCGCAAAGGCTCTCCATTCACTGGAAAAGTATCCTTCACACCGCTTCTATCATTAAAAGACAATTTCTGAACAGGGCATCTGCTGTCAAGCTGAAAATTCAGCCCAAAATAATATGAAGGCTCCAGAAATAAAAAATCCCCGATTCCTGTTACAAAATATGCTTGAAAAACACGGATAATTCGGAACTTATATTCACCGTATCTTGCTGACTTTCAAGCTGGTTTGCTGGCTGCCGATTAGATTTCTCACCTACTATAAATGCGAATATCCGAATCATAAAAAATCCATTCAAATCAATGAAGAATGTTTCAAGCCACTGAATTTTGTTTATGAAATGACACGCTGTTAAGCACGCTACCCTGGTCGCTGTTGGGTCAATAGCATCCAGGCAACTTTGCTTGATTCGGTTTATTCGATATTATCCAAGATTGAGTTGATCACCCACGCCGCAGCGTGCATGCCCATGATGGCAGGCAAATAGCTGATGGAGCCAACAGTCCGACGTTTTCTGCCCCGCTGCTGACCCGGCTCATCATCTGGCAAATCGTCGTCATTTTCTGGGAGAAGTGGTTTCTCTGCAGACCAAACACAGGGTATCTGTGCTCTTATCCCTCTTTTTCCCAAGCTCTTGCGAACCCTCCGCGCCAAAGGGCAATTATGGGTCTTGTGCAAAGGAGAGATTCGAACCGACCCCGGATCCAGGCGATTTCCCGCGCCCATCACCGTCACAATGTTCAAGCCCTGCAGCACGGCATGTTCCAAAAGCCCGATCTTGGGTCCCAAGCTGTCGATGGCGTCGATATAAAAATCGTTGTCCACCAATAGGGTGGGACGGTTCGTCTCGTCCAAAAAAACCTGATGGCAAAGCACTTTGGCATGGGGATTCACCCCCAGAATCCTATCGCGTGTAACCTCCACCTTTGGCTGTCCAATTGTGTGCTGCAGCGCAATGATCTGCCGGTTCAAATTGCTCTCCCCCACCTTGTCGAAGTCTATCAAGGTGAAATGCTGAAGCCCCGCTCTCACCAAAGCTTCAACCGCGTAGGAACCAACCCCGCCAAGCCCGATCACGCAGACTCTGGCTTCTCGCAAGCGCTCCAAGCCCTGCGCTCCAATCAATAGTTCCGTCCGTGAAAGAGCAGCTTCAGTCAATGTAAACTCCGGTTAAAGCCTGAAAAGATTCATTTTGAACCCTGCCAAACTCGTTTTCCGAAATCCCGCATAATACCAAAGTCTTTTCTGCCACTTCCAGCAGGCGCAACAGAGGATTTTTCTCCCCCGGTAAAACGTAATAGCGGGTCATATCCGTTTCCGCCAAATATCTGCGGTCTGCCACCATCTCTTGCAGCAGCTTTGTTTTATCCGGCTTCAAGATGCGCTCGCTGATGGTGAAAAAGCTGTCCAAACGCGCAAGCAGCCTGTAGCCTTCCAAGCTTCCGGCATAGCCATGAACCAAATAGCGCAGGGGATAGCGTTTCAGGATTTCATAAGCCGCCTGCTGATGCCCAACAATGTGCAAAACCACCGGAAGTCCATGCTCCACAGCCAGTTCCAACTGCTTGATCAACAGGCTTTTCTGAGTTTCTATCTCCGGTCCATTCCGATCCAAACCAATTTCTCCCACTGCCCAGATTCGTTTTTCCTCGCAAAGACGCGCAATATCCTCAATTGCAAGGTCACACTCATCAAAATTGGGGTGAACGCCAGCACTGTACATCATTCCGGGAAATGCAAATTCTGCATAACGCGATAGCTCGGAACGCGTTAAAGCTGAAGACAGCCAGCGCTTTATCCCATGTTTACCAGCTTCGTCCAAAAGCGTTTCCAAGGGCATCTGCACCCCCAGATTTGCCAGATGGCAATGCGCGTCAACCAAGGTCATTGCTTTGAGTTACACCATCTTTGAACTGCGCGGAATACAATTCCTGATAACGCGGACAGGAACGCAAAAGCTCTTCGTGGGAACCTTCTCCCACCAGCTTTCCGCGCTCCAAAACCAAGATGCGGTCCGCCTTCATCACTGTGGAAAGCCGATGTGCAATCATGATCACTGTGCGGTTTTGGGTGGCGGCGTCAATCGCTTCCTGCACCAGTTTTTCACTTTCCGTATCCAGTGCGCTGGTGGCTTCGTCAAAAATCAATATGGGCGGGTCTCCCGCTATCGCACGGGCTATGCAGAGCCGCTGTTTTTGCCCGCCGGAGAGGTTCGCACCCTTGTTTTGCAGAGGTTCATCATATTGCGCGGGCAGTTCCAGAATGAATTCCTCGGCGTGGGCAATCCTCGCCGCCTGCTGAATTCTGTCGAAAGAAAGCTCCTCCAAAGCGCCATAGGCAATGATTTCCCTCACTGTTTTGGAAAAAAGAATACTTTCCTGGGTCACCACCCCGAAAAGCTTGCGCAGCGCGTCGAGCTTATAATCCCGGATGTCTCTGCCGTCCAAGAAGATGGCACCCTCACCCACGTCGAAGATACGGTTGAAAAGATTCGCCAAAGTGGTCTTGCCGCCGCCGCTGGAGCCAACCAGCGCCAGCTTTTCGCCCTTGCGAACCCTGAAGCTCAGATCTTTGAGCACAGGCTGATTCTCGCGATAGCAAAAGCTGACCTTGTCGAAAACTATTTCGGACTCAAAACCCTCTTTGGGCAAAGCTTCCGGTGCTTCCTCCACCTCGGAACTCCTATCCAATACCTCAAAAATCCGCTCCAGGGAAACCGTCGCTTTTTTCAGGTCCGCATAGATTTGGGTGAGGTTTTTCATCGGATGCAAGAGCGAAAATATCGCCAGCAAAAAGGCGGTGAAATCTCCCAGGGAAAACACCGAACCCGGCGCCAGTATCATTTTGCCGCCCAAAATTATCACGATCACACCGGTGAGAACCGTGTTTATCTCTGAAAGCGGAACGCTGAGGGAGGTGTAATACTGCGCTTTTTTCCAAAACCGGACATAGGCAGAATTGACACGGTTAAAATCTTGCTTTTCAGCATTTTCGCGCCGGAATGCCTTCACAATCTTCATCCCGCTCAACACCTCTTCCGCGGAGGAAAAAAGTGCGGAGAGCTGTGCCTGGATGCGGGCGGAATTGCGTTTCACCTGTTTGCCAAGCCAGCCCACAAAGAGCGTGAAAACAGGCACCACCACCAGGCCATACACAAAAAGCCGCGGATTCAGCAGCATTGCTATGCGCGCGAAAATGAGGATGGTAACGATATCCAGAATCCCTTCCAAAAGCGAGCGGACATAACTTTCGCCAACGATTTCCACGTCGCTGACCATCCGCACCATCGCGTCTCCCGTGCGGGCTTGATTGAAAAACCCTTGCGACTGTTGCAGATAGGCGCCAAACATATCTTCCCGCAGCTTGCGCACCGCGTTGGCTCGCAGCTTGATAAACAACACCCGTTGCAGATAGAAAAAGATGTTTTTCAACAGGATTATCACCACCAAAAAGATGCAAAAACCATAGAGCAGGGTGATGGGATCTGAATTCAGCATAATCTGGCGAACCTGCTCCCACAGCGGACTCAGCGCATTTATCCCGCCCCGGGGAAAGCCGTTTCCGCCGCCGCTCCAAAAGGCTTGCCAAGCCTGCCCCAAGGCCTTGAACAGCCCGGAAACCGTGGCGATATTGAATCCACCATCCCCGGGCTTGAAAACATAATCGAAAAGCGGAATTACCAGCGTTACACTGATACCGTTGAAAATGGCGTAAAGCAGCATCGCCACTGTGCCCGAAGCTAATAGTGGCCAGCTTTGGAACATGGTGGCATAGATGCGGCGCAGGTTTTTTCCGGCTTTGGGTTTCTGGATCTTGTTCATGATGATGCAATAAAAAAAAGCCGGCAAAAGCCGGCAAGGAAAAAGATGGCACGCCCTAAGGGAGTCGAACCCCTAACCTTCTGATCCGTAGTCAGATGCTCTATCCAATTGAGCTAAGGGCGCACTGAGATTTCACAAAATTGCCACGTGCTTGTTCTGTCAAGAACAATGTTCGTGGCAGCCTGTTTTTACGTTGATAAACCTGTGAGGAAAAAGCTTTTCAGATTTCTCCATCCAAATATTCATAGCCTGCCACTTTGGGCAAAAGACCATCCTCAACAGCGGCTTTCACGCTGATGCAGGGCAGTCGCTCTTCCATAATCTGCTCTCTGCTGATGGTTTTCAGATTCACCTGCTGGGGATACCTGGCCTGCATCGCCCACATCATTTTGATGAACAGGCTGTACCAGGATGGCAGCCGCAGGTTTTCGTCCCTGTCTCTCAGCAAATTCAGATAAACACGAAAATCATTACGATATCTCTGGCTGGGCTCAAGAGCCTTGATCTGGCGTGAGATATTCCCATACTCGACGTTTTGGGTTTGCAAGGGCATTTTGGGCGCTCTACGCATCAAAGTGCGTTTTAAGCCGGGATGATAATAGTAGATTGCTCCATCCAATTTTCCCGAAAATCCCTTAATTCCTGTTTTCACAGTTGCTTTCATAGTTTCCTCCTAAATTTAGAGCCATTATTTTCACTTGCCCCAATCTGTCAATCACTTCTTTATCAAGCCTTAATCAAGTCTTAATTATTAACGCTTGATTAAGGCTTGATTATCACTTGATTAAGACCTCGGCTTAAGGGTGACCCGTCCTGTAATAATCCTAAAATAAGTTTAAAATAGGTTTTTTGGGAGTTATTTCGCTACCACCAGCTTGGTGCTTGCTATTTGTTTATCTCCTCTCTTCAGACAAATCAGATACACACCGTTTGTCATGCGCTCTAAAGCTTCGTCTGGAAGATCAAAGCTTTGCTCTCTGCTGTGCCCATGAATCTTGGCGTAGTATACTCTTTGTCCCTTGATATTAAAAATGCTGTAGCCTAAATCCCCCAACTGATCACTTTTAAACGAGACCATTACTTTGCTACTTGCAGGCTGCGGATAAGCCATAATGGAAGCCACAGGTACTGGAGCGATTGGATCATCATTGGCAACTACATTGCCATCAGGATCAGTTTTTATTAGCACTATAGTACCGTGGTGCATACAAAACAGGATGCTGCCGTCGGGCATCACCAGAAGGTTCTTTGAGCCTGTCCCAAAGTAAATCGCTCCCAAGGTGTCGTATGATCTGCTCCATTGAAGTGTCCCATCGGGGCTGTAGCTATGGAGTAACTGGTTGGTACTGGTTCTACCAGTATATACTATGTTACCATTGGGAAGCATATCGATAGACCGCTTTCTGTAACTGTCAAACCCCCCAGGTACATTTTCAGCGATCAACTCAAGCGAGCCTTCAACTGTGTTTACCTTCCATATCTTGAATAATCCCAGCAAGTAGATGCTGTTATCAGATGCCACTGTACAGTCATAGAATCCAGTATTGTTTATTGAGTCATAGTAAGTCCAGAGAGTATCCCCAATTGCATTCATTTCTGCAAACTCTCTGATCGTCATAGATATCCAGCCGTCTCCAAATGGTTCAATTGAAAGTGCTTCTCCTATTCCAAAAATATCGCTCTGCCAGATTACATTGAACTGGAAATCGGTTTTAAGTACCACAGCTTGGTTGCCTATTCTTCCGGCAAAGACTAAGCCATCGTCAACATATTGCATGTCGTAGAAATAAGCTGAAAAGCCATTTACTGCATGAAAGTAATAACGGCCTATCCTGTTCATTTCTGCATCGTAAACATACAGGTAATCACCATCCTGAAGGCAATAATATCTGTCAATACCATTGGAGGCTATACTGTTAAACGCGAAAGTGCCTCCCTCCGTTCTCCTCCAAATAATATCGCCATTTTCATCGAGTTTCCAGAACACGTTATCTTCATAAGTAGCAACAACTTCATCGAAAAATTTAAAATACCCCTGCAGTAAGTATCCACCCCCAATTGCCGGGATCACATTGCAAACTTCTGCGCGCCCACTATTTGTGGGGCTTGGACTCAGATCAATCCAAGGATAGGATCGAATCCAAGTCTGTCCGGACAGCAGTCCAATAACTGCTACAAGCAACAGTGCAAAGCAGTACTTTTTCATCTATCCTCCCAGGGTCGGATCTTGAATCCCAAATGTTGGCGTATTACCAACTCGTTGATTCTCAGGTTGCTTGAGGGTATCTAATATCCCTCGCTAATCATAATCAATAATATGCCGAAACGACTGATTACACTGTTTATATCTTTCCTTTTTAGGTCAAGGTTTATTTTCCTGATGAGCTTGCCCCGTGGGGCTGGATCTACCGGTATCGGTTTTATCGGGTTTTGAGGATTTGTTTCAAAGGCTCGGATGGATAAATTCTGTCACGGGTCACATTATTAGAACACCCTGGCAGCAAAAGGATCAACCCGGGTTGAGGCTTGACAAAAGAAAGACCTTTGCACATAAGCCCCAATCTTTCATTCGGATTTGGCAAAAATAGTCCAGGAAACATGTCATAATAATACTGTAAATAATTCTTGACAAAATAGTTAGCTATATTTATTGTCACTC
>JAAYEF010000003.1 GCA_012728875.1 Candidatus Cloacimonadota bacterium
GAGTGACAATAAATATAGCTAACTATTTTGTCAAGAATTATTTACAGTATTATTATGACATGTTTCCTGGACTATTTTTGCCAAATCCGAATGAAAGATTGGGGCTTATGTGCAAAGGTCTTTCTTTATCAAGTATAATGACGGTAATCCCTTTAATATCGAACAAGCGTTGGCCATGCTGGTGGAAGAAGGCATTGTGAACGCCCGCGGCGAGGTGAGCATTCCCAAAAACTGGGAGTTCCTGGGGATTAAGAAAGTTTTGCTGAGGCGGCTCAACCGGCTTTCCGCCAAAACCAGGGACAGTGTGGTCAATGCAAGCGTTTTGGGCATGCGCATCAATATCAAGGTGCTGTCGGAAATGCTGAATTCCAGCCCGCGGAAACATTTGGAGCAAGTATCCAAAAGCGGCATCTGGAGAGATTTGGACGAGGTTTTCTACATCTTTTCCCACATTTTGATCCAGGAAGCCGTCTATTCAACCATCATGGCAGATAAATTGCGGGAACTGCATCTCAGCGCCGCTCAAGCCATGGAAAAGGTTTTCGCCAAGGATTTGCATGAGCATTCCGCGGAAATTGCGGCACACTTTGAAAAAGCGGACAAGCCTGAACAGGCGGCGCTTTACCACTTCAAAGCGGCGGAGCTGTATTGGGAGCAAAGTTTTTTGGATAAATCCGAACACCACTTTCTGCGCGCCGTGGAACTGAGTGAAGCAGCCTGCGGCAAGGACAGCCCCCAGTATTGCCGGCACAGGTTTTATCTCACGCTGCTCTATCACTATCAGGGAAGATATCAGGAAGCCGAGCCCATCTACAAGGAAGTGATTGAACTGGCAAAAAAGATACACGGTGTGCGTTCCCTGGAGCTGAGCCCCTATTTGAACAATCTGGGTCGTTTTTACAAGGATATCGGCCGCTATTCCGAGGCGGAAAAGCTGCTGAAACGCTCTTTGGAGATGGAACGCAAAATGAGTCCCGGCAGTTCGAATGTGGCGGACAGGATGAACAATCTGGCGCACATGTATGGCAAGCAGGGCAAGAGGGACAAGGCGATTGAATATCTGGAAAGATGTCTGGTGATCATGGAATATCCGCAAAACCGGACCCATTGGTTTTTGGGCGTGATTTGCGACAATCTGGGCAGGCTTTATTTCTATGAAGGTCAGATTGGCAGGGCAAAAGAGCTCGTCACGCGTGGATATGAGATTATGAGGGAAAAACTTGGTGATGAGGATCCACGGCTTTATATCCACCTGATCAGCCTTGCGCAGATTGATGTGCATGAAAACCAGCCCAGACTGGCTGAAACCAAGTATTTGAAGGCATTGGACTTTCTGAAGGGCTCATTCGGGCACTACCACAGCAAGACTTTGGGAGTGGTGGAATGGCTCAAGGAACTCTATGCAGGCTTTGGCAACGCGGATGAAGTGGATTTTTATGCAAAATGGCTGGAAAAGGGAAAGAAAGATGATGAAACTGACGCGCCAAAGCATCACAAGCTTTGAGGGAGATGCGATTGTAAATGCCGCCAACAACTCACTTTTGGGCGGCGGAGGGGTTGACGGAGCCATCCATCGAGCCGCGGGGCCGGAACTTTTGGAGGAATGCAAAACCCTGGGCGGATGCCCCACCGGCGAGGCAAAGCTCACCAAGGGTTATCTGCTTCCCGCAAAATATGTTATCCACACCGTGGGACCTGTCTGGCGCGGCGGAAAGTGCGGAGAGGAAGAGCTTTTGGCCTCCAGCTATCGGCGTTCACTGGAACTGGCTTCGGAAAACGGATTGAAAACCATCGCCTTTCCCAATATCTCCACCGGGGTTTACGGTTTTCCCAAGGATTTGGCTGCTAAAATTGCCGTGCAAACCGTGGGTGAGTTTTTGGAAAAGCATCCCTCAATGGAAGTCAGTTTCCACTGTTTTGACGAGGATAACTACAACATATACAAGGGTTTGCTGGGACTGTAAACCTCACCGCTTGAACCTGCCACCACACAAAACGGATTATACAAATGAAAAGATTGAATCATGCCCTGCTCTCACTGTGTATGATTTTGGGTGCCGTCTCTGGACTTTGGGCGCAAAACCTGCTTGGGACCGAGGTTTTTTCCCCTGTAAGCCCTGGGGCTTGGTCTGGGCTTTCGCAAATAGACAACCCCGGCAGCTTCAAGGCGGAGGCTGTCAGCGATGTGAAAATCGAATTGAAATGGGATCGCAACGCAAATCCGGACATCGTTTTGCTGGCTTTCAATATTGAGAATATGTTTGGCACACCTGAGGGCAGCTACACTTTGGGTGACGCCATTCCCGGCGGCGGAACGGTGCTTTTGGCAAACAGCTCTGTCCCTGAATTTGTCCATGAAGCTTTGGAGCCGGGTGTCACCTATTTTTATAAAATTTGGTCTGTGAACGCTGGTGAATATTCCAGCGGAACCGTTGCCAACGCCACAACGGGGACAAAGATCATCGGAGATGACAGTTACAATGCCATGCTGCCGGTTCATCCCCTTTATGACTGGAACTATTCACAGAGCATCTTCAAGCCCGCCGAAGTGAATCTTTCCGGCTGTGTGATAGAGCGCCTGAGCTTCTATTGGAGCGGAAGCCACGCTGCTCCAAATTCCAGAGCGTGGACGGTTTATCTTGGCAACACAAGCCAAAACCTTTTTTTTGAGCCGTATTACAGTTGGATTCCCGTGTCGGCTATGACGCAGGTTTTTTCAGGAAACCTGGACATTTCCGCTCAACCGGGCTGGGTGGAAATTGTGTTGGACACGCCGTTTTTCTACACGCAAGGGAGCCATTTGGTGGTTGCCGTGGATGAAAACAGCCCGGGAAACGAATATCACGGCGGATATTTTTATGGACATGAGGGCGGCTCGCACAGAAGTAAACACACCTATAGCAGCACCGAAAACCCTGATCCTGCCGCTCCTCCCACAGGACAAACCAACAGCAAAATTCCCAATATCAAGCTCGGTTTTTCCAGCCTGGCGGATGTGGATGAGCCCGTCCAATTAAATGCCATGGCAGATGGTTTGGAAAGCATCCGGCTTCAGTGGCAGCGCAATGCCGCTTTGGACAATATCCTTTTGGCTTGTAACAGCGAGAATAAATTCGGCAAACCCTCTGGAATTTACAGCCCCGGCGATGCCATCGAAGGCGGCGGAACGGTGCTTTTGGAAAACAGCGGCGCCACGTTTTTCAACCACAACGGATTGGAGCCGAACCAGTTTCTCTATTACCGAATCTGGTCTTACGATGGCTCCGGCTATTCCAACGGCTTGGGAAGCAAGGCTGCTACCAGTGTGAGCCCGATCAGGGTTTTTCCCTGGGAGGAAAGCTTTGAGCATGACTCCGCAACAGAACGGCTTTGGAGTGCTTCGGAAGGTGCCGTGCATTGGCAATTCGCTGGTGATGCAGGCTCGGGCGGCTCCGGGATGTCGCAGGTGGCAAACTTCTATTCTCTTGGGAATGATCCCACTCCCTTCCACCTTTTTTCTCCGGATTTCGAGCTTGGGCAATCGTCGTCGGCTCAGTTGAGCTTTGATTATGCCCATGCCGGTCGCAGCGGCAGGATCGACAGGATGGAAATCTGGTATTCCACAGATTTTGGAGGCTCCTGGGAGCTTTTGGCAGACCTTGAGGGAGGCCCGAACGGAGTCTTAAACACTGCTGGGACTTGGAATTACAGGTTCGTTCCCACTGCGGCGGATTGGGCAAACATGAGCCTGGACCTGCCTGCTGGGACGAACAAGCTGGGCTTCACCGCCATCAGCGCCAATGGCAACAACCTGTATCTGGACAATATCCGCATCAGCAGTTCGGAACCGGATCTCTTTGCGCCGCAGCTTGTTATCCATAAAAGCGGAGATGGGGTTTTGCTGAACTGGAACGAAGTGAGCGGCGCAACGGGCTACTGGATTTACCGGGCTTTGCTGCCCGAGGGCGATTATGAATTCCTAACTTTCACCACTTCATTGACTTATGAGGATCTGCACATGCAGGGCAAGGCTTTTTATCAAGTGAAGGCGGTGAAGGAAGAATAGAGCCTTTCGCGGGTTTGGCTGAGTTTTAAAAAAGGGAAAAAGCACCTCACCGGGGTGCTGAAGTCTTGTTTTCTGCAAATAAAACTTGACATATTGCGCATTATCCGGGATTTAGATTTATCATGAAAAATTGTGTGTTTATGGCTTCAGCATCCGTTTTTCGAAGCCCTTGAAACGGGCGCCGGATGTATGTTGCCACACGCTTTGGACCGGGTTTGAAGCCCGGAAAATCGATCACACAGGGAGTGATTCATGCAAAAAAACACAGTCCGCCTCAGGGCCGCGAATATATCGGATATTGGCAAAAATCCGGCCCGCACAAAGAATGAAGATTATTTTGGCCATTTTAAGGGCGACTTCGGTGACCTTTTTTTGGTTTGCGACGGAATGGGCGGCCATAACGGCGGCGAACTTGCAAGCCGGATGGCGGTTGAGAGCATCCGCAACCACTTTGAAAGCAGTTTTTTGGAGGGTGAGGAACTTTCCACAATTTCCCGCGCCATCGAACTGGCTCATCAGCAGATAGCAGCCAAAGCCGAGGAGGATCCCGAGCTTTCCGGAATGGGCAGCACAGTGGCGCTGCTTCTGGTGAGCGCTGGAAACTACTTTGTGGCGCATTGCGGGGACAGCCGGGTTTACCTGAGCCGGGACGGCTCGCTGCTGCAGCTCACCAAAGACCATTCCGAGGTGCAGATGATGGTGGAAAGCGGCATCATCACCCAGGAACAGGCTGCAACCCATCCCCGGCGAAACTTCATCACCCGGGCTTTGGGACACGGAACCTGCTCGCCGGAGCTTTCGGGTCCACACATGCTGAAGCAGGACGATGTTTTCCTGCTTTGCAGCGACGGGCTCACGGAATATGTTTCCGAGGATGAACTGCATCAGCAGATGGACGAAGAGCCCGAGATCGCCTGCCAAAACCTGGTTGATATGGCAAACGAACGCGGCGGCTCAGACAATATCACCATCCAGATCGTTGAGGTTCAACAGTGTTCGCCCTTCAAGATCAGCGAGGAACTGCCCACGCCCCCCAAGAAAAAGCTCGTGCCGCCGGTGGCGTTGGTTTTGACCCTGGCCGTGTTCATCGGTGCTGTTTTCTGGTATAGCAAGTCCATTCAAAATGGTCCGTCGTTTGAAAATACCGCGATTACTGACAGCTTGAGGAAGGCAGACAAACCCTCCGGTAAAGCTGCCACAAAAGCCGAAAAGAAGGCTGAAAAAGACAGGCAAAAACGCTTGAAAGCTGAAGCCAAGGAACGTGCCAAGGCTGCCAAGACAAAGAAAAAAAGCAAGGGCGCCAAGCAGGAAGTGGAAAAAGCCCTGGATCCCTCGCAGATTGTGGACGATGCCACCATCGCCGCTGAACTTGGAGTCTCTGAAGCAAGAGAAGGATTTCTGAAAGCCTTCAACGCCATGAGCAACAAAACGACCCATGCCAAAAATTTGAAGCAATTCAAGTCCAGGAATGGCAAGCAGATTATCTTTATCGTTCCCGGACAAAGCATCTATCTTGACAGCAATCTGGCAGTGCTTGGAAAAGCCGGTGGTGAAGACATCAAGATCGATGAGATCCAAGCTCTGATCGCCATTGCTTTGGTCCATTCGAGCGGCAAGATGGATCTGCCCAAAGACGGCTGGAAGGAGAAACTATTTGCTCCAGGCACTGAAAGCGTGGACGACAAAACCTGGAATGCAGCGCGTGATCTGTACAAAAAATTCGACGCCACCAACGCCGATGTGCTTTTTTCAAACCGATTGCCACGTCTCCGGTCAAAAATCAAGCTGAGTCCCTACAGCATCAGCCTGATCTGAATACAATTTCAAAGGAAAGGTGCAAGCCATGAAATGCAGCAAATGCGGCGCAGAACTGGAAGCCAACGCTAATTTTTGCATTGTTTGCGGGCAAACCGCCCCCACTCTGCAAAAGATAAGAATCGGCAGGAACGCAGACTGTGACGTGATCATCAATCATGAAAAGATTTCCCGACTCCATGCCATCATCGTTCCCGAGGGGACGCAATATCGCATCACAGACCAAGGCTCCACAAACGGAGTTTTTGTGAACGGACAGCGGATCAGTACAGCTCTCATCAAGCCCGGCGACCATGTCTCCCTGGGCAAGGCCGTCAGCCTGGATTGGAAGCAGCTTTTGGCAGCTTTTACCGCGGGTCCCTCCGGCGCCACGGGTCCCAGCCCGGTTTTCTACATCGATGAAGAGAAAAAGCCCCAAAAATCCTCCACCAATCTGCCTTTGATGATTGCAATTGTTGCCGTGGTGATCCTGGGTTTGGGCTTGGGCTCCTATTTCCTGTTCTTCCGCGGTGGGAAAGATGATGTCATAAACTTTGATGCAGAATACAGTTACGCCATCAAGCCCGGCGAAACCTCAGACATTTCCGAGCGCCGCTCCAAGCTGGAAGCCATGGAAAAAATCCTGGAACAGGTGCCGGCTCGCCTGGGCTTTGAAAATTCACTGTTGATGGCATATTGCCTGGTGGATGTGAGCATTGGCGAACCGCAAAATGTGTTCAACCACAAGGGCGAGGTGGAGGCGATCAACCGCAGTTCCAACGCCATTGTTTCCAAAAAGGAGTTTGACAAGCGCTTGGAACAGCTGCAGAGCAGCCCGGACCACGTGGCGCAGATCAAGGAAGCCGAAAACAGGCTGGCACAGGTGAAAATTGAGCTTGCCGCGGCGGAACTGGCTTTGACGGCTCCCAAAGCCATCGGCGAAACTGTTGACAAAATGATTGAAGCCGTTGGTGAACTCGTTGGCGCAAAACCGGACAGCTTGGGAAGCAAGAACGATAAACCCAAGGTGGACGACTCCATGGAACTGCCGCGAAAAAACTATCAAAAAGCCATCGAGGATATGGAGGAGATCTACGAATCTCTGAACCCGATCAAGCTTTCACTGTCTGAATCCAGCCGGTCTTCAAAAGGAGGACGGGTCCTGAAATGATCCTGAATCCGGGCGACACCATTCGCAGCTACCGCATTTTGGACCACCTGGGCGAAGGTGGCATGGGTAAGGTTTTCCTGGCGGAAGAGGAGCTTTTGGGGCGCAAAGTTGCCATCAAAATGCTGAATCCCAGCATCACCCATCAGGAGCATTTCCGCCAGCGCTTCATCGAGGAAGCCCGCATTCAGGCAAAGATGAAGCACCCCAATATCGTAAGTTTGCTCAGCTTTTTCAACGAAGATGACGGCTATTTCATGGTGATGGAATTTGCCCCGGGTAAAACCCTGCGGGACTTGATCATGAATACCGGCCCAGTGCCGGAACAGCGCACCCGTGTGATTTTGCGTCAAATCCTTTCCGCCCTGGAATATGCGCACGAAAAAGGCATTGTGCACCGCGACATCAAGCCTTCGAACATCATGATCGACGAAAACGACGAGCTGAAGGTGCTGGATTTCGGCGTGGCACGGCTGATGGGCGACCCGCACCTCACCCAAACCGGCTCCCGCGTGGGAACGGTTTTCTATATGAGCCCGGAGCAGGTTCAAACCCCCCGTGATGTGGATTCCCGCTCAGACATCTATTCCGCCGGCGTGCTGCTCTTTGAACTTCTGACCGGGCGTCTGCCCTTCAACACGGAAAACGACAGCGATTTCCTGATCGAAAAAACGATCGTGGAGCGCAAACTGCCGAACCCGCGTGATTATTATCCCTTTATGTCCGATCTCATCATTGAACTGATGCACGCGCTGACGGCAAAGGACCCCGATCAACGACCCAGCGCCAGCGAGGCTTTGAAAATACTTGATACCGGAGACCTAAGCTCCATTCCCAGTTCACATTCCGAACCCGTGACGCCTCTGCCGCCGCCCAGAACTCCCGTGGTCGTTCCCGTTCCCCAGCGCAAAAAGATGCCGAAGGGCCTGCGCGCCTTCCTCATCATCCTGCTGCTCTGTGTGTTGGCGCTTCCGCTCGGATATTTCACCAAGAGATATTTGGATGGCGATCTGGTTTTTTCCAAAAAGGCAATTGATGAAGACGACATTGAAGAAGTGGATGAAGGACCCAGTGAAGCCGAACGTCAAGCCGAAATGGCAGCCGAAAAGGAAAGGATAAAACTGGAAAAAAAGGCTGAGAAAACCGTGCGCGGATTGAAACCAAAATTTGAATTCATCAAGCGGGAAGCGCTGGAATACAAGCAGGAAAATGTTTTCAATGAATGGCCCCCCGGTTTGGAATACCTCAATATTGAATCCAAAGATGTTGACACTGAGGAATTCAAATTCGATTTCAGCGAAGGGGTGATCACCGCCATCAGCCGTCCCGCCTTCGGAAAAGCCGGAGTCAGGATCATCTATCACATTGATTCGCAAAGTTTTGAACTGAATGACCCGGAGCCTGGGCTGGCGCCCAAGCTCAGTTTGGAATGGCTGCAATGAAGCTGTGAGCCAAAGAAATTATAAATCGATCAAATGGATGTAGTTTTATGTTTAAAAAAGGCTTGATTTGCAGGGCTTTGGCCTTGCTCGGATTTGTTTTTTGGGCAGCGGTTCTGCCTGCTGCGGTGCAATACAGCCCGGACCTGCTGCGTGCGGCTTTGAATGGGGACGCCGATTCCCAATATTACCTGGGCTGGAGCTATTACAATGGAGAAGGCATCCTGCGCGACCTGCGCGAAGCGGTGAGATGGTATTCCCTTGCTGCGGAGCAGGGTCACACGGATGCCCAAAACAACCTCGGCTGGTGCTATTATCGGGGTGACGGGGTTCCCAAAAGCGAAAATGAAGCCGCCAGATGGTGGAGGATTGCCGCCCGCAAGGGAAACCAGCACGCCCAATACAACCTTGGCTGGTGTTATGACAACGGCTTCGGGGTTCCCCAAAACAAGGTGGAAGCCTTCAGGTGGTATCAGGAATCTGCCCGCAGTGGAAACCACAATGCTCAAAATAATCTGGGTTTTTGCTACTATTTGGGGGAAGGGGTGGATCAGAATTTGGAGCAGGCGGTGAAGTGGTGGACTTTGGCGGCACAGCAGGGCAATCCCAACGCCATGTACAACCTGGGCATCTGCTACGACAACGGTTATGGAACCCAGCAAGACCATCGCGAAGCGGCAAAATGGTATCGTCTGGCTGCGGAAAGCGGAGCTGACCACGGACTTCCCGAACCGGGCAGCATTCAAACCACAGTTCAGCCCGTTCAGGAAGAAGCGGTCCGTCCCAGCCTGCAAACTCAATATAAAGAGGAAACCGTGCCTCCCAGGCAGATTCCCAAAATCCCCAGCCGGGAGGACAAGGAAAAGCCGCGCACAGAAGAAAGCGGCAAATATGACGATCTATATGAGATCGGACTGAAACACTACAACGGCGAAGGGGTTCCGAAAAACGAAGCCAAAGCCTTGCAGTGGTGGCTTTTGGCTGCTTCCGAGGAGGATGCTCGCGCCATGTATGGCCTGGGTTCGGCATACATGAGCGGACGCGGCACCGACAAAGACGAAATGGAGGCCATCCGCTGGTATCTGATGTCGGCGGAATCCGGCTATGCCAAGGCTCAAAACACCCTGGGAGTCTGCTACAAAAACGGCACAGGAGTGGAAAAAGATTTGGGTGAAGCCGTGAAATGGTATCGTCTGGCAGCCCAGCAAAACTATGCCCTGGCTCAAAGCAACCTGGGAATTTGCTATGCCAAGGGCGAGGGCGTGGAAAGAAACGACGAGGAAGCCAGTTTCTGGTTCACTCTGGCGGAAGAAAACGGCAATGAATCCGCCCGGGAATTCCGTGACACGGTGGACCTCAAGCTGAGTGCCCAGCAAAGAGAGCGGGTTGCAGAGCGGGTCAAGCTCTGGCAGGCATATTCACGCTGAGCAAACCGGGCTCAAATGTGGGTGGGAAGGCGGCTTGACGCCTCAATCCCAGGCGTCGTCTTCAAAGCCGAATTGCAGTTCCACCTGGCGAATAACGGCATCCAGCAGCAGTTCGCCGGTGTCGTAAACGTCGAAGGGCTTGGAGCCCAGATATTTATCCCACTGCCCAGCCACAAAATCGTGCGACACAACGCGATAAACCCTGTCCAACTCTAGCCTTTCACCGTTCACAAAAAATTCAATTTCCTGCGCTCCCTTTTGGGGATTTGCCCTTTTTTCCCAGCCTGCCACCTCGCAGATATCGTGGGGTTTGCTGATGGCGTGTCTTTCGTTAATCTCATCCAAGATAAGCAGATCGCTTCCCTTCAGGGAAAAAACCGTGATGGTGTTGCTAAAGGGGATGAGTTCGTGCAAATCGCGCAGGGTTACGGGTCCGGCGGGCAGGAATTTGCGGAATCCACCGTTGTTGATGATGGCAAGTTCGGGCTTGTAAATGCTTTGATATTCGTCTATTAAAGCCTGCGCCGTCCACCTTGAAAGCGAAGTGGAACGCCATTTATCCGGGCTCCAGTCAACCGGAATGCTGCCCACCACGCGTCCCATCTCCTCCATGATTTTTTCCATCTTCAGTGCGATAAAATCATTCAGGGGACTTTCGAATTCCACGGTATCGGAAACCAGCGGGATGAGCCGGTTTTTCAGCGAAACGATGCGCCGCTCCTCCACTTCAATTTCCGCGTGCCCCAGCCAATTCAGGTGCGAACCGCTGTAAAGCAACCATTTACCGTTCACATTGATGGGTTCCTGGCTCCAGATGTGATCGTGTCCGCCGATGATGATATCCACCCTGTCGTCAAGGCTTTGTGCCATCAAACTGTCCGCTTCGAACCCTTGGTGGCTCAGCACGATGATGAGGTCGCTTTTGCGC
This sequence comes from Candidatus Cloacimonadota bacterium, assembly GCA_012728875.1. GTDB lineage: Bacteria > Cloacimonadota > Cloacimonadia > Cloacimonadales > Cloacimonadaceae > Syntrophosphaera. The sequence goes on from JAAYEF010000003.1 coordinate 10,802, forward strand.
TCCACCTCGTCCAGATACATGTTTATGGCGTCCACCGGCGGCATAATGCGCACGCTTTCAACGTTTTCCGCCTTCACCTTTTCCGGCAAAAGCTCCAGCGTGATACCAAAAATCCCCACTCTCAAGCCATCTTTTTCCAAAATCGTAAAAAGCGACCCGCCAAGGGGTTTGCCAGTGGGTGTGTCAATCATATTGGTACACACGAAGGGATATTTTGCACGTCGGGCAAGGTCCTTTGTATTCTGGTAGGAAAAGTCGAACTCATGATTCCCGAAAACGCTGGCATCCAAGCCCAAGAGATTGAAAACGTCGATCACAGCGCCGCCGTGCACTCCGTCGTCCACCAGCGAGGCAAAGATCGAACCGGTTTGCTGGTCTCCGCTGTCCAAAAAGAGGCTGCGTTCCACTTGTGCCCTTTCACGATTCAAAACCTCCTCCAAAACCGGATAGCCGCCATATTTCAAGCCGTCTTTGCCCAGCTTCGCTTCAAAGGCGCCGTGGCTGTCGCCAGTGTAGAAAATGCTCAAGGGCAGGGCGCTTAAAACGCTGAAAAACGCCAGAACGAGTAACAAACTGAATGTTTTGTTGAATTTCATCGACAATTCCTTTTCACGAAAACATGATGGTTCTCATCTGTGGGAATAGCTGTCAGGCTGTCAAGCAAAAAGGCTCCAGTTCTGGTGGAATTGAAAATGATCCGGTTTTGGAGCGGTAAAAGAGACCCTGAATCCCAGGTGGAATACAATCCTAAAATTAAGGCTATCCCGGGATTTGCCCTCGCATGGGGTTTTTCAGTTTAGTTACAAGAGTGTATATCTATCAGAACTCCCAGTCACCTTTTTTGCGGTTGTAGAAACCCTTGCCTAGGATGTTTTTATCGGAATCGGTGACATACCAATCTTCCGGTCCGTGAAAGAAAGAATTGCTGCTTTTCATGGCGGTAGTGCTTTGGGCGGTATAGATTGCCATGCCAAGTTCAGGATTGAGCGGATTGGGCAGACAAGCCGCCAAGCGGAGTCCGGTGCCTGGATAATCTTGATCGGCAATTATCCTGTCTGGAAGAATCTGAAAAGGCGGTTTGGGCAAATGTTTGTCCAGCCAAAGATTGGTGCCCCAGGCTCCGAAAACATAGATGTTCTGTTCGCTGAAATCCATTTCCAGGGCTTGAGTGTCCGTGTAGGCCGAAGCTTTCAGCCGATCGACAAGAAAGTCAACGGTTGGTTTGATATATTCATCCACGCCTTCCACACGCAGGGGATCGGGATAAATCAAGCTTACAGCTCCTATCGCCACAGAGTTCATGGGTCCCTTGAAGCTGATCAGCTCGAGTAGTTCGCTTTGGGGAATCTGTGTCAGAGATGCGAATTTTTGCATGAGCTGAGGGAAGTATTCATCATAGCGGATGCCGGTTTCACGACGCGCCTGTTCATATTCAAGCAGGGCATCGTAAACCGTGTCCATATAGATAAAGCCTCGGTTGATATCGCTCTGGGTGGAAAACTTGCGCTGTTCGGGTGGGTAATAGAGCTGTATAAGCCTCAGCTCGGAACCACGGACGAAGTGCTCAACGACAGCAATCCACCAAGAATTATAGGCTTGGCCTTCCATCTTTTGCTTAATCGGTTCAAAAAGAGCTGAAGAATCCTCCACCATCCAGAAATATTTATCAACCAGTGGATTAACGTAGGGATGAGAAAGCTCGTGGAACAGCATAAATGCCAAGTGTAAAATCGTATCTGCCGGATCCTTGCTTTTTTCGAAACTGGTAACGCAATAGAGGTCTGAATTTCTCTGTGAATCCACCAGATCTGGTCCGTAGCCGCCTCCACCTAACAGGGGTGAAATCGCAAGGTTGTAGCTATGATGTTCGTATCCATACCAATCGATGATGTGGGCAATCATATCAGGGCTTGCACAAAGAAGCGAATCCGCAGCGGATACCGTTTCAGAGAAAAATTGGCGCTGGGATTCGAACCAGCCATAAAAATCGCTTTCCCGCACAAAGTCGTTCACCGCCGCATAAAAACCTTCCAAAGAGCCTCCCTCGGAGGCTGTTTTCAAGCGGTCTTCATTCATTTTTTTGGCGTAGCCGGAGCAGTCTCGGTTTTGAATGCCCAAAGGAACTCCGTCGAAGCGCAAAAAATCGCTAACAGGAAGATCGTAAGTAAAACCGTAGTCTTCCAAAGCCCGCAATTTGGAGAGTGCCGGATGCTTTTTGAAAGCGGAAAACCAGGCGTCGATGGAGGCAGCATAGCCATCGGAATCGGCATAGGTCATCTCGCTTCCAGACAGGTGTTGAAGCACGGCCAACAGTTCCAGGCGAGGATCGACACTAATGGTAAGTTTGCCGCTTTTTTGGGTCACGGGTTCAATCTGTGGCTGAACTTGTGATTCAGTGCTGAAAGCGATCAGCGACAAAGGGAGCAGGAAGAACAAGCCGATGATGGCTTTACCCAGATAAAAATGAAGGATATCTGTGAGCATTTGAGTTCTCCTTTTGAGGATGTAAACTTCTTGTGATATGTTGCGCTGTCAAGAATTTTTTGGTGCATGGGTTTTAACGTACCTCATGCATTCCCAAAAACTTCCTATCTTCTTATCTTTCAGATTTCAGCACAAGTGCAAAAACTCAATAAAACGACGTGATAATACCGTGTCAAAAAAAGGGCTGGACAAAAAAGCCCAGCCCTGTTTTGATATGGGTGATGCAGATTATTTGACCAGCATCAGTTTACGATCGCTTTGGTATTTGCCAGCCTTCATCCGGAGCATATAGACTCCGCTGCTGAGCTCTCTGCCGTTGGAATCCTTGGCATTCCACACGACTTGATATCTGCCGGCAGCCTTGTTTTCATCCAGCAGAGTGGTGATTTTTTGTCCCCTGAGGTTGTAGATTTCCAAGGTGACCCCTTCATCCTTGTGTAGCGAGAAGGGGATGTTTGTATCAGGGTTGAAAGGATTGGGCCAGGGGTTGAGCAGTTCGGTGACCAGAGGCAGGGACGGGGTTTGCGGATCCTGGCTTTGGTTCACCAGGATGTGGCAGGGCCCATGGTATGCAGTTTGCCCATCCAGTTCCACGCAGCTCAGCCAATAGTAATAATCGCCGCTTTGGGTGATTTCGAGATCGGTGAAGCTGTAGTTTTGGGTTTGGGAGCTGTTGTGTGCGGGAATGAGGGTGCTCACCTGCCCGGCTTGGTCCAGTTCTTCGCTGTTCGCTCTATAGAGATAGAAGCCCAACATGCCGGTTTCGGAGAGGGTGGTCCAGTTGATTTTCACGTTGTTTTCCGAGGTGATTTGGGCTGTAAAGCCGGCAAAGCTGACGGGTGTGTGCCCTGATGGCTCTTCAAAAAAGACGATCTGCATTCTTTCGATGAGGGCACCTTCCTCGGATGGTAGTGCGATTTTGCCGCTGTCCCAGCTGCCGTCTTCTGGGTTGAAGATGTCTTCATAGCCGCCATTGTCGATCTTGCGCAGGATGCGGTGTGGCGTGTAGCCCAGATTGTGGTTGATCACGAGGTCGGCTCCGGCAAGTGAGGCGCCTTCATTGCCATGCAGGGTGACCACCAAAGTGCGTTTTGGAATGTTTATTTGGGGAGGTTTCCACTCGAACAAGCCCTCCACCAAGCCAATGTTTGAAATGCCGGTGAGCGTTGCCTCGGGAATGTATTCTCCATCCTGTTCTTCGTTCCACATGGGTGCGGGCTTAAGGTGGCAGACGCCATTGTCGAAATCGGAGATGATGCTTACGATATCGGATTCTGCGGTTGTGAGCCTGACGTTGTCTATGTAAAGTATTCCGGAGCCCGAACATTCCCCTGTGTAAATCATGAATGCAAAGTTTCCTCCCTGGGGCTGATCTACCGTCATCCTTGCCAAACCCCAGTCATTTGAGGTTATGTTGTCAAAAGGTATGTTCGAAATATATTGATCATAATCCAGGGAATCTTCATGCATGTATACCAAGGCAAAATCCACCGGATCGCCGTTGGGAGTATTTTTATAATTCACTCTGAATTCATAGGTTCGATCTTCCTGAAGGATGATAATCGGGCTGATAATGGCATCTTCGTTGTGACCAATTTCAGGGCTGATGATTGACGCGACATTGTTGTAAGGATTGTCAGGGTCTTCAACAACATCCCATCTAATCTCATCATGCAGCATGTTTATGGCATTCCAGTCATCAGAATCTGTGCTGTCCAGATTGACAAATACAGGTGCGGGTACGGGTCCAGGCCACGCACCATTGCCGGTGAGACCAATTTCGTAAACATTGTCCAAGCCATCCACGATTCTCAGCGTGGCGTTCTTTTGCCCAATGGTATGAGGCTTGAAATGAACGGGAAAATTAAACCATGTGTTGAAAGAAGTTACAGTATGGGCGATGTCCTCGATCATAAATTCCGATGCATCATCACCCACAAGGCTCAATTCTTTTATGATGGCAAACCCGCCTGGCGCTGTCAATTGCACTTCTGTGTAACTATAGCCTCCAACCCACACATCGCCGAAATCATATTCTGTGCCAAAATATTCGGATTCAATGCTGTAGGGAGTTGTGAGCGCATTTATAATAATTTCGTCGAAATACATACGCATGCCTATCTCACCAGGGAGATGAACCTTCCACAAAAAAGTCACCGTGTTAAAATCCGAATCAGTTTCGGGGTATTCAAAACTGATGGCACCCTGTGTGAAGTCTTCTCCAGGCTGAACATGATGCTTGAAAGATTTCAGCCATTGATAGCTTCTGCCCAGATCTGTTGACACCCAGATGGAAAGGCTGTCTTCCTCCTCAAATTCGTATTCAAAAATGGATTCCAGCGTTTCAAAACGATATTTGTAGTAAAGCAAGATATTGGTTGCTTGCTGACTTGGCAAAAGCAAAGCCGGAGTGCGGAATTGCCTGAGAGTATCAAAACTTGTGAAGTATGCACAGGCAGCTGGGCTATCGTTCCATCCACCTTCACCATACAATTCAAAATCCGTAACAACATCATGCGGCATGTAAGGATGGGCATGATCGAAATTTATGAAATACATACTATGTGGTTCATGAAATGTTACGAGATATAAGCCCGTTGGGTAGCTCTCAGGGTCACTATCTGCTCCACCTTGTGAATTATAGGCTCTCACAGCCACATCAAGATTGATTCCGGCAATCAAGCCGGGAACCGGAGTTTGGAAATGAGTATGTTCAGTGCTTCCCAACAGCTGCCAATCTTCATTTTCTTCTCTGATATATACTTCATAGCCATCGGGATTGCCTGCAGAAGCAGTCCATCTGAATAAAGGGGTCAGAGAACCACCAAAATATATTGAGGTCCTGATCTTTGGAGCAGTGGGCGAAATGTTGTCCGCCGATACTTCTATCTGATCAAGATAAAACCGTAACGGATTGGCATGAGCATTGACCGACTCGGCATAGAAAGCCAGTTTGATGACGCCGCTGTAAGCTGAAAGATCATGTACAGCATTGTTTACAAGATTATTCACAGTGAAGCTTGTATATTCAGCCAATACAGGATCATTTGCAACGAGGTTATCATCTTCATCCAAAATAACGATTGAAAGCTTATCGTCCGAGTCCATAACGCCATTGGGTGTTGTGTAGAGGAAACGAAGTTTGTTGCCGTGACCGGGATCGCCCAAGTCGATGGGAGGGCTGATCAGCCATCCATTGGTCACCCCGCCAAATATCACTCCTGCCCAATCTTCCGAAGTAGGCTGGGGAATTCCGTATCCAGGAGTGAAGACGCGTTTATACCAGTCTCCTCCATCCTCCAGATCAAGTCCATTTTGCATATCCAATACACCCGATTTAACCTCCCACTCCCCTGGAAGAAAATCCCCTTCTTCAAAGTTTTCAATCCAGGGCGGGGAAAGAGCGGGGTCGCGCATATTGCCTTGTGATGTGACACCTGAATGCACCTGATCCTGTGTTGCAAACAGGCTTGAAAAAGATAAAATGATGACCAATACCAAAGCGGCGCGCAAAAAGATTTGTACGCCAAGACCGTTAACCTGTTTCATGACTTCCTCCTTTGTGTCATGTGAAAATGGGGGTTTGCCCCCACTTTTCTTATGCAAACTAAAACATAAATCAGCCGCCGATTGTCAAGTAATATATTTTTGTTCAGGATAATATTCCAGAAGCTTTATTTTTGCAATATGCAAGGAAATCCGCGGCAAGAGAAACTGCTTGACTTATATTGCAGGTTTACCAATTTACGCCACATGAGATTTCTGAAAGCAAGCTCGATTGAATATTTGCTCTGGCTCTACATCCTGGGCTGCCTGGCTTGGCTGGGCTTCCGGCTGCATCTGATGCCAGCGCTGCCGGCGTGGATGATTTTGGGATCGCCTTTGGTCACCGCTTTTGGCCTGGGCTTCGTTGGCGGTTCTTTGGGACGCAAGGTGCTTTATCCTGAAAAAACCCGCGAAGCCGTGCTTTGGAAGTGGGAAATCGGGCTCGCCGTGTTGATCAGCTTTGTGGTGGGCTGGGTGATCGTGGAAGTGAGGCCGGTGGCGTTTTTGACCCAGGCGGGCAACGCGCAAAACATCGTCAAAGGGATTTTCAACCCGAATCTCTCCGAGATGGTGCCGATGCTGGCAGCCTTGATGGAAACCATCTATCTGGCGCTTTTGGCAACGATTTTTGCCATCCCTTTCGCCTTTGCGTTCAGCTATTTTGCCGCCAAAAACCTGATGCAGGGCTCGATTTTGGGGCGCATCGCCTATGTGGTGATCCGCACCATTTCCACCGTCTTTCGCTCCATCGAAGCCATCGTTTGGGCCATCATCTTTTCCGTGTGGGTGGGAATCGGTCCCTTTGCAGGGATGCTGGCGTTGTGGGTGCACTCTGTGGCGGCGCTGATCAAGCTTTATTCCGAACAGCTTGAAAACATCGACCCCGGACCTGTGGAGGCCATCCGTGCCACCGGGGCTTCAACCCTGCAGGTTTGGCGCTATGCCGTCACGCCTCAGATTTTGGCGCCTTATCTGGCTTTCACCATCTACCGGTGGGACATAAATGTCCGCATGGCAACCATTGTGGGCTTTGTGGGCGGCGGAGGCATCGGTCTGGCCTTGAACCAGCAGCAGCAGATGCTTGCCTGGCGAAATGTTGGGCTCATCATGTGGCTGATCGCGATCGTGGTTTGGGTGATGGATATCTTCAGTGGCTACATCCGCGAAAAGCTTGTTTCTCCATGAGATAAAGGATGGAAAAATGCAAAATCCCGTGGAATTGATTTTGGCAAAACGCGAGGGTAAAACTCTGAGCGTGGAAGAGATTTCCGGTTTTATAAAAGGTTTTTTGGAAGGCAGGATTGCCGACTATCAGATGAGCGCACTGCTGATGGCCATTTACTTCAAAGGCTTGGAGCCGCAGGAAATATCCGGGCTCACGCGAGCCTATATCGAAAGCGGGCGCAGCATTGCCTTTGGAGACGAAAACCCCGTGGTGGACAAACATTCCACCGGCGGAGTGGGGGATAAAATTAGCCTGATGCTGGCGCCGATTGCGGCTTCACTGGGGCTGGCGGTTCCCATGATCTCCGGACGCGGATTGGGTCACACCGGTGGAACCCTGGATAAACTGGAATCCATCCCCGGGTTTCGCACACAATATGCCCCGGATGAGTTTCAGGATTTGGTTCAAAAGCACGGTTTGGCGCTGGTGGGGCAGTCTGACGACCTGGTTCCTGCAGACAGGCAAATCTATGCCCTGCGGGATGTTACCGCCACTGTGGAAAGCCCTGGCTTAATCACGGCCAGCATCATGAGCAAAAAGATTGCCGAAGGCGCCAAATATCTGGTGATCGACCTCAAAATTGGCAGCGGAGCCTTCATGCCAAACCTTGAAAGAGCCAGGGAACTGGCAGCGCTTCTCATCTCCACCGGAGCAAGCTTTGGGCAGAAAGTGCGCGTGGTTTTTTCGAACATGAATTCGCCATTGGGCTTGGCGGTGGGAAACGCCTTGGAGATGGTGGAGGCAATCGAATATCTGAAAGGCAACCCCCTGCGGGATACGAAGATACTCACCTCACAGCTGGTGGCGCTGCTGCTTTTGGAAGCCGGACTGGCACAGACCGAGGAACAAGCCTTCAGGATGATCGAAGAAGCCGTTTCCAGCGGAAAAGCGCTTGACAAACTGGAGGAAGTGATCAAAGCTCAGGGTGGAGATGCCAGGGTCTTGGAAGATTACAGCCTTTTGGGCAGCAGCAAGGTGAAACTGCCTATTTTTGCGGATACTTCGGGCTATGTGCAGAGCATTGATTCACGCGCCATCGGCTATGCCCTGGTGCGCATCAAAGCCGGCAGAATGAAAGTTACGGATGCCATCGACTATGGTGCGGGCGCACTGCTGATCCCAAAAATTGGAGACCGTTTGGAAAAAGGCGAAGCCATCGGTGAAATCCATGCCAACGACGCCGCCAAAGCCGAGGAAGTGGTTTCCCTGGTGCGTTCTGCCTACAGGATCGTGCCCGAACCGGTTGAAAAGGAAAAGCTGATCTTCGATATCGAATGAGGCTGTTTCCAAAGCAATTCTTCCTGATTGGGAACTATATTGACCGGGTGTTTTCACAGCGAAAAGCCCGGTTTTATTTTACGGATAAAAAAAAGCCCCCATTGCTGGGGGCATAGTTTTTACAAATGGATCAGAATTCGATTCCCAGTTTTTGCATGATTTCTGCCATGCGCAGGCCAAGATCTTCCATTTTTGCTTTTTGCTCTTCGTTGTAGTCTTCTTCTTTAAATTCTTCGGATTTCTTTGCAATAGGTTCCCATTGTTGCATAAAAGCGGCTGTAACTTCTTCATTAGCTTTGCCTTCTTCAGCTTTGGGCTGCCATTCCACCACAAAATCTTCCATGTCTTTGAGCATCTGGTCGATCGGGCTTAATTCAACAGTTTCGTTTTCTTCTGGAATTTCTTCTTTCTCGGTTTTGCACGCGAAGGCGAACAGAGCCACCACCGCAAGCAGGATCAGAAAATACTTCGTTGCTTTCATCATTTTCTCCTTTGTTTGTTGGTTTAAAACAACTCTTTTTTTATTATGTTTTAGTGAATGCATCACATTCTTTTGAGGTGACGGTGCTTGTCAAGGAATATTTTGGTACAAAGGTCAAACATATATTAAAGTCATTGTTTTTAATTATTGCAAACCTCACTGCATAAAGGAGATAGCCCTTGCCCCTCATCTGGGTTTAGCATCTTTTCAAGGTCTTGATTGATATTCATCTTTCTACTTCACAAATCGGCTTTTATCCCTTAATCAAATGAAAAAAGACGAATTCACACACAAGAGCCATGGCTGATGCCTTTACACATCGCGGTCAGGATATTCACGATATTTATCGCATCTTCAGCGAAGTTTTGCAAGGACCGGGCAGTTGCGGAATGTATGTGGAACTGGATGGACGTTTTTTGGGCTTGGATTTGGTTTCTTCGCCCGAGGTGTGGAAGGATCTGGGGGAAAAGATTTTGCGCAGCTATGTGTTCGACGTGGTGGACCGCGTTCCTGATTCTCATCCAAGAGAGCATTGGTTCGATACCAATCAGGTTTTCGGCAGGCTGAAAAACTTGGGAGTCTCAGAATTTACCGGAATTGGCTTGGGGCAGGACTTGAGGCTGGACAGCCCCGAAATCAGCGGTTCCACGCTGATGTTGGAAGGCAAAATCGTATGTCTGGGGGCATATGCAATGCAGCCGGGTGCATCCGGCAATCCCGGCTATCACAGCCCGAGGCACGTTTTCAGATTCTTCTAAATCCGGCTGTATCTCCTAAAGGGTTGAAGGCTGAAATGAAGTCCCGGCTCACATGATGTCCGGGGCTTTCATTATTTCCTTTCAATTTCAATTTCAATTATTTGCTGTAAAAACCGGCTGAGAGTTAACCCGGATCATTCCGGTTTCAAGCTCATCCAAGCACAAAAAAACTTCTTCAGCTTCCTTCCGCCCTTGAGCCCAACCAATATACAACCTATATACTTCCTAAATGCCTCCTGTCTTTTTTACGTGAGGTCTATGGGGAATATCAAGGAAAGATTACTGCTCGAGCCAAGGGACAGAGGTAAGTTTTATTTACGGTAAAAAAGCTTAAACTGAGAGGATGAATGTTTTTAAGGGTTGCCTTAACAACCCCGGCTTAAAATGGTGGAAAAGCCTGAATTTAGATGAATCGACATCGCATGTGCAATTTGCGCTTGACAAATTCAAGCCCAAAGATGAAGCAACGTTGCAGCAACAACATAATTAAGCTGCAAACCTGCAATCTGCAAACCATTTTTAAGGAGTATAAACCATGCCTCTTCCACAAAAAGAAGCGCTGTTCAGCCTGATCAGCAGCGTTGTATTCATCGTCGTCAAGGCATTTCTGATTCCCGATTTGGGCGCTTTCAATCTGGAACTGACACTCACCCTGCTGGCGCTGTTCAATGTTTCGTTGTGGGCAATCCGCATTCTGCTGAATTTTCGGTTCAAAGATATGGATCAAAAGGACAAAAACATCCGTTTTCAGGCTGCCATGCTGGCAATTCATCTCAGTCTGGTTGTTGTATTTGTCTATGCAGCCGTGCTTTATCTGCTCCACCGACAAAGCCTTGCCGTGCCGCTGGAAAGGGTTTTGGATCTTGCGTATTACACTTGGATCTCTTTTTATCTGTTTTGGACTGCGGGAATTTTGGCTCTTTGCAAGCGCGGTCCCTTGGATATTTGAGAGAAGATGGCATAGTTTTAAGGAAGGTTCAAAATGGATTTTATGGAACTTATGGCCAGCCGACACAGCGTGAGGGATTTTTTGCCGGATCCCATTCCGGATGAGGTTTTAAACGAAATTTTGGAGGCGGGGCGTCTGGCGCCTTCCAGCCAAAACCGGCAGCCCTGGCGCTACGTGGTTCTCAAAGATCCTGAGCAGATCAAAAAAATGTCGCTGAATTCAGGTTTGCTGGGGCTTTCCAATCTTTTCATCCGGAAAGCGCCCTGCCTGATTGCAGCTTGTGCCGACAGCTCCAAAGGCCTGCGTGTGAATGCACAGGACTACTATCTGGTGGACGTTGCCATCTCTGTTCAGCAAATGGTTTTGGCTGCCTGGAACCGCGGAGTGGGCAGCTGTTGGATGGCTGCCTACAATGAAAAAGCGGTGAAAAAATATCTGGATCTACCCAAATCATGGCGGGTGGTGGCGATGCTGCCCTTTGGCTATCCCGCTGAAAAGAAAACGGTTTACGGCAAAGCCCTGAGCTTTTTCCCCGGCAGCAAAAACCGGCTTCCGCTGGAAAAGATCGTCCGCTATTTTGGAGAGCATTAAGCGCCGGCTTACTTCAAAAAGGTTCCCTTTTCCAGTTCTTTAAACGCAGTTGCGGTTTCTTCACGGGTGTTCATCACAATGGGTCCGCGCCACGAGATTGATTCATTCAGCGGCTTTCCCCTCAAAAAGAGCATGCGGAATTCCTCGGATGAGGTTTTAAAGGTCACCCCGTCGCCGTTTTCCAAAAGCGCAACCTGGCGGTTTCGCACAGTTTGACCAGAAACTTCCACTTCCCCTGCATAGGCATAGAAAAAGCAGGTTTCGCCCATTGGGGCAGGCAGGCTAAGCTCAACATCTGCAGGTAGATACACATCCCAATATTGGGGCTCGATCATGATGTCTTGAGCGGGACCCCTCACCCCTTGGAAAGAGCCGCAGATGATTTTGACTTCGGCGCCGTTGGGCAATTCCACCTTGGGAATATCCTCAGCCAAAATATCCTGATAGCGCGGAGGCATCATTTTTTTGGCTGCCGGCAGGTTTGCCCAAAGCTGGAAGCCATACATGCGGCCAATCTCGTTGGGCTTGGGCATTTCCTGGTGGATGATGCCGCGGCCTGCGGTCATCCATTGCACATCGCCTTTGCGGATTACGCCGCTGTTGCCAAGGCTGTCCGAGTGTTCCGCACTGCCTTCCAGCATGTAGGTGATGGTTTCCATGCCGCGATGAGGATGCCAGGGAAAGCCTGCCAAATAGTTGCGGGTGTCGTCGTTGCGAAAATCGTCCAACAACAAAAAGGGATCGAAAAGCCGTTCGTCGCCAAAGCCAAAGGCACGGACAAGGTGGACTCCCGCTCCTTCCAGAGTGGGTTTGGCGTTTTTTATCAATCTGATTCTGCGCATTGGATGAGCTCCTTACTCGGTATTTGTAAGCCGCGAACGCTTAATTTTCGTACGGCCTTCCAATAACAATTTATTCCGATAACGCCACAAACCAAAAAGCACGCATTTTTGCCATTGAAAGCCTGATGATTAGTGAGTTTTGGGGATAAAAAAAACCGTGGGGAACACCGGGCGGCGTCCCCACGGACTCGGAGGGCATTCTATGTAGGGTCTGTGAAACCGAATTTTAAATATGAATGAATCTTGTCAAGATATATTTTTGGATTTATGAAAAACCGCAGTTTGCAAAACTGGAAAAGCCGAGTCTCAAAGCATGGATCGCAGGTCTGCAACAAAGCTGTCAATCTGTTCTTCGGTGGTATTATATCCGCACATCAGGCGAACTTCATTCAGTGCCTCGTTCCACATGTAGAAATGGTATCTTTCCATGAGGCTGGGGCTTATGTTGCGTGGAAGAATTACATAAACGGAATTGACCATCACTGGCTGGGTGACTTTTACCTGCGGAATCTGTTTCAACCGTGAAGCCAAAAGCGCTGCCATTTCGTTGGCTCGTGTGGCGTTTTTGCGCCAAAGATCGTCTTCCAAATATGCTTCAAATTGTGCGGCGATAAAGCGCATTTTGCTGAAAAGCTGGGAGCATTGTTTGCGGTAAAAGCGCTGATTTGCGCAAAGCTCCGGATGATAGCAAATCAGGGCTTCGCCAAAGAGCAAGCCGTTTTTTGCGCCGCCAAAGCTGACGATATCCGCCCCGGTGTCTTTGCACATTTCTTTCAGTGAACAGCCCAAAGCGGCGGCGGCATTCGCCAGACGCGCTCCATCGATGTGGAGATACATCTGCTGTTGATGACAAAAATCTGCCAAGGCCTTGAGCTCTGCCAGGGAATAGAGTGTACCATATTCCGTGCTTTGGGTGATGGAAACCACGCGCCCCTGGGAGTGGTGCTGATCCCGGTTCGTCATCAGATGTGGGTAAATCATTTCGGGACTCAGTTTTCCGTTGGGACTGTCGATCACTTTCAGTCTGGCTTGGGTGAATTTTTGCACGGCGCCGCATTCATCCACATTGATGTGGGCAGTGTTCGCACAAAAGATTGCATGGAAGGAACTTACCAGGTTTTGCAGCGCGAACACATTGGCACCCGTGCCGGTGATCACAAACGAAGCTTCACATCCGCCTCCAAACAGCCATTCAAGCTGTTTGAGCACTTTTTGAGTGAGCGGATCATCGCCATAGGCAGGGCAAAATCCTGAGTCCGCCTTGTGCATGGCTTCCCAAACCTTGGGATGCACGCCGCTGTGGTTGTCGCTTCCAAAACTGATGGGAAACATATTTTCTCCTCTTCTTATTCCCGCACTGCCAGCCACCGCTGTGTTTTGCCATCCTTTGATGTAAGCAAAACGGGGTTTCCAAGAAATATCATTGTGCAGGAACGAGAAATAAAACACCCGACAGAAATCTGCCGGGTGTGTTTTTTGAACATACTATTTGTTTTTTCTCTCTTTCGGCAAACCGCGAACTTCAGTGAGCGAGGTTTCTTCTTTAGGTTCCGCCGCGTTCATGGCTTGGATCGCCGAAAAGATTGAAAGCATGGTTGCTTAATCAACAAAGAGTTCCGCAATCATGCATCTTGCGGAGCCGCCGCCGTTGGTTTCAATGGTTTCCAATTCGGTGGCAAGAATTTTGCTGTGTTTGGAAATGATCTCCACCTGTTCGGGTGTGAGTGCATTTCTTGCAGTTTGAGACATCACCATGATGGGTTCTCCGCTGCGGCTTTTGAGCTCAATCATATTTCCGGCAAATTGCATCATCTGATCCAGAGTGATTTCCACAATGGTTTTTCCGGTTTCCTGGAGCTTGGCAACAAGTTTGTCGCGCTGCTCTTGAGTTTTGATCACATCAAGGCAAACAATTGCGAGCTTGGTCCCCACTTCCATCATCACGTTTGTGTGATAGATGGGGTTTCCAGCTTTGTCGATCGCATCAAAAAGCAGATATTCATAATTCATCCGCTCACCAAATTCTGCAAACACTTGGTCGGAGGTGCGCTGAGAACGGCATGCATAGGCAATCCGTTTTTCCCTGTCGAAAATCATGCTTCCGGTTCCTTCCAGAAACTCATTCTTTTCTTCCCAGTGGGTGAGGTCGATCACTTTGTCGTGTTTCATCTTATTGCGCAGCAGATCCAGCACTACGGGCTTCCTTTCCGCTCTTCTGTTTTCGGCAAACATGGGGTAGAGAACCAATTCACCCGTGTTGTGCGATGAAAACCAGTTGTTCGGAAAAATTGAATCCGGTGTGTGCGGTTCCTTGGTGTCCTGCACCACAACCACTTCCACATCATAATCCTGCAGCAGCTTCACAAAAGCGTCAAACTCTTCAAGCGCTTTCTGATGCACGCCGCCTTCTTCGTTTTTCTGCTGAAATTGATTGTTTACTCCCGTCTCAACATTGTATTCAAATTGAACGGGACGTACCATCAAAACCTTTGAGGTTGTTTGCATAACCTGTTTGTTGTCGGTCATCTTTATCTCCTTCATTTAATTATCAGTTAGCCCATCCTGCTGTTCCTCGGAAGTCTCATCCTCAGGAGGGGCGGGCAGTTCCAAATCCGGCAGGGTCTTCATCTTCTTTTTCTGCCTGATTCTGGCAAAGATCACCAAAAAAGGCAGAACTGCAAAAAGCAGGGATGTGAAGCCGGTGATAAGATAGATCCAAGCCTGGCGCTTGCTGGCAGCGGCAAATTCTTGGTTGAATGTATATAGATTTAATCCGTATGCCTGCTCAAAGGCTCTGTTAAAATTGGTTTTCTTCCCCAGGCGGTTGTTGGCAGCCACAATTCCCCAAAACCCCTTCCACGCGGCGTGATCATTTTCCCGCATATAACGCACGGCAAAATAGGAAGTTACATAATACAACTCCCAGTTTTCCTGCCGCTGGGGATAGCTGTGTCCAAACTCGATCAAATCCAGGCGATTTCCCCAAAAGCGTTCCCGTACATAGTAATAATAACGTTCCAAGCCCATCTGACCACCGCTATGGGTTGCCATTCCTTCGTGCAGCCACAGCGGTGCCTGACTGAGCAGTTCATCCAAAAACCAATGTGTGTATTCATGCAGGATGAGGCCGCCGTAGTTGCGGGGAATCTGATCGATACTGCGAACGTAGATCCGGCGTTCACGCATGGAATAGAAGGCTTCGCTGAATTCAACGATGGCGCCGCGTCCCTTTGCCAAGCTTTGATATCTGGCTTTATCCGGAACGATGCGAATCTCCGCCTTTCTGTGGGGATAGACTCCCAAATCCATCTGCAACAAGCCCACTCGCTCTTCCAGTTCATCCACAAAGGCCTTTCCGCCGGGAAAGGTTCCATCCACACTGTAGATCACAAAATAATCCGTGGAAGCCGCCACTTTCCAAGTGGTATCCTGGGCGCCCAAGCCCAAACAACCCAACAGAATCAGATAAATCAGCGCCGCACGGAAAAGGAGTTTCAACTGTCCAATTCCCTGCGGCTGATCATGCTGTAGTATTCTCCGGCATCCTTTTTTGCCACATTGCCACAGGGGATCTTCTCCACCTTCAGTTCGTGCTCAAAGCCATAGAGCCGAAAGCGAAGCAGATCCCCCTCCTTGACGATGCTGGAAGCCTTTGCGCTTTTTCCGTTGATGAAAACCAAGCCCTTGTCGCAGGCTGTTTTCGCAATGCTGCGGGTTTTCGTGAGGCAAAGTTTGTTTAAAAGTTGATCAACCCGCATGGCAATCTCACTTCATATCTTTTTATTATTTCAAGTGCTTATGAAAGCAGACGCTGGGTCTCCAAGGCAATCATCAGCTCTTCGTTTGTGGGAACTTTCAAGACCTTGACGTGGGAATCTGGCTCGCTGAGCAGCTCGATGTCGCCGGTGAATTTGGCGTTTGCTTCCAAATTCAGCTTGATGCCGAGGGCTTCCATGTCTGCGCAAACCTTTTCACGCATGATGGGCATATTTTCACCCACGCCGCCGGTAAAGATCAACACGTCCAATCCGTTCATGCCGGCAAAATAGGCGCCAATATACTTTTTGATGCGATAGCAATAGACGTCAAATGCCACCTTGGCGTTGGGGTTGTCGTATTTCAAGATCTGGTCTTCAATTTCGCGCATATCGTTCGAAACTTCAGACAGTCCCAACATTCCGCTTTTTTTGTTCAAAATGCCGTTGACCTCATCCACGCCCAAGCCCAGGTTTTGCTGCATGTGGATGGGAATGGCGGGGTCGATATCGCCGCAGCGGGTTCCCATCATCAGTCCTTCCAGGGGGGTCAAACCCATGGATGTATCAACGCTTTTTCCGCCGTCGATGGCGGTGATGGAGGCTCCATTGCCCAAATGGCAGGTGATCATCTTCAGATCTTCAATGTTTTTGCCCAAAAATTCGGCGGCCTGCATGCTCACATATTTGTGGGAAGTGCCGTGAAAACCGTAGCGACGGATCTTATGAACCTTGTAAAACTCCATGGGCAGCGGATACAAATAGGCATAAAGGGGCATGGTTTGGTGAAAGGCGGTGTCGAACACGCCGCATTGTGGAACTTCCGGCATATTCGCCGTGACGGCCGCAATGCCTTTGAGGTTTGCAGGATTGTGCAGCGGCGCCAAAGACACGCATTCGCGCATGACTTCGATCACGTGGTCTGTGATCACCACGGCATCCGAGTAGTTTTCTCCGGCGTGAACCAAACGGTGTCCAACGGCGTCGATCTCGCTCTTGTCGGCAATCACGCCGTTCTGGGAATCCAAAAGTGAGTCGATAATCAGTTGCAGACCCTGTTCGTGGTTTTCAATCTCCATCTGCCGCTTTTTAACTGTGTATTTTTCACTTTTGTAGGTGAAAAGCGCGGATTCTTCACCAATTTTTTCGGCAATTCCCTCAGCCATAACATTTCGGGTTTCAATATCGATGAACTGGTATTTGATGGATGAGCTGCCGCAGTTTAGCACTAAAATCTTCATTTGCTTCCTCTGTTTATTGTTTTTTGTTCCATCCTGAGGAAGGGATGAAACTGTCAACTGATTTACCGCTCAGCAGGCTGCGGCACTCTGAAAGGGGGAGCCTTTGGTCGCTTTTTTGCCCCTCACATCCCCAGCGGTTCAATTGCCCGGTCAAAGTATCCGTGCACCTTGGAAATGGTGAGCCCATAGTTTGTGATGGGTACCCCGCGTCTTTGGGACTCCACGATGCGGCGGCTCATTTCAGCCTGATTCAGCATGCAGGCACCGCAGTGTACCACCAGGGCGTAATCTTCCAAATTATGCGGATAATCATGCCCAGCGTAGGCTTCGAAATGCAGATCTTTTTTCGTGTATTCCTTCATCCAGCGCGGAATCTTGGAACGTCCAATGTCGTCCTCCTGCACGTGGTGGGAACAGGCTTCCGCAATCAAGACCCGGTCTCCATCCTCGAGCTTGTCAATCTGGCGCACTCCTTGAGCCAAAACGCCCAGATCGCCCTTATAGCGTGCGAAAAGGATTGAGAACGTGGTAAGTTTCACGTGTTCAGGCAGATCTGCCACCACTTGCGCAATCGCCTGAGAGTCCGTGATCACCAGATCGGGATCTTTTTTCAGGGACGCCAGCGCTTTTTTCAGTTCAAATTCCCTCGTGACCAAAGCCATGGCATGCGCATCCAAAAGTTCCCGTAAAACCTGTACCTGCGGCAGGATCAGCCTGCCTTTGGGGGCGGCGGGATCGATGGGCGTCACTAAAACCACCAATTCACCCTCTTTCACCAAATCCCGTGCCAAAGGTCTGTCATCCTTATAGCGCGGCGGCGCCAATTCCACCAGTTTTTCTTTGATCAATGTGGCATTTTCGCCCTTGCTGGCGGATGCCGAAACCCAGTTCAAGCCGTGTTTTTCGCAGTATTCAGTATTTTGGGGGTCGGGGCTGCGCAGATCGCTTTTGTTGAACACCACCAGATGCGGTATCTTCATCTCCTGCAGCTTCTTTAGCATCTGTTGTTCCATTTCCCCGAAAGGCTTGCCATCGTTCACAAAAATCGCCATATCCGTGCGAAACAGAATTCTGAAAGTGGCTTCCACCCTCTTTTTGCCAAGTTCGCCCACATCGTCCAAACCCGCTGTGTCATAAAAAGTTACCGGACCCAGGGGCACCAGTTCATAGCGTTTGTCAACCGGGTCGGTGGTGGTGCCCGGAGTGTCGGAAACGATGGCAATTTCCTGACCCGTAAGTGCGTTTATCAGGCTGGATTTGCCGCTGTTGCGATTTCCCAAAAGTGTGATTATCAGGCGCTCTCCGCGCGGTGCGCTGCTCATGTTACCTCAATGTTTTTCATTTTATTTACAATTTAAGGCAGCCCCCCTCTTTTGTCAAACAGTGTGGCAATCCCATCTGACCACAAGCCGTAAAACAGCAACTCTTTTGCTGCAATATCATGATGCCCGTCAGTGCGCTTCCAGACTTGAAAAATGGAGGATCTTCACTTCCACGAATCAATTCCCGCTTGACATTTTCCCTGCCCATTTTTGTCTTTGTCAAAGTTCAAAAAGATGGGAGTTTCCATGGACGACTTAAAAGGAATAAAAACCCTGAACCTCAAGCTGACAGAGCCCGAAAAGCTGCGCGAACAGATGCGCCACTACTTCCACCAGACCTACACCATCGACGAAAAGCTCTACGACAGCCTCAAAGACGACGAAACCTTTTATCTGCGTGCAGATCCATTGCGCCATCCCTTGGTTTTCTACCTGGGGCACACTGCGGCGTTTTACATAAATAAATTCATCATTGGCAAGGTGATAGACGAACGCATCAACCCGGCCTATGAATCCATGTTCGCCATCGGCGTGGACGAAATGAGCTGGGATGACCTCAACGATGCCAACTACGACTGGCCATCCATCCAGGAAGTGCGACAATATCGCGATTTGGTGCGCGAGCGCGTGGATCGCCTGATCAGCGAACTTCCCTTGGATGAAAATGGCATCGGTTGGGACAGCCCCTGGTGGGGAATCATCATGGCTATCGAACACCAGCGCATACACTTGGAGACATCATCCGTTCTCATCCGACAGCTTCCTTTGGATAAAGTTCAGCTTTTGGATCTTTGGAACGTTTGCCCCGAAAGCGGTAGTGCTCCACAAAACGAGCTTTTGCCAGTCTCAGGTGGAAAAATCACCCTGGGCAGAGATGATGACAGCCCCTGGTATGGCTGGGACAACGAATATGGTTCCATCTCCTTTGACATCAAGGACTTCAAAGCTTCCAAATATCTGGTTTCAAACGCCGAATTCTTGGAATTCATCGAAGCCGGCGGCTATTTCCAGGAACGCTACTGGACCCCGGAAGGCTGGTCCTGGCTCTCATTCCAAAAAGCTGAAATGCCCCGTTTTTGGCGCAAATACGGTCAGAAATACAAGCTGCGCCTCATGGCCAATGAAATCGACATGCCCTGGAACTGGCCGGTGGAATGCAACTATTTGGAAGCCAAGGCGTTCTGCAACTGGAAGGCAGCCGAAACCGGTCTCCCGATCCGCCTGCCCGCGGAAGAGGAATGGATGCTGCTGCGAGACAGCCTCGTAAAAACCGAACAGCCCCTCTGGGATAAAGCTCCGGCAAACATTAATCTGGAATATTGGGCTTCCTCCTGCCCCGTGGATCGTTTTGCCTTTGGTGACTTTTTTGACGTGATCGGAAATGTTTGGCAATGGACCGAAACCCCCATCTATCCTTTCCCCGGATTCAAAATCCACCCTATCTACGACGACTTCAGCGTGCCCACTTTCGATGGACGCCACAACCTGATTAAAGGCGGTTCCTGGATTTCCACCGGAAACGAAGCCCTGCGAGATTCACGTTATGCCTTCCGCCGTCATTTCTATCAACATGCAGGCTTCCGCTATATTTCAAGCCCGGAACCGGTTACTCTGCACGATGAACCTTATGAAACCGACCTCAGAATCATTCCTTGGTGCGATGCCAACTGGGGTGTCAACCCCTTGGGCGGCAAACACTTCAGCCTGCAAATCCTGGATGCTTTGCAAGCCACACTTCAAGCCATGCAAGGCAAAAAAGCCCTGCATCTGGGCTGCAAAACCGGACGCCTAAGTTTTGAATTGGCAAGAACTTTCGCCAGCGTTGTCGGGCTGGATTTCACCACCCGGCTCATTCGTTTGGCCATCCAAATGCAGGAAAAAGGCTTCATTCGCTACATTCGCGTGGAAGAAGGCGAAATCATCAGCCATCAAGAAAAACACCTGAAAGATTTTGGCTTGGCGGAGTTTGCGGATAAGGTCGAGTTTTGGCAGGCGGACGTCTCCAACCTCATCGCCAAATTCACCGGCTACGATTTTATCCTGGCGGAAAACGCCATCGAAGGCGCCATCAAGCCCCGCCGCTTCCTGGAGGAAATCCACACACGCCTGAACCCGTATGGAATCTTGGTTTTTGTGGATGGCTACGACTGGAATCCCGAAATCACCCGTGCTGAAGACAGGCTGGGTGGCTTCCGCAAAGACGGCGAACCCTTTGGCAGCTTCGAAGCGCTCCGGGAGATCTTGGAAGCAAATTTCGCGCTCTTGGAAGAACCCAGGGAGCTTTGGCAAACCCTGCGCCGGGAACAGCGGCTTCACAGCCTGAAACATGTGCAGCTAAGCATCTGGCGGAAAAAGGCTTAAATGCGCCAGGCGGTTCTGATCGCGCTCCTGCTGCTATCTTTGGCTTTGAGCGCAGACATCATCCAGATTGGCAGCGGTTCGCTTTACAACCAGGGTCTGCCCATCGAACCGTTTCGTTTTTTTAGCTATTCCCAGCAGATTTATCTGGCTTCCCAAATCGGAACTGCCGGTTTAATCCATTCGGTCAGCTTTCAATACGATATACGCAGCAATAATTTCCTGGAAGGCAACTCCGACTGGGACGTATATCTGGGACACGTGCAGCGGCAAAATATCACAAGCTGGGTACCCATCGACAGCCTGAATCTGGTCTTTT
Source organism: Candidatus Cloacimonadota bacterium (assembly GCA_012728875.1). Lineage (GTDB taxonomy): Bacteria > Cloacimonadota > Cloacimonadia > Cloacimonadales > Cloacimonadaceae > Syntrophosphaera. The sequence goes on from JAAYEF010000003.1 coordinate 31,951, forward strand.
CCGGCGTTCATTCTGAAACGGACTTTTCCTCGAGTCTGCCGGGAACGGGCTGGCTCACCATAAGTCTCAGCACCCCATTCTTTTACAACGGCATCGACAACCTGATTTTGGCTGTGGATGAAAACATGCCGCTGAACAGCACTAACCTGGATGACTTTATATCCACGGAAGTCGCTGTACCGATGGGAATTACATTTATCAGCAACGATGTGAATCCCGATCCTGCCAACCCGCCTGAAATCCCTTGGCAGTCTGCTTTTTTCATTCGCAACGCCCAGGCAAATCTGCGTTTGGAGATAAGCCCCCATATTCTCACGCCCGCCCAGCCTTTTCCAGAAGACCAAGCCATTGATGTGGAACTGGATGCAGCGCTTCAGTGGCACAGCGACGCCGGCTCTTTCGACCTCTTTTTTGGAAGCAACTCTCAAAATCTGCCCTGTGTGGCTCAAGGTTTGCAGCAAAGCAGGTGGCAGCCGCCCGAACCGTTGCAGCTTTATACAAGCTACTTTTGGCAGGTTTTGGCACATGAAAATGGCGAAAGCCATCAGGGACCCTTGTGGAGTTTCATCACCCGCGGCGAGGGAATTTCTGCTCCTTCAAATTTGAGCGGTTTTTATAATGGCGATCAGGTTTGCTTGAACTGGCAGGCACCGGTTCAGGGAAACCCCGTTCTCTACCGGGTGATCCGCAACGGTCATTTTTTGGCTGCCACGCATACCACAGACTATCAAGACCTTGAGGTGGCTCCCGGTCAGGTTTTATACTATTGGATTTTGGCGCAAAATTCTTTGGGTGAGATTTCCTCTCCATCGAACACCATCAGCGTCCACATCCCGGAGATAATCCCGCATCTCATTCTGCGGGAAAGCTTTGAAGGTTTGACCCCTTTCAGCCAAACCATCCCCGGCTGGCAAAATATCGACAAGGATCTTTCCAATACCTGGAGCTTTGAAGGTTTGGCTTTTCCCGGCAGCGGTGGACCCCTGCCCTGGCTGGTTTTTTCACCATCGCAAAGCCAGCCGCCCTTCGACGCCGTCGCCGCCTATGAAGGTGCGCAATCCATTGCGGCAATAGCCAGTTACAACCCTCCCAACAACGATTGGCTCATCACCCCGCGCCTGAATTTGGGACGCTTTCCCCGGCTGACTTTTTGGGCGCGTTCACACACTGCGGACTACGGTTTGGAACGGCTTAAACTGTATATTTCCACCACAGGCACCCAAACCGAGAATTTTACCCAGATCGGACCCAGCCCGTGGATTTCGGTGCCGGCACAGTGGACCCAATACAATATTACCCTCTCAAACTGGGAAGAGCAGGATGTTTGGCTGGCTTTTCAATGCTGTTCCTGGGATGCCAAAATCCTCTATCTGGACGAGATTGTTGTCACCGGCGAAGGCGGCTGGGTGCCCGTGCAGGATGAATTTGTCCAGAAAATTGGCTTCCAGGTGTTTCCCAATCCCTGCCGTGGCGGTTTTCATGTGGATCATTCCTCCCGCTCAAAGTTCAGCCTCAGTATCCACGACATCCGGGGTCGCAAGCTTTATTCCTCCAAGGATATAGCCCAATTCAACAGCGCTGAACACAAGCTTTCACTGCCAGCGGGAATCTATTTTCTGAAACTGGAGAATAATGCCAAAAGCGAAGTCAAACGTTTGGTGGTAATCCCTTGAAAAATCAATGCTATGGGGACGTAGATTCGTTTTTGATGCAGCTTTTGCAGGACGGCTCTTTCAACAAGAATATCGTGGCACGACAAAGCTTGGAGGAAAGCCAGGCACAGTGGTCGGAATTTCCTCCTCAAAGCCGCCCGGAACTTTTGGAACTGCTTGCCGACAGGGGACTTAAGCGCCCCTACCATCACCAGCGGGAAGCCATCGATGCTGTGCTTCAAGGCAAGAACACCGTGCTCAGCACCGGAGTGGCCAGCGGGAAAAGCCTCTGCTACCAGTTTCCCATTCTCCAGGGTCTGCTGAATGACCCTTCATCCCGATCCCTGCTGCTTTTTCCCACCAAAGCCCTCGCCCAGGATCAACACCAGAAGATGAACGAACTCTTGGAATCCCTCAAAAAGCGGGTTCCCACACTCTCCCAGCTTAAAAACGGAATCTATGACGGAGACACTTCTGCCGAAGCGCGGCGCGGCATCCGCGGTCAGGCTCGGCTCATCTTTTCCAACCCCGACATGCTGCATGTGGGCATTTTGCCGAACCACAGCCTCTGGGCGACTTTTTTCTCCCGGCTCAAATATGTGGTGATCGACGAAGTCCACACCTATCGCGGCGTTTTCGGTTCCCACTTTGCCAACGTTTTGCGCCGCCTGAAACGCATCTGCAGGCTTTACGGTTCAAACCCAGTATTCATCTGCACTTCAGCCACCCTGGCAAACGCCAAGCAACTTGCGGAAGAACTGCTGGAAAGCCCGGTCTGTCTCATCGACCAAGATTGTTCACCCCACGGCAGACGGGAATTTCTGATCCTGAACCCCCCGATTGTGGACGCCAGCCTTGGCATCCGGCGCAGCGCCATGATGGAAACCAGCAGGCTTGCCAAACGTTGGCTGCATGGACCCGGACAAGCCATCGCCTTTTGCGGACCCCGGCGTAGTGTGGAAATCCTCTACCTCCATCTCACAGACGACCAAACCCTGCGTCCGCGCGTGCGAAGCTATCGTTCCGGATATTTGGCAAAAGACCGCCGTGAAATTGAACAAGAACTGCGCGAAGGCAAGATCGGTATGGTGATTTCCACCAACGCATTGGAACTGGGCATCGACATCGGCGGCTTGGATGCGGTTTTTCTAAACACATATCCCGGAACCATTTCCAGCACCAGACAGCAGGCGGGAAGAGCCGGGCGCAAGGGAAAAACCTCGCTGGCGATTCTGATTGCCAGTGCCAATCCCTTGGATCAATACATCTGCCAAAATCCGCAGTATCTCTTTGAAAACAACCCCGAAAATGCACTCATTTCACCGGACCACACCGAGATCTTGCAAAGCCAACTGCTCTGCGCCATCCACGATCTGGCTTTTCTGGATGGAGAAGGCTTTGGCAGCCTTGGCCCGGAGCATATTCACCCCCATTTGGAAGTTTTGGTGCAAAACGGTTTGGCACGGCGTGCCCAAAGCCGCTATGTGGGCATTCCCGAATCCTATCCCGCCTCCGAAGTATCCCTGCGCAACATCTCGGATCAGGTGCAAATCCTTGCTCAAGATGAACTTATCGCCTGGGTGGATGGCTCCAGCGCCCACTGGATGGCTCACCCCGGCGCCATCTATCTGGATCGCGGAAACGCTTGGAAAGTCAGGGAACTGAACCTCAAAAACGGCAAGGCATTGGTTGAGCCTACAAACCTTGATTATATCACCCAAGCCCAGCGGAACACCCAGATCGAAGCCGACATCCCGCAAAACCGGCAAAAAGTGGCTGGTGGCTCGAAATATCTGGGCAAAGTAACGGTTACCACCACCATGACCGGCTTCAAAAAACTCAAATACAACACCCAGGAAATTTTGGGACGCGAGCCGCTGGACATGGAGCCAACTGTTTTGAACACAGTGGCTTGGTGGATTGGCATCTCGCCGGAAACGGTGGCACGGGTGAGCGCGCAAAAGCTTTGGAACAGTTCATCCAACGATTATGGCAGCGATTGGGGCAGGATTTCCGTTCAAATCCGGAAGCGCGATGGAAATCTGTGCAAACACTGCGGTCTGCCCGAAACCGACAGCGCCCACCATGTCCACCATATCATTCCTTTCAAAAAGTTTGCCAACGCCGAGGAAGCCAATGCGCCCGGCAATCTGGTTACGCTCTGTCCACGCTGCCATCACCTTGCGGAACAGGGGGTTAGAATGCAAAGCGGGCTTTCTGCACTGGGTTACCTTTTGGTGAATCTGGCGCCCTTTTTTGTGATGTGCGATCGCAAGGATATCGATGTTTTCACCGAGGACAACTCCCCTCTGGCAAACGGAAATCCCGTTGTTCTGATCCACGACAACATTTCCGGCGGCATCGGACTCTCTCGCAAGCTGTTTCAGCTTCACGATCAAGTGCTTGCCGCTGCGTTGGATCTTGCAGAAAAATGTCCCTGCAAAGAGGGTTGTCCATCCTGTGTGGGTCCGGTTGCGGAAAACGGCGAAGGAGCCAAGGAAAATGCCATCGCCATCCTGCGGGAATTGACCCAAAACGAAAGCAAGGATGCTTCTGAAGCATAATTCATTGTGAACATGAAGATTACCGCCCTTCCCAAAATCACAACTCACAGTTTTGACCGCTTTGGGTCTGCCTCTCCCTTGAGCCCAACTGATGTCGTTTTGCTCTGCCACCCGTCAGCCACCCGATTTTTTTTGGGGAGACACAAGAAAGCGAACCGGGTGACTACCCTGCTGGGGCCAAGGGAGAAGCAGAGAATAAAATGAAGAAAAGCAGAAGCAAACCCCATCAAGGCAAGCTTGAAATCCAGCGAGATCCTTACGATCCGTTCGTGCCTTCCCATGCCCGTGCCATCATTTTGGGCAGCACGCCGCCCGCCCGGTTTTGCCTGCCCAGCGATTTGGCCCTGCACCCCCGGGACATCGATTGGTTTTACGGTTCCTGTGATCGAGGCTGCAACACCTTCTGGGAAGCGATGTTCCGGGTTTATGATCCGGATGGACTCGCCGAACTGAATGACCTGCGTGATTTGGAACTGCCTCGTGAGGAAAAGACCCGGCGTCAGCGGGATTTTTTACAAAACTGGCTGAAGCTGAGATCACTTGGGATCATGGATATTTTGGATAGTTTTGAGCGCAGAGACGGAAGCGGCACCGATGCAAAGCTGAAACCGCTTTCATTTCGCGATCCGCTGCCTTTTTTGCAGGAAGCGCCCAAGGTTAAGGCTTTTTGCTGCACCAGCTTACACAAGGTTCACACTTGGCTGGGCAGGAGTTTGGCTTTGCATGGCATCCAACTGGAACAGCGGGATGGGGAGTTTTGTTTTGAGCTCAAAGACGAAGCCTCCAAACCGCGACTAATCTGGGTTTATCGTCTTCCTTCGCCTTCACCCATCGGGCGGATCAGGTTTCCCAACCATCAGGCCTGGATGGAACATCTGGTGAGCGAATATCGCCGTATTTATGCCATGGCAGGGGTTTTATCAAATCAGTAAAAAAGTCGTGACCAGCGGCTAAAAGCCTGGATTCACGCTTTGTGATAAGATTTCACGGCGCTCAACTGGGACTTATTTTTTGAAAAGTTCCGGGTTTTCCTCGATGAATTGCTGGTGCAGCTTCCAAAGTGCAGAATCGTCTCCCTGCTTCCTTTTCGCATGGAAGTAGCCGGCAATGGAAACCGTCAGGGCGCCGACTGCATCCACAATTAAGTCCAACATCGTGTCCATCACGCCCAAGCGCGTGTCCAAGCCCAGATCTCTGGCTTTTTGCATGTTCGCACCAAAGACGCCATCCACTGCAAATTCAAAGATTTCCCACAGCGCACCAACTGCCAGGGCAAAACAAAAACTGAACAGTGCCATGAAAAACGGGCTCAGGCGCACATGCATCTTTTTGCCCTTGTTCAAGGCGTAGATCAACAGGAAGCCAGTGTAACCCAAAATCACTGCTGAACTGCCATGCAGCAGGGTGTCCCACCATTTGAAGCGATAATAATAATCATGAATTTCGCCCAGAAACATAGAGGCAAAAATGAAAAGCAGAGTCACAATCTGGAAAGGCGCCGGAATGCTGATCTTGGCACGTTTTGCCATCACTGTGGGCAGCATGAACAGCACAATGGTCAAAATCGAGGTGAAAAACATTTCCCAGGAATGTTCAATGAAATTATAGACCGCCGCGGCAAGGCTCAACGCCACAAAAGCCAACCGCATATACTTTTCTATCTTCGCAAAACGTATTTTCATGTTTCCGTCTCTTCCCTTTTTATGTTTTGGCAAATTTATCCGCGCCAAGCAAACTGTCAAGAAAAGCTTGGTTTTCCAACTGGCATGGACTACAGCAAAATGAAAAAAAGGCATTAGATATGTAGTCAACCTTCCAAGTGGAGTCCTTGAAGACAATTAATTTGAAATTGGCTCTTCCCTTTATAAGGAACGATGGAAAGCGATATTTCATTCATAACAGGGTATTGAGATTGAGCCTTCATATCGTACATGAAATTGAGCCAAATTAACTGCAGGAAATCCAATTATAGCAACCTTCAAACGCAATGGCTAAGCCATCTGAAGCAATTGTTAAGAAAACTTAACAAAAAAAAGCTTGTCAAATAAACAGGGTTTCATTCTTTATGTATTTGAAAGGGATATGATATGAATTTGGTATTTGTTGTTGAAGATAATCAGGATCTTCTAAGCATTGAGATAAAGCTGTTGGAAGATAATGGTTATAGAGTTCGGGGTTTCCTCGATACTATTTCCTTATGGAACGGTTTGGGTGAGGAAACACCGGATTTGATTTTACTGGATTTGACGCTTCCAGACCGCGACGGGCTGGACGTCTGCCGGGATTTGAAGTCCGATCCCATTCTACGAGCTATTCCAATTATCATGGTCACAGGGAGGCTGGAACTGGATGACATTGTAAAAGGGCTGAACTTGGGTGCTGACGACTATATCTGCAAACCTTTCGAGCAGGAGGAGCTGCTGGCAAGAGTGCGAGCCATTTTACGCCGAAGCGCCCATCTTCCCCAAAACGGAACTGTTGAAATCGTACCTGGACTGAATCTGGATATCCAGCGCCAAGAATTAATTGACAAAGGCAAGAGGATCATTCTCACCCTCTCAGAATTCCGCATCCTGCAACTGTTAACCACTCGCCCGGAATGGGCTTTCCGCCGCAGTGAAATCCTGGACCACCTCTGGGGCGACGACAAGATTGTGGTAGAGCGTACTGTGGACGTGCATATCAGCAATCTGCGAGAAAAATTGGGCCGCCATGCCACTCTCATCCAAAAAGTTCATGGAGTGGGATACTGCTTCAAAGCCAAAAAAGGAAACACCGGTAATGAAGGCTGATAAGACTATAACAATGGTTTTAAGACACATATTATCCTGTGAAACGATGTTCGGTATGAGGTATGGTAAAAAACTTGCAGAAATGACATCGACACTTGCCTGGACAGTTACAAAATTGTCGTCGCGCATAGACAAGAGCCGAAAACCCAAATATTATGATATGATGAATATTAACGAAAAAATGGCTGACCTGGGCGAAAAACAAAAAGATCAAAATATTGTTTCAACCCTACCTGTCAGGCTGACCAAAGTATTTAACTGCATTAAAACAATGCCTCTAAAGATGCAACCACAAAGACTATAGAGCCCCAATGGCTAAGATTGAACAATGAGGGAAAATAAGTATGTATAAGAAATTGATTTTTATTGGATTGGTTTTATTTATAACTGTTTTGGGTGCTCAGGAACAAGTGCGCTACGCAGGTTTTTGTTTTTCGGGCAATTATTCAGACATTCCAGACAGCTATCGATACACAAATCAGCTCATGAGTAGAGAAAACAAAAACGGCTTGAAGCTTTTAGAGCAGGAGTTTTTTCAGTACTTTAATCAGAACAGCGAGTTTGGCAATTTCAAGCTTGTCTTTTCCGACGCGGATACAAAATATGCCATGGCTTTTACAATGATCCGTGAAAATGTCGATATAGAACACTTGTCTGATATAACCAAGCTGATCTATAATCTTGGTTTTTCGCTGTATATACTGGATTTTGATGAAATGCGAGTGCTTCAATCCTATCCCATCAAAGTGGCCTACCTGGATATCGTAAAAGGTAATCTGAAAACAAATTCGGATGCCGTCACTGACATGATTGTGGATACGATTCACAGTTTAATGCAACAACAGGTAATGAAAAACCTCTCAACACGCATACCCGACATCAACTTGCAACAAAGTGGGACCCTTTCCATGAAAGTATCTGAGGTGATTTTTTCTGACCAAGCAAGAGAAGTAATTTCAAGCTTTCCCGGAGGTGAAGCCGCTTATGCAAATCTGATTGCGAACCAAGCCACAGAAAGTCTGGCGTTTGACCTGAATGTTTCCATGCTTCCCTTTTCGAAAGACTACACCGGGCAAAAAATGTCGCTTGCGTTTTCCGATGCCACGGTTCAGAATTTCGTCATCCCTCCAGCCAGCTACGATCTGAAGATTACTATAGATAAATTTTATAAAGCTCTCAATTCGGAAAAGGGAAATGAGCAACTGTATATCTATGGGGCATATACCAATGTGAGCTTGTTCGATTCCGATTTAGGTGATGTTTACTGGGATCAAGAAGTCAAGCACGGCGCAACGAAATACGCGATTAAAGGCCAAGTTGTGGATGACTTTGCCAACTACAACGAAGTTCTACTGGCTACAGTTTCACAAACTTTGGTGGAAAGCTTGGCCAAAGACAAAAAATTGATGAGAGATAAAAAAGGTAAAAAAGGGGTGATCAGACGATGTCAAAATTTCTAAGATTCATCTTACTAACCATATTATTACTAGGCTTGGCGGGCAATGTTTGCGCGCTTGTGAAAGTAAAAGCTAAAGGAGAAGTGGAAACAAAGAAGAAAAACCCTGGAGTAAAATTGGTCAAAGAGGCAATCAGATCTGGACAGGAACAGGCATTGAAAAAATGGTCGGTCGGATTGGACTCACAGCGCCTTCAAATAATTAATGAGTTATGGACAGAAATCGTGAACGATTTGGATACCTATGTGATGGAAACTTCTCAGCTTAACGATGGTGAATGGGCAAATGGAAAATGGATGATAAACTTGGAAGTTACTATCAACGACGCCCAAATTGAACAACTGATAAATCAGCGCTCTCAAACCAGCAGGCAGAATCAGGTAGAGACTTACCTCAGCTTTATCTATGTGGCGCGAGAGGTTAGCACCATCCAAATTTCCGCTGATACAGTGCAAAGTAATGTCTCCTCCACCAATTCCAACCAACGGATCGTTGACAACAAAAGCCAAAGCAACATTTCGACCGATACTCAGGGAAACCTGAATGTATCTGTTAGAGAATCAGGAAGATCGGAAAAAAACACCCAGGTCGATCTGAAAGCGGAAGCCAACGTTACAGCAGACCATTCCAGGGATTCATACAGCAGTTCATCCAGTTCTACCAGCAACCGGGGAAACACCCAACGAAACGCAAAATCCAGCAATTTTGATTCATCACATAGTTCCCGCCTGAGCTCTGAGGGACACTTGGAATCCGATGTGGAGCAAGCCTATTCTTCCAGATCGGACACCAACGTTATGACAGATGGTACCAGCACGCAGTCTCGCTCTGAAGAATCAATTTTGAATATCAGCCACAGCAGAGAACAGCTTTCAGATTACAGATCGTCTGGATATGTGGTCAAAAGTAGTGAAGGAATCAGTTATCGGGTCTTTAACCCCCAAGAAATAGATACTAAAGTAACTGAGATTTTTAACAAATCCGGATTTGATGTCGTTCCTTGCTATGAAGTGGATATCGCCCCAGAATTTCTGGCCTATGATTTTGCCACTTTGAACGAGATTTCTAGCTCTACCCAGAAGGAAGCCACAGAACTTGCCCGCGACGCTGGACTGGATTTCCTGGCCATCGGAATGTTGGATCTCGGTCGCGAGGAAATTGACCCAGTAACTGGTTATTACAAAATATATGCCAAGGTCAACGGGTACATCATGGATTTAAGGAAAAAATTCGCTGTCAAGATTTGCAGCGTAGGACCCGTCCAATATTGTGGCTGGGGAGAAAACCCATCGGTGGCTAAAACCAACGCCCTAATTGAGGCATCACAAAAAGCATCGGTTGACCTCGTAGATCAGTTGCGAGTAAAACTTGGAATGTAAAAAAACAAAGGAGAAAACAATGAAAAAAATCATTGCGGTACTGATCATGGTTATGGCGCTGTCAGTCGTTTTGAACGCCAAAAAGGACGACGGCAAAAAAAAGGGAAAAGACAAAAACACAACGGAATTCTATCTGATGTTGGACGATTCAAGAATGAACCCTCTTGAGGAGCAAATCAAATATGCTAATAGCCTTGCTAGCGTTGGCGAAGAAGTCCTGGCGACAGTCCAAGACGCTCTTGGAGCGCTTGGTAATAATTTTAGCCCAATTAAGGCTCAATTTGATGCTGCCCAAGAGGAGACGTTGTTGGCAAAGGAAATGCTGATGCAGGCCTTGGGTATAAGGGAAAAAGTTGTTGAGGCCATTGCAGAAGCCAAAGCAACCGATAGCGGAAACGCGGGGCAAATTTTTATGGATAAATCTGCCCAAGCCGACGAGATAATTAGTGAAATGGCAGAAGACACTGAAGAATTGAGTGAAGTGCAGAAAGCATGGATTAGATCCGGGTTGATCAGGATGGGGACATCCGTTCTTCGAGAGGCCGCATTGGTAAAAGCAGTAGCTGATTATATAAGTTACGTGGATTCACTTCCGGCGCTAAGCAAGGCTAAGGAAGCCAAGAATCTTCCCGAAGCCACACTGATTGCCAAGGACCTACCTGGTATTTTGGGTACCCAAGTGAAAAGCTTGGGTTCTCTCATCAAAATTGCCAAAACAAACAACATTAAGATTCCAGCGCAAGTAAAGCTTCCATAATTATGGTTTATCGGGGAGGGTCTCGGCTCTCCCCAATGATTATGAAATGAAAAAACATACTGCAATGACATTGTTTATTGTGTGCATAATCTGCTTGCAGACAGTTGTTTGCATTGCGTCAGTGAAGCGTCCAGCCTGGATAGAAAATCCTTGGTCAGAATATCCGGAACAGAAATATTTAGTCGGAGTGGGTCAAGGAGACACTATTGATGCCGCCAAAAACTCCGCACTGGCAAGTGTTTCAGGTTTTTTTGAGACTCAGGTCGTTTCTAGTATCAGGTCTTTAGAGAAAGAAGAATCCCTCACTACCGGCGGAAAGAATAGTTATAAGCTCGAATCGTCCATCTCCTCGGATGTTCAGATTATATCCAAAGGCAAGCTTCAGTTTGCTGAGATACGTGAGACATGGCAAGATACCAAAGCTGGCACTTGGTACTGCCTGGCAGTGCTGGAAACAGCCAGATTGCTGGACATGCTGGAAAGCACAATCGAAAAAGCAGAATCGCAGATATCCTTTCTGCTTCGCGAACAGCCTCGGATCGTTGACAGAATCAAAGACCTCCAGCAAGCGTTTAATCTTGCAGAAGAAAATGAAATCAATTACATCTATTATAACGCGCTGACCTCAGGCAGCAGGCCTAAAAAGCATCCCGAGACGAGCTCAAGCATTATAATGGAAATGCTAGCCATGGCAAAAAACCGATTTCCCCTCCGTATATCTGCGCAAAACGATGATGGTCGGGTGGAAACCGCTTTACGGGAAGCATGCAGCAAAAACGGACTTACTTGCAAGGATGACTCCAATTTTTTGTTGAATATTGACATAAAAGAGTCCGGCATCACCCTTGTGAATAATCAATATTTTGTTAAACTAGAAGCAACTCTCAAACTCATCAATGGTGAAGAAGTATGGCTCCAAATCGATGAAACTGCACGTCTGGGGGATTTGGGACTGGAAAATGCTAAACAACGGACTATCTCTTCTCTTGCCGCTAAACTCTCTAAGAAATTTCTTGAATCCTTGGGGCTCCGTCAATAACCAAAGCTGTCATCTTGGAACAAGTTATACCCAACAAAAATACCGCGCCTTCATTTAGTTATTTCTCATTTCGGTGCGGCTTTTTTTGTTATCTAACATCCTCAAGTGCGGGGCAGTATTTAACCTATTGTATGTCCGGTGGATTTGCCTTAATTTTTAACATCACTAATATCATATGGCAAGTCTTCAAAGTTTATGCCAGTTACCTTGCAAGCCTCTTTCTATCTTCGCAAAACGTATTTTCATTTTTCCGTCTCTTCCCTTTTTATGTTTTGGCAAATTTATCCATGCCAAGCAAATTGTCAAGAAAAGCTTGGTTTTGGGGTGATTGAATTGGGAAAATTGAAGTGTGGATATGGGCAAAGAACCAGACAGATTCAGAAAGAACGGGTTAGGAAAAGGGCCGCAAAGAACTGTTGAGTCAAACGGAGTATAAATTGTTGGTATCAATCCCAACTCGTTGTCTCCAAAGTCCTTCGAGGCCCTTTTATATACCTCTACATTCACAATCAAATTGTGTAAGTGGATTCCATCAATAATATTGCATTCAGTAGATAACTACATCATTTACTTTAATTGCAATAGAGAATTCAAATACTCAAAGTTTGCTCCGTGAGTTCTTATCCAATTGATAGCAGCATTTTTATCACTTGAATAGTAGTTGGGGTTAACCCTAATCCACTCAACTGCACTATTCTGAACCTGTGCACGTTCAGCAGCACTTAGCTTCGAAGCCATAAATGTTATTATACCATGCTGATCATTATATCCAAAAGCATCAGCAATCAATACCCAAAAATAAGCTGTATTGTTATTTCTGGCAACGCCATCTCCATTACCATATTTTAAGCCGAGGGTGAATTGCGCACGTTCATCGCCTGCACGTGCCCTTCTCTCTAGATCAGAAACTGAGTCATAAAGAAAAGCGTTTAGAGCTATACTGAAAACAAGGATAGCTAACAGGAATACTGCTTTTTTCATAAGAATCTCCTATTGATAAGTTGTTGATGTCAAACCAATCCATCACAACTTTTATTATATTGCCAATCATTTTTCTCAATTTCATAAGCATTCGTGATATAGCTTAATACAAGCTTGAAAATTGCGTGTTTTGTCAAGGAAGATTTTTGAAAACATCAAAACGAGCATAAACAAAAGCCGTTATTTCTGGTTCTTGAAAGGCCTTTGACACCCCTCTTCAATCACAAACTATATATCCAAAAGACTTATTTCATTATTAATAAATCCTCAAATTGAGTCAAGGTCTTTTTTCCTAAAAAAGTGCTGTCTCCTGCTTGCCGCCTTATGTCTCCCTTTACTTTTTAAAGCAAAGTTAAGGATGTCGGTAGCGTCTCAAAGGTTGGTGTAAATTAGGTGAGGCCAATGAAGAAAAAGGTTGAGCCAGATCCCGCTCTTTGTTTTGATGGTTTCATAGCCAAAACAAAAAGACAAGGAGAAGATCATGACTCAACCAAAGCGAAAGAAAGATGAAATGGCGGAATTGGTCAAGTTATTTCAATCGATAATGCCGGGAGATTTCTTAAAAGTGCTTGAACATAGCATCCAAAGGATCATAGAAGCGGAGCTAAGCGCTATCCTGGGAGCGGAACCCTACCAGCGTACAGGGGGCAGGACGAACTACCGTAACGGCTATCGAGAGCGTAAAGAACCTCTCCGTACGGGCTTGGGCTCCATTAACTTGAGCATACCGAAACTGAGAAGCGGTAGTTTTTATCCCTCGATCCTGGAGCAATA
>JAAYEF010000004.1 GCA_012728875.1 Candidatus Cloacimonadota bacterium
ACGCAGGGATATTTAACGTATCCAACCACGTTGGAGGGATCAGACTCCACCGCGGCGAGCATGCCGATGGCAAGCATCAGCAAAAGCGGAAATATAAGTTTTTTCATAACATTCCTCCATTAGAGAATGGTATTGTCATAAAATTTTTTAAGGTTTACCGGCCGGTGCATTTGGGCCGGCCAACCGACGTTGAACGCTTTCCGGACTGCCCTTGGGCAAGCCGGGCTTGGTTTTGAAAGTACTTTGTTCATCGCACATTACACACTATAAAAAAAGCAATTTTCTATATGCGGACAATCTAAGTAAGGCTCTTATTCCTGTCAAGCAGAATTTTTGTTTTTTTTAATAGATTTTAGGATACACAGGATTGGGACGATGAAAAAAGATAAGATAGTGATGAAGTTAAGAAGATAAGAAGTGAAGTAGTTATGAAGAGGCGAGATGGCGAGGTGGCGAGGTGGCGAGATGGCGAGATGGAGAGGTGGCGAGGTGGAGACAAAGAGACTGAGAGACTGAGAGACTATTCAGTTATCAGTATAGAGTTGTCAGTTGTTAGTAGTTTTTGCGTGGTGCGCAGCGAAACGACAAAACGTTAAAACGCTAAATGGACTGGATCCCTCACGTTCGTTCGGGATGACGGAGTGGTGACGGTTTGGACGTTCTTGTAATAGGTTTTCGTGTCACAAAATCCCTTTTTTATCCGGAGCATCCTGTGCATCCCTAATCTATTAAAAATCTGCGTTATCTGCGAAATCTGCGTGCCTTCCTCCTGCTTGATACCCTCGGATTATCTTCCGCCTTCCCTCCCATAGGCCTCCCGTAAAAATATGGGGAGGACTTAAGGGTGTCTTTAGGTTGTGTTTGGGATGGAGCCCAGGGGCGAGGTGGCGAGATGGCGAGATGGAGACTGGGAGACTGGGAGACTGAGAGACAGAGAGCGAATGGATATCCTAAAACTATAAAACGTCCTTATCCGTTTAATCTGTAGCATCCGTTAAATCCGTATAAAATTAATCTGCGTTATCTGCGTGCCATAACGAATTTCCTTGACATATTCCGCAGGGTTTTTGGCATGAAATGGAATAAGATATAGACGAACCTTAGAACAATGAGGACGATACAATGAAGAAGACTTTTTTTGCCCTGATGCTCTTGGCGCTGCTTGCCACTCTGACGGCGCAGACCACCACACCCCGAAGCTGGTATTTCCTGCTGCAGGATGCCAACGGTAACCACCTGCCTGAGAATCATGAAGGCTTGAAAATGACCGCCACCCTGCATGGCGTGAACCGTGATGCCCAGACCCCTGGCTTCGGTTTTTCATATAGCAACGGATATATGATGGCCAGAACGCAACTGGGAAATTTTGGCGAGGAATGGGAAATTGGTGACATTTTGACCGTGGTGATCACCCGCGAAGGTGAGCCCGGCAGCGGTGCGCTGATCAAGCTGCCCATCCCCGAAGGCAGCGGCCCCATCTGGTGGGGTGTGCCGGAATATGAAGGCAAAAGCTTTCCCGGCGAGCCCATCCGGCTCCATCCTTTTGAACTGACGCTGCGTTGCGACAACCCCCAGAAACACCAGATATATAAGGATGGGGAAAAAACCGTGCTGCCGCTGAACCAAGGCATCCGCCCCAACGACCTGCAAAGCCTGCCCGGAAAATACAGCCTGGGACCCGCGCCAAAAGGTATGCGCTGGGAACCCACCGAGGTGGAGCTGAGCCTGAACGACTTCACGCTGCAAAAACGCTTGGATGATGACGGCACAGAGTATGAATGCTATGCCTTGGAACTGGAGTTCCGCCTCCTGGAAGAGTGACAATGTGGCGAGTTGGCGAGGTGGCGAGTTGGCGAGTCTGTCATTCTGGAGCGTCAGCGATAGGATCCAGTCCTTTATAGGTTTTAGCGTTTTAGCGATTTAGCGTTTTAGGGTCTGTGATTTTGTGGTTTCAGACTAAAAATACCGGGCTGGCGGATGGTGGCAGGGCTTTTTTGGGCACAATGGCCTGGATTCCTCCCTGCGGTCGGAATGACGGCTGGCTCGGGCTTGGTTACTGAAGATACTGGGCTGGGAGATGGTAACAGGCTTGGATTGACGCCAAGGACTGGATCCCTCACGTGCGTTCGGGATGACAGACTGGTTCGGGTTTGGGTACTAAAGATACAGAACTGGCGGATGGTGACAGGGCTTTTTATTCTCAAGGACTGGATCCTATCGCTTCGCTCCAGGATGACGGACTGGCCATCTGGCCATCCCTGCCACATTGCTTCTTCATAACTCCTTCACTTCTTAATCTTCATATCTCTTTTTCATCGTCCCAATCCTGTGCATCCCTAATCTATTATCTGCGTAATCGGCGTAATCTGCGTGAACCCAAAAAACCCCCGCGGCGAAGCAGGGGTTTGATATCATTGGCGGGATTGTTCCCACCGGGGTTATTAGCTTATTTCAGCTTGAGCTGCGCCCTTTCGATGGTTTCGATGGCGCTGACTTTGCTGTCCAAGCTTGCTTTCTTGATGATGTTGTTCTTTTCGCTCAGGCGGCTAAGCTGATGGTTTGCCACAGCCTTGCTGCCATCAGCTTCGGTGGAAGCAGTGGCATAGAAGAACTGGAAAGGATCGTCTTCGATGTAGGAATAGCCAAGGTCAGCAGTTCCGCCCACAATGAGGTCCCAAGGTCTGGGAGCGTAGGGATCGTTTGAACCATAGAGGTTGTAGCTGTCGGCACCATCCACTTCATCCCAATAGATGAGGGGGAAGCCGTCTTCAAGAACGACGCTGATGATGGGGGCTTCAGTTTCCAAAGTCAGAACCGAGACACCGGCACGGATGAGGAAGTCATAATCATATCCCAGGAACCAATCTTCTTCAGTGGGATCCCAGAAATAGGAGGTGGTCCAGCCGGACATCGGGTCGTCATCATCCACAGCAAGTCCGGGGCAGTTGGGGTTCGCGTTAACCTGTTTGTATGCCAACATGAAGCTTTCGCCGGCTTCAAATTCCAGGTTCAGGTGGGAGACATCATAGTCGTTCCACTGTCCCAAAACGCAGGGAACGGGATTGGGGGTGACATAGAGCAGATTGGGCCAGCCCCCATCCCAATTGTAGATGGCATATTTGAGGTTGGCGTTGCTACCGGAAGCGGATGGCCAGGTGCTGTCCCAAACGCGGATGCCAACGGTTTCCAGCTTGAGGGGAGCGGCATAGTACCAGAAGTCCACGCCAATTTCAACATCGGCTGCGTTCCAGGCGTAGGCGTTTGGTGGTTCAACGTCGCCAATGGGTGAATATACCAGATTTCCCGGAGCTGTGAAGGTGATTTGTTCCAGATCCTTGGATGCGTTGGAAGCAATCATATCTCCGGTGGAGGCGGCGGCTTCTGCCACCAGCTTGTAGAAACCGGCTTCTGCAGGATAGAAGACTCCGTCAGGGATGAAGAAGTCAAGTTCTTCCTCGGCTGCCATGGGCTGGCTTAACGCGCTGCCTTGCCAGAAAATGCTATTGTCTTCCTGGTCATAGATGGTGAGGGTAATGTCAGCATTGGTGGCAACACCGTAGTTTTTCACCGCTGCGCCAAAGAGCACTTCATCACCGGGCTGCCAGAAGACATTTTGAGCCCAATAGATGTCTGCAACGCCAACATCGACGAAATCGCCAACGTAATCAACGTCTGCGGTCCATGCCCAGGCGAGGTCGTTGGACCAGACATCTTCGTTCGGATTCCAGCCATAGTCGGGCAGATAGGTCCAGCTGTTGCCAAGAGCGCCGCGCTGGGCCAGTACTGCAGTTTTTCTGGCTGCGGATCCGTTCGGCACGGAAAGCACAATGGCAAATTTTTCACCGCCGGCAAATGTGCGCGCGGATTCGGCAAAACCTGTGAAGTCAAACACAGTGGTACCGGAATACCAAGTGATATTAGCAAAGTTGATGGTAACCGAAGGAGTGCCCAAGCCACCTTCGATGATGTTGCCATTGGCATCAACATGCAGAAGTTCCGCCATCACATTTGCTTGTCCAGCAACGCCTGCCTGGTAAAAATACATGGAGACGTTGTTCACCACGCAGGGACCAGAGGGCTCGAATATAACGCCAAGCCGGGTCACGGATGGAGCAGTCAAATCCGGAAGAGTTATGTAGGTGGTGATATCGCCAACATTTCCACTCCAGTGATAAAGTGGAACACCGCTCAATGACACCAAAGCCAAAACGGCGAGCAATAATACTGTTAATTTCTTCATAATTTTTCTCCTCTATTTAAAGAGTGTTTTTTTGTTTGGTTTGAAGAATCACTTTTTGGGGCTTGCCTCCCTGGAGTGGGCTGGCTGCCCCTGTTTGGTTTTGAGGATGGATTGCAGGTAACGGATACCCGGTTCCGCAGCGGAAGACGCGACTTCGTGTGTGTGTGCGATGTAATTTTTTCGAATGCGCCTTGCGGGGGGAAGCGATGGCTCCGTTGTGAATAAAGGGGTTGATAAATCTTGGGGGCTATTTGAGCGCAAAAATGGATGCTTCGATGGCGGGACTGCCATCGGCAGATTCAAGACAAAAAGACAATGGCTCTGCGTGCCACAGAAGTTCTGCATCAATTTTCGCTCCTTGTTCCGCTTTTGCGGGGTGAGATAAAAACCTGTTTAATCCATAAAGGGAGAGGGTTTCTGCATCCGGCTCCCAGTTTTTTATAATATGCCCAAAAGGGCAGTTTACATTTTTTTCAAGTTAGCGTTTCTTTGTCAAGAACTTTTTTTTAATTTTGTCAAAATAGATTAGGGATGCACAGGAAAATGGCGAGATGGCGGGGTGGCGAGGTAGCGAGTTGGCGAGTTGGCGGGGTGCGCAGCGAAACGATAAAACGCTAAAACGTTAAAACACATAATGGACTGGATCCCTCACGTTCGTTCGGGATGACGCGTGGCTCCGGATTTGGGCGTGTATGTAACAGGCTTTCGTGTCACACATAAGGTTTTAGGGTTTTGGCGAGAAGCGGGAAAGCGTGATGGAGCACAGGCTTCAGCCGGTCGTTGGTGCCAGATTCATCTGGCACATGAAACAAATCCACCATCCCCTTCCTCCGGATAAATCCGGAGTCTCCGACCGGTTGGAAACCGGTATTCCGGCTGGCGCAGTCTCTCTGGGTTTTGGAGTGTTTTTCCTTGTGGTTGGCAGATAGTGACGAGGCTTTTTTATTCCGACGGACTGGATCCCTCACGTTTGTTCGGGATGACGCGCTCATCAGAGTTTTACCTGTGTATGTAACAGGTTTTCGTGCCTTAAACAACTACCAACTTTATACTGACAACTGAATACTCTCTCAGTCTCCCCGTCTCCAAGTCTCTTTGTCACCTTGTCACTCTGTCTCTTTGTCACCTAACAAAAATCCCCTTTTATCCTGACCATCCTGTGCATCCCTAATCTATTAATAATCTGCGTGAACCATCTCGCCATCTCGCCATCTCGCCTTTTCATAACTCCCTAACTTTTTATCCCTTTTTTATCCTCATCATCCTGTGCATCCCCAATCTATTAAAAAATCTGCGTAATCGGCGTAATCTGCGTGAACAAAAGAAAACCCCCGCGGCTGCGGGGGTGGATTGTGTATGGGATCGCTGGCGCGATACGAAGTGTTATTTGTTTTTCAGGATGGGGTTCAGGCTCTTGTTTTTGCCTCTTTCGCCCCAGGTTTTGCGACTCATGGTGTTGGGTTGCAGGCGCAGGGTTTCCTTTTTGGCAGTGGTCTGTGCCTTGCTTCCGTCGAGCTGGCTGGAGGCGGTCACATAGAAGAACTGATATGGCTCATCAATAAGGTGCGGATAGGTCAGATGAGGCCAGCCTTCCTTGAGACGTTCCCACAGCTCCAGCGGGAGATAGGGATCGTTGGTGCCATACACGTTGTAGGACACAGCACCTTCCACGGCGTCCCAGTTGACGGTGGGGAAGCCATCATCCATCACGATGGTGATCTGGGGAGCAGGCACTTCGCCGGGCTGGCCGAAGCCAATTTCGGCGGAAATCGCCCAGGTGCCGGATGTATCATTAAATACGTACAGGTTGCCCGGGTTGGCCGACCACGTGATCGCATACATGCCATAGTCATAGTCCGTGTTGAAGAGGAAATAGGAGTTTGTGTCATCATTGCCAGTGTTGGGCAGGTTTTCAAAGGCGATGGCGAAGAATTGGTCGGTGATTTCGATGGGTTCGCCGTTGTTGAAGTTTGCGAATTCAAAGAGATCCCAGTCTCCGCCGCCGTCCATGCCGGTCATATTCACCACAGGAGGCGTGGCAAAATATGGACGGGCGAGTATGGCGCTTCCTTCGGCGGGGGTGTGGAGATAGATTTGCAGATGGACGTTGCTCTGGGGATAGGCAGTTGCGGCTTCGGTGCGGTAGAGATATAGCGAAGCTCCGGTGCTGTAGAAGGGATTGTGGAACAAGTTGAGAGTACCCCAGGTGTCGGTCGCAGGAATTGTGGGCATGATGGCGCTGTAGTTTTCCACGCCATAGTCGTAGAAAACCCAGACGGGATCCGCCACTTCGATGCTGTAAACATCGGTGTCGGCTTCATTGCCATGGACGTCTTTGGCACGGATGAAATACAGGATTTCCTGATCCAGTTCGCCGCCTGCGGGAATCACTCCCCACCAAATATCGGGTTCTGTGGCTTCGTCGTCTTCCTCCATTTCCCAATTGTACCAAGTGTTGCCATTATCGTAGCTCATGAAGACAGTTGCTTCAGCCACTGTGCTTTCGTCTGTGATGGTGGCTTCCACATAGCGGTGTTGATCGGGATTGGCGGTGTTTACCACGGGCAGGAACTTGATCGTGGGAGGATCGAAGTCCGCAACGTCGCCGGTGAAGAGACAGAAGTCATCCACCATGAAGACGAAGGCGTCGTTTGAAACGCACTGGATGGCAACGTAGATCACCTGTCCGGGATAGTTCAAGGGATATTGGTATTGGGTCCAGTCCACCGGGGCTTCGATGTAGGTTCCGGGGCTGATCTGGATGAAGGAATCGGGGTTCGTATCCGTGGTGGAAACCAGCACCTTGAAGCGCTCCAAACCGTAGTTCGCAGTGATGGATTTGGCATGGAAGCGGACTTTAAGGTCTGCAACCGCCGAAATCGGGGGTGAAATCAGCCAGTCGTTGTTGGCAGTGCCATTGGCAGCGAAGCAGGCGGCATATCTATTTCCGCCGTGGGCTTCCCAGCCTTGGGTGTCCAGGGGCGGATTTGTGGTGCTGGGATTGAAGATGATGTAGCTGCCGGTGTAGTATTGGTTCGGGAAATCCACATCTTCTATTCCCCAGGTGCCGGTGCCATCTCTGTCATACAGGGTCCAGGGTGGAAATTCGAGCGTGAAGTCTGTGTAGGGCTCAAAACCTTCGCACCAAGGGAAATGGCTGATGGTGGGGTCTGCCATGATTTGGAAGGAAGAAAGCTCGGACAAGCTCGTCTCGCCATCTCCATAGGCTTCCACAGCCCAATACCAGCGTTCGCCATATTCGTAGCTCATGGGTTTTCCCAAATCCAGCACAGGGTTGAATTGAGTACCAGAAATTTCTTCCCAAATTTCGAACGGGTTGTCAGGATAGTTTTCCTCATCTTCATAAAGCACCAGAGTATAGCTTTCAGGCATGCCGCCGCCGGCACCCATCTGCCAGCGGAAGTTGAATCCGTCCTTGGGCAGGCCTGTCAATCCCAGAGGATAGACCAGGACTGGAGGAGCGGGAGGACCGCTGGCACCCTCGCCCCAAAGCTCAAGCATGAGATCGCCTTCGGTGAATTCGCTTTCAGTTCCGGCGCGGAGAGCATGAAGTCCGTCGTTGCCGCTTTCGGATTCCAGAATCAGGAACCAACCATTGACGCCGGCAGTCTTGTTCAACTGCACCGAAACCCAGCCCGAGCTTTGAGCCACGGGGGTGGGCAGGTCAAGCTCAACTTTGTAGCCGTTGTAGCTCCAGCCGGGAGGATAGCCGATACTATAGACTTTTCCAGTGACGGCAACCGGGGTGGCATTATTCCAATCCGGCATGGTGTTTGCGTCACCATCATAGAAACGTACGATGAAGGGTTCGGTTTCACGGGGTGTCCATTCCACCCAGCTTGTTCCATTATTATATGCGGCAAGCCCATAAAACACGATCTTATGGATTTCCTCCGCCGGGGCGACGAAATATTCCGCCGCTTCAAAGTCCGTGGAGCCATCTATAACCGAGGTATAGGCATTATCGCCGGATTGGTCCTGCACAAAGAGGTTGTCCATGTTGTAGGGCACGAAGTTTGCCGTGAGGCTCTTGTCCCCGTTCATCAGGACAGAGGTTCTGGCCAGACTGCCATTTGCCACATCACCGTCCCAGTGGCTCCAAGTGTAGCCGAATCCGGGAGAAGCGGCAACGTTTACCGTGCTGTTTTGCGGCACATCCAAGGTTCCCAGAATGGGGAAGGTGGTTCCGCTGTCCTCCGGGCTCACATCCATGCTAAGCTCGTAGGAAGGCATGGTGAAGAGCTCCACATCGTCGATGAACCAGGTGTCCTTGCTGGTAAAAAAGCCTCCGCATTCGTACAGGAATCCGAAATAGACTCCAATACCGTTCAGACCAGCCAGAGAAACCTGGGTCTGGGTCCAGGAGGCGCTGGGACTGGTTTCTTCCCACAGAATGTACCAATCATTATGGGTGGGATCATCCGTAATCAAAACCAAGTGTCCACCGGCAAGCATATTGTTCGGCGACGTTGTGTATTTCCAAAACGAAAAACCGGCCAGCCCGGTTTCGGGTATGGTAAGCAGAGGTGAAACCAACAGGCCTTGTTGCGCGGTGGCAATGATGGTGCCGCCCGCGTGTGAGGCGGAAGAAGGGCTGCTGTGAGATTGGTTTGTGGCTCTGCTCCATTGGTTTCCGCCGCCGTCCAGGTCGTAGCGTACCCAGCCTGTGGGCGGGAAGGTTGTGGAATTGAAATTCTCGCTGTAAACGGGGTCCCTGTAGCCAGCCGCTCCGCTGATTTGTGGAAATTGCGGCAGACCTTTGAAGCCGGTTTTGTAGGGTTTCAAACCGCTACTTGCGAGAGAAGCCTTGGCGTCGGCAGCCAGAATCGCTGAACATAGTCCCAGTGCCAAGACCACCAAAAGCATGATTTTTAGCTTTTTCATAGTTTAGTCTCCTGAATGTTAAGAAGCTTATCTTATGTCGGTTCGATCGGGTCTCCTTGATTCCGGACGCCGTCAGGGAAAACATCCTGCGGCGGGAGCCCGGTTTGATTTTGAGAATACACGCTCGGATAACGGATGCCGCCTTTGCCTTGCCGCCGGTTTTGCGTGTGATCGTGCGATGATGTTTTGCGCTTTTTTGGCAGCGGTGCGAAGGCCGGAGCTCCGTTGGTGAATTGAAAATATTGGGGAAAAATGGCAAAGAGCGGCCCGGCCTTCCTGGCGGGGATGCCGGAAGGGCACGGGCCATTGATCGGATGCAGTGTGAAAAATATTGAAAAAAGCCATTCTTTCCCTTGTTTTTTGTCTTTGAAATTAACCTTGCAAACATATTGTATATATTTGCCTTCAGGCAAGTTCCATCGCTGTGAGTCCGATGATAAGAGAAAACTTATGTGTCACATCTATTAAGATTAAAGAAAAGGTATCATTGTTTTTAAGTCAAGCGCGATTTCGTGGGTTTGCGATAGATTTGTGGAAACATTTCCACAGAGGTTCACGCAGATTGCGCCGATTCCGCGGATTTTGATAGATTAGGGATGCACAGGATGGTCAGGATGAAAAGGGGATTTTTGGTTCACACAGATATGGAAGGTTATAACGATTTAACGTTTTGGCGTTTTAGGGTTTGGTTTGCACCGGGTTTTCAGACTAAAGATACAGGGCTGCCGGATGATGGTGGGGTTATTTTGGCACGCAGATTGCACCGATTCTGCGGATTTTGATAGATTAGGGATGCACAGGATGATGAGGATGAAAAGGGGATAAGAACTATAAGAAGTGGCAAGGTGACAGAGTAACAAAGAAACAAAGTGACGGAACTCGTTAAAACCGTAAAACGCTAAAACGTTAACACGTACTTATCCGTTCTATCTGTTCACATCCGTTATATCCGTATAAAAATTTAATCTGCGGAATCTGCGTTTCTTTCTGCGCTATCTGCGTGAACCACCTCGCCACCTCGCCATCTCGCCTCTTCATAACTCTCTAACTTCTTATCTCCTTATCTCCTTTTCATCCTGACCATCCTGTGCATCCCTAATCTATTAAAAAAATCTGCGTGAACCAAAAACCCCCAGCCGAGGCCGGGGGTTTTGTATCATTGTTGTTTACGTAGTATTACTTTTGGGGCAGAGTCACGCTCTTCAAGCTTGGCGCCTGTTTTGAGGAGACGGGCGCGTAGGGTTTGAATACGGCTTTGCTGCCGTTTTCCTGATCGGACGCGGTCACACGGAAGAACTTGCGGGCATCGCTTTGGAGGTAGGTGAAGCCGGGGCTGTTCACGGTGTCCAGGACATTCCAGGAACCTTCATCGTAGGGATCGTTCGAGCCATAGATGTTGTAGGCCAGAGCGTTCGGCACGTGAGGCCAGGTGAGGCTCACATAGCCGTCTTCATAGGCAACGCTCACCTGCGGAGCCGTCAAGCCCACCGGGGGTTCGCCACCGATTTGGACCAAGGCTCCAATGCACCAGTTTCCACCTTCCCTGCCATAAAGCTCGTCTCCAAACCAGAAGTAGGAGGTTCCATAATCGAAGGCTTCGTTCCACAGGAAATAGTGCCCGGCGGGAAGGTCGATGATCACAAAGAAGGTCGGGGTGGTGATCAGTAGGTCCTCAATGCCGTGTTCGGCAAGAGGAATAACCTGATGTTGGCCACTGGGGAAATAGTATTCGAAGGGCTCGAAAAGCGAATACATATATTCTCCGCCATCCCAGATGTAAACGCTGATGACGGCAGGGGATCCCACTTCGCCGTAGAAATCGACAGCCATGCCGTCCACAGCAAGCAACTGAAGAGGAATTCCGGTGCCAAACAGGGGGTTGTTGAACCCAATCATGGGCGCCCAGTCTATCTCTTCAACGCCCATAATTGTGGTGCCCACTCCGTATGAATATGAAATCCAAACGGGGTCGTTCACTTGGAAGCTGTAGTCCCGGGTTTGAGTCAGGTTGTTGTGGATATCCCAGGCTTTGATGCGGTAAACCACTTGGCTGCCATGATTTTGGGGCGGAATGACGCCGGTATAGCTGTCTCCCGCGCCATGGGTCATGGCGATGGGGGTGTTCCAAGAGCTGCCGTTGTTGCTGGACCAATGCAGTTCCACGCCGGCCAGGGGGCTGTTCCACCAGTCATCGTCTGCCACGTCCACCGTGATGGGGAAGGAAATATCGTTGCGCACGGTGCTGAGCGGGGGCAGATGGTCTGAAATGGTGGGCGGGATGGTGTCCACGGGGTTTTCATAGAACTTGATATCGTCCAGGAACCAGAAGGAATAGCAGAAATGGTATCCTTCCGTGAGCCATGCCACATAGGTCACGGGCTGGCCATTGCAGGGGATATGTGCCAGCCTGGTGCCAAGGTCATCTCCAGAGCCGCTTTGAAGGCTCCAGCTCGAATCGTGCCAGGTTTCCAGGTCGTGGCTGTATTGGACTTTGGCGGTCAGACCGGGGCTCCAGTCGTCCCAAAAATGCTTGAACTGCACCGTGAAGGTTCCCAAACCGCTGGTGTTGATGGGCGGGCTGATCAGGCGCGCGTCACCGTTTCTGTTGATGGCGGTGCTGCGAATTTCGTGTGGCAAGCCGCCGGCTTCGTTGGATTCAAACACTTTCCAGCGATTGGTGAGGATTCCGCCGCTGTGGGTTTGGGTCCAATCCAGAGGCCATTCCGTGTCTTCGCCGCTGCCAAAATCTTCCTCATGAGGGATGTTGATCAGGTTTTGGGTTTCAAAATATGAAACCGAGGACATGGCATGACTGGTGCCGCGGACAGCTTCCACCGCCCAGAACCAGCGTTGGCCAAAATCAAAGCTGATCCTGTCCGAGAGCTGCGGATCTTTGGTGGGGTCAAAGTTGGTGACATCGAACACTTCCCAGGAATAGCTGGGATCGTTTGGATAGAGGTTTTGCTCTTCATAGAGGTGCAGGATATAGTATTCGGGCAAGGCGCCGGTGTTGGCAACCCGCCAGTTGAATTTGAAGCCGGGTTTGGGCAAGCCTGTTTGGTTCACGGGATAATTCAGGACGGGGGCGCTCAGGGTTCCGCTTTCACCCTCGCCCCAAAGCTCCAACATCAGGTCTCCAACCATTTCGGGTTCTTCCTCACCGAGTTGATAGAAAACGCCGTTGCCGCTGCCGCTGGTGGAAGTGAGCCAGAGGAAATAGCCGCCTGCGCCGCCGTCACGGTCCATCTGCACTGAAACCCAACCGGAATCGAGGTTCACGCTTTGAGGCAGATCCAGCTCCACCTTCCAGGCGATGTAGTCCTGTGTCCAGTTTTGCATGGTGCCTGTGCTGAACATCTTTCCGGTCACGTTCCAGGGACCGCGGTAGGGGCTGTTCCAGTTTGGCTGGGTGTTCGGGTTTTGGTTGTAGAAACGGACGATGAAAGGCTGGGTGTTTCCCGGATCCCATTCCACCCATTGTGCCTCATCATCATTAAAATATTCATATCTGAGCGTGATGCCGTGGATCACCACCTTGTTGATGGCGTCCACGCGGCTGCTGAAGTTTTCCGCCACTTCACGGTTTGTACCGCCGGCTTTCACGGAGGTGAAGGCTTCCACGCCGATGCTGTGCTGGTTCACCAGGTTGTCCAGGCCGTAGGGAGTGAAGGCAGCCTTCACGCTGTGGTCATCATCCATATATACCCGGGTGCGGGAGTTGGCGGAGTTTTCCACAGGACCCTGAACCCAGGAATCCCAGGTTTGGCCAAAGCCGGGAGTGGCGGTAATGCCAACGTGGGTGTTGCCTGGGTAGGCGTGGGTTCCCTCGGCGGGAATGTATGAGCCCAGCCCCTGTGGAGGCAGCATGGTGAGGGTTTTCAGATCGGCAGTGACCGTTACGTCGTCCACCAGCCAGGCGTCCGCCCACTCGCCTGTATATTGGAAAGCGATGTGGACATTGGAACCGTGATAGCCCGTCAGTGGAATATTCCAGAGGCTCCAGTCCTCGGTGGTTTGGGGATAGGTTTGCTGCCAGAGGGTCACCCAGCCGGGAGCAGAGGGGTCGCCGGAACTGGTGTTAATCAGCACTTTGTGCCAATATCCATCTTCCGGATAGCCGGAGTAATTCCAAAAAGACAGCACGTATTCGATGCCCTGGGCAATGTTCAAGGCAGGCGTCACCAGCCAGCCTTCCTGCATTCCTGAGGTCCATCCACCTTCCAAGTGGATGGCACAGGCGGGGGCACTGTGGTAACCGTTTGTGTTTCTTTGCCATTGGCGGCTGACGCCGTCGATATCATAGCTGCTCCAGCCCGCGGGCGGAAACTGCATGCCATTGAAATCTTCGTTCAAGATATCATCGCGACTGGGCGGTAGGGTTTGATAGGTTTGGGGTTTTATCTGGCGTTCGACAGCCTTTACAGAAGAACGTGGATCCACACCCCAAACGCTGGCACAAAGAGCCAACAAGAGAAGCCCAAACAAAATTTTGTTTGCTTTCATGTTTTATCCTAAAAATTGGGAGTTAAGGTGAATTGGAGGGAGTTGCGGAAGCCTTCCCGGTTTGAAGCCGGGCCGTGGGTTCCGCTGCTTGGTTTGCGATGTTGTTTCAATTTCGGTTCGGATTCGCTTGGCCTGCCTGCTTGCGTCTTTAAGTGTTTGTGCGATGGTTTTTTACTTTTTGAAGTGCTTCAGGCGGGGTTTTTCGCTTCCGGGTTCGTGTATCTTTTTTGGTATTTCTTTCTTTTAATAAGGCTTGCATCCAAAATGTGAATGAAACCGTGCAGTTCTTTTGCTGTTGGGATCCGCGCGTTTCACGCATCTTCTGTAATTCATAATTCTGGAGGCAGGATATTTGTCAAGTCTCAAATGATTTTACTGGAAAACCCATAGTTACCGGGAGGCGTGTGGCTGGGTTCCTTCCGGGAGCATGGCAAATCATGCTCAATTCAAAATTTCAAACCTTGAAACTTGTGCAAAGTGAAAATTGACCTATTCTGTCCATCATTGGTATAAAATTATTTTCAGCTTGACACATTTACCAAGCGGCGGAAAGTGTCCAAAGCTTGATATATGCAATGGATACAAATGTTGAATCAAGTGTTTATTTTACTCTTGCGCAGCAACTTGGTCCAATGTAAACAAGCAATAATCACGGCGCGGGCGCGCCGCTCAAGGAGTTATCTGATGAGACCAAAATACTATAATTTCAGAACTCTTTCCTTTCGGGCTTTAGCAGCCCCAAAGGCGGCTGAACACAGTTGCGCCCGCATTCCATGCATTTTATGCCCCCATTTCTTTTCATCACGGACACGCTGGCATGTTGCGGCTCAAAACGCTTTTTTAACATCAATCGCACACATACACACAAACCGCGTTTCAGCCTCATCCGCCCCATTCCGTGGCAAACCTTCAACCCTCAAAAACAAACCGGGGTCCCTTTTGACCCGGATGGAGATCCGCCCGGGCTGAAACACCCCTTTTTATTTAGCAAATGATTCTTCAAAACAAGCCTTAATAATTAGGAGACATGATATATGAAGAAGTATATGTTAATCATGCTTGCTCTGATGACAGCGGTCCTGGGTTTTGCCGGAGTTTATACTATCGGCACAGGCGCCACTGGCAGCTATACAGCTCCTTATAATGGACTGTGGGATAACAACTGGAGCAAAGTGATCTACACCAAGACCGAGATCAATGCCGCCGGGCTCACTGCTGCCAACTCTATCACAGGCATTGCCTTTAATGTAACCAACACACCCAGCAACTACACCATGCTGGATCAACGTGTTTATGTGCGTCACACCAGTGCTGCTTTGTATGAAGCCACTGATATCGACCATCCCAACAGCGCACTCTTTGACGCTGTATATCAAGGGGACCTCACCTACAATGGAAGCGGCTGGTTTACCATTGCTTTCAGCACCCCCTTCGCTTGGAACGGAACCGATAACATCGAATTCCTCTTTGAAAACCATGACGGAGGCTGGACATCAGGATATCCGAATTTTGCCTATACCAGCACCTCACCGAATTACCTGACGGCTTATAAAGCTCAGGATTCTTCATTCCCTCAAGGTGTTAATGGCGAAAGGAGTTATAACCGCCCCAATATCCAGCTTTACACTCCCATGGTGGACCCTCCCAACCCCACCGTTGCAATCAGCCCTGCCAATGGCGCAAGCTTCGTGAATGCAGCCGCCACCCTCAACTGGACTTCATTAATAGATGCCACTGGCTACAAGCTGTATTTTGGCAACACCAACCCTCCCGCCTATATTGGTGATTTGGGCAACGTGACCACCTACAACCCCAACGGCTTGGCTGATGGCAGCACCTATTACTGGCAGGTGGTTCCCTACAATGCCTATGGTGATGCCACAGGCTGCCCCATCTGGAGCTTTACGACAACTCCCGCCGGAGTCGTGATGATAGGTGATGGTACTGCCAACCAGTATATGCCGGTGAACATCTTCTATGGCTATAGCTATGCCCAAAGCATCTACCGTCAGGAAGATATCAATGTCGCCAACCAGCGCATTGAAAAGATAGCCTATTACTGGAACGGTGTGGGCGCAGCACCTAATAGCAACGAATGGGTTGTCTATATGGGACATACCGATAATGAGACCTTCGGCAGCACGACTGAGTGGATCCCTCTCAGCGGATTGACCCAGGTCTATTCCGGCACGCTCAATATCCCTGCCACCGCTGGCTGGATTACTATCAACCTCAGCAACCCCTTCGTGTATAACAACACCCAAAACCTGGTGATTGCCGTTGATGAAAACAAGAGCAGCTACGATAGCTCCAGCTATTTCTTCTTCAATACTCTTACCACTGGCGAAAACCGCAGTCTCCGCTGTCAAAGCGATGGCACCAATCCAGATCCTACCTCTCCGCCCGCCGGAACTCTCACCGCGGCATACCCCAATATCATGATGGAATTTGGTGCTTTGCCTGCTAACCCCATCTTCAACTACGCACCAACAGCCCTGAATTTTGGCACCATGTTGCAGAATACCCCCAGCGACTGGAAGATCGTGACCGTCACCAACACCGGTGGGGGAACCATCAACATCAGCGCAAGCAATGTCAGCATCTTGGGCACCAACGCCACGATGTTTGAATTTGACGCTGCCAACCTGCCGGCTGCTCTTGGAGCCGGACAGAGCGTCAATATTCCCGTGCGTGCAACCGCCACGGATGAAGGCGATCTTTCTGCCACCCTGCGCATAGTGTATAATGCCAATAACTACGATGTGGCACTCTCCGCCAGCGGCTTGCCCGCGGGAACCGTGTTTATCGGTGAGGGAACTGCCACACAGCGTCAACCCTTTGGACATTATTGGGGTTATGAACGTTCCGCTGGATTATACACCCCGGAACAAGTTGGTTCTGTCGGATTAATAGATAACGTAGGATGGTATTGCGCCACCACTAGTGCTGCCAGCGTCCCTTACAAAATCTATATCGGCTCCACCGCAGAAACTGCCTTCACAGCTCAAACCTGGGATGACTTCATCTCAGGGCTGACCTTGGCAAAAGAAGGAACACATCTGTTTAGTGACTTGGGCTGGCACAGCTTCCCTCTCACCACTCCTGTTGTTTATGGTGGTGGAAATCTCATCGTGGCAGTGGAAACAAACTATGGTGGTAGTGGCGCAGGCTCTTATGCCTATTTCCGTTACACCACCAGCACCACTGGTTCCCACATGAATTGGTATGGTGATAACGATCCCCCCACCACAAACGGCTCTCTCAACGCACAACTTCCCAACCTGATGCTGCACCTTGGGGAACCTCCCACCGGCGTCCCAGCCACCCCCATCCTCGGCTACCCTGCCGATACGGCAATCAACTTGCCAGTACAAGGCTTCAACCTCACCTGGATGGCAGATCTGGTTAATGGCGGTCTGCCCACCTACTACGCTGTCTTTATGTCTCAGGATGAAGAGAGCATCTTCGACGACTACTATTTTGAAGTGTCAGGTACCTCCTTCAACCCTGTCACAGACAGCGAAGGCGAGATCGAATTTGCCTATGAAGACCGCTGGTACTGGACCGTTTTAGCTGGTAATGTTGACGGCGAAAGTGATCCCGCCACTATCCGCAGCTTCGTGATCGAAGCAGACCCTGCCATCACCAGCTTCCCCTGGTGTGAAGGCTTTGAAGGCAGCACCTTCCCGCCTGCCGGCTGGACCATGGTGGATGCTGATGGCGATGGTAACAACTGGTTCCGTTACAGTGCGGAAAATTCCGCTCATACTGGCAACTACAGTGCTGGCACAGCTTCTTGGACGAGCGCCACTGGTGCCCTTACTCCCGATAACTGGCTCATCACTCCTCCCCTCGCAATCCCCGCTACCGGTGATTATATGGTGGAATACTACGTAGCCGGCCAGGACCCGGCTTATCCGGATGAGCACTATGGCTTCTACGTCTCCACCTCCGGACCCTCCATTGCAAACTTCACCCTGTTAAGAGAAGAGACCATGGAAGATGCCGAGTGGCATCAGCGCAGCAACCCATTGGCAAGCTATGCCGGGCAGACTGTCCACTTTGCCTTCCGTCACTTCAACAGCACTGATGTCTTCTATATGAAGATAGACGACGTGTGCGTGCGCGAAATTCCGCAGGCTCCTATGCTCAGCATCACGCCCACGGAGTTTGATTTTGGCACCACTCACGTTCTCAGTCCAACCACTCCCAAGACCTTCACTCTGTCCAATCTTGGTATTGGCAACATCAACATCGGTGAAGGCGATATCTGGCTGACAGGTGACGTGGAAGGTAACTTCGTGATCAACGCCCAAAACCTCCCTGTGGCTATCACTGCATCCGAGCCTTACAGCTTCACCGTGCAGTTTATCGCCCAAAGCGCAGGACTCAAATCTGCCACCCTCAATATCCAAGACAATATCACCCGCGCCGTCCACACCGTTGCCCTCACAGGTGAAGCTGTGGAAGAACCCATCGCCAGCGTTATCTTGTTGGAAGGTGAGCTTTCCGGAGCGGATGCTGCCTACATCGATTGGGCAAGCATCTATGGAGACCCCACCCAAAGTGGATATCTGCATTGGGATGATAGCATCGATCGCGGTGCAGTTGGTGCAGGTGCAAACCAGTACCATGTTGCCGTGATGTTTGGCCCTGAAGTGATGGAACATAACGTTGATCAAGTTTTGGACGGTGTGATGATCCACATCAATGAAGAGCCCCAAACCGTGGATTATCTGAAGGTTTGGAGCGGAACAGGTGCAGACATTGCCCCCGAAACCTTGCTTGTAACTCAGGCAGTAAGCGGACTTACTGTGGGCTGGAACTACATCCCCCTCACCACTCCCATAGCTACCACAGATATCGACGCCCTCTGGGTGGGATACCACGTGAATGGTATTGAAGAAACCTTCCCCGCCTCCACAGACGGCTTAGGTGCAGTGGATGGTCGCGGAAACCTGGTGGAGTTAGGCGGTGACTGGATGACCCTTGTGGATGCCAATATCGCTGGAAACTGGCTCATCCATGCCCACTTCACAGATGAAGCCAAGTATCTGACGTCCAGACGTACCCCAACCCTGACTCCCAAAACCACCCATGCCCAGGTTAAGAGCCAGAAAGACATGCGCGATCTCCCCTTGGCAGCAATCCAAACCGTGGAAATGAATCGCGTATTGCGCGGATTCAACATCTTCCGCGATAACGTCCAAATCAACGCCGCTACCGTGGCAGCCTACTACTACACGGATGAAAACCTGGCACCCGGCACCTATTACTACTCTGTGCAATCTGTCCACGACAGCGCAAACGGCCCCATCTCCTACGCCGTGCCGGTCACCATTCCCGAACCTCCCGCTCCATTTGCCCTGCCCTTCACAGAAGACTGGAGCGCTGGCATGGAAGAGAACTGGTGGACAGCCGGTGGTACAAACTGGAATATTGATAGCAGTACTGGAAATCCTGCCCCGTCGGCAAGATTCTACTGGTCACCCAGAGTATATGACTATAACATCCCGCTTACCAGCTATAGCTTCGATGCCTCTGAACTCAGCAACGTCCATCTCAGCTTCGATCTCTACCTGAGCAACTACAGCACCTCTGCTGAAAACGTTATGGCTTGGGAAGTGTGGGATGGTAACGTCTGGAACAGAATCGACGAACGCAGTTCCCTGGACGGTAGCATTAGCTGGACCACCCTCAGCTACAACATCTCAGAGTATGCAGCCAACAGCGTATTCAAGATTCGCTTTGTGGCCTACGGAGAAGATTGCTACCAAATCAACTACTGGAATATCGACAATATCAATCTCTATTCCCTGCCTGAAAGCCTCGACCCCGTGACAGACCTCAGCGTAAGCAAGTCCGGCTCAGACTTCATTCTGGATTGGACCGCAGTCGAGGGCGCACAGTGGTATGCCATTTACATATCGGATGATCCTTACACAGGATTCACCTTTGCGTATGTCGTTGAAAGTGCAGGCGACCTCACGATTCCCGCATCCTTGCTGGGATCAGACAAACTCTTCGTAAGAATCACCGCCGGTACTGGTGACACACCTCCGCTTCCTGCGAAACGTAACTAATATCGGTAATTAAACATATAACAAACCTACCCCCGGCATCGCGCCGGGGGCTTTTTTTTGCCCACGAATTCACACGAATTACACAAAGAATGAACACGAATGAAGGGTTTGGCGTTGAAGCGTTTTATCGTTTTAACGTTCCCGGGTTCCCGTAGATTTGCCCAGAAAAAAACGCAGATGCTACAGATTAATTGTGTGCGTATAAAGCAGATGCGAGTATTTTTTACCGATTCCCGTCACTTTGTCTCTTTGTCACTATGTCACTTCTTATCTTCTTAACTCCCAAACTTTTTATCCCTTTTTCATCCTCATCATCCTGTGTATCCCCAATCTATTATCTGCGGAATCCGCGCAATCTGCGTGCCATAAAAACTCCGTCACCATTTCCCAGCCCTGTATCTTTAGTCTGAAAACCCAGATAACCCCCCACGCTAAAACCCTAAAACGTCAAAACGCTAAAACTTCAAATCCCTTTTTCATCCTCATCATCCTGGGCATCCCCAATCTATAAAAATCCGCGGAATCGGCGTGAACTCTCAAACGCCAAAACCTAAGTGGTCTGGATTCCGTCACCACTTTCCGGAATGACACATATGGCGTGCTGGGATGCTAAAGCTTCAGGCTAATTGATAGTGACGAGCCTTTAGAAACGCCACGGACCTGGATCCCTCACGTCCGTTCGGGATGACGGAACTGTCCGGGGTTGGGCGTACATGTAACAGGTTTTCGTGCCTTAAAACAAGTACCAACTGACGACTCCATACTGACAGCTTTCCACATCGCCTCTTCCTAACTCCCTAACTTTTTATCCCTTTTTCATCCACATCATCATGTGTATCGCTAATCTATTATCTGCGGAATCCGCGCAATCTGCGTGAATGACAGAGTGGCCTGGGTTTGGGTGTGTTTTCCTCGTGATTGGCGGATGGTAACGGGGCTTTTTTATTTCAACGGTCTGGATCCTATCGCTACGCTCCAGGATGACAGAATGACCACCTCGCTATCTGGCTATCTCGCCTTCTCGCCAAACCAATCCCTTTTTCATCCACATCATCATGTGCATCCCCAATCTATTCAAAAAATCTGCGTGCCATAAAACCCCAAGAATAAAGAATTATTTGCTTGCCGGTGAAATAAATCGACAAAATGAACAAGCAACTCCCCATCTTCTTGATTTTCAGCTTAATAGAGATTGGATTTGAAGCTCGTTCACGTTCCCTCACCTGATGAGCCCCAAACCCCTGCAATATTTCACAATCGATAATTTGTCTCCATGATCAAGCATCATAACTAACAAACAAATACAAGAATAAGCCCAGAACTTGTACAGGCTGTTTTTCCAATACTTGAGCTTTTTGAAATATATTCAATTAATTGATGTAATATTTGTGTTTTAAGTGTATCCAGCAATATAACAAAAATTATTTAAATAATGCTTGACACACATTTCCGTCTTTGCAGTATGGATTGCAGTCAGATACTTAACTTATTTGCCATGTGTCAAATATGGGTTTGAGCTTCGGAAGTGCCTGGCACCTTGCGGCTCCGATGCCAAAATCCAAGAATAAAGATGGGAGACTTTTGCATGAAGCTTGACTTTAACGCCCGCAGGGCGGATTTTTACCCAGGCGCGATTTTGCGCCTCAGGGGCTTTGCATGCAAGCCTGCCGTCTTCTTCCGATACCAACCTTCACTCAACCGTTTTTCCCCAAGCCCGGACTCCGTCAGCCGCTTCACAAGTAACATCGCACATTACTTCACAGACGCCTGCGGTTTCCAAAGCAGAGGAAAACACTTGAAAAACTCAACCTTCAAAATCGAACCGGGGTACGTTTTATCCCGGAGGGAGTTCCGCCCGGAATAAAACGCCCCAATCCAAGTTCAACAAACCGATTCTTCAAAACAACCTTGAAAGAAAGGAGACATGATTATGAAGAAATTACTATTAATGCTGACGCTATTGGCTATAGCGACTTTAGCTCTTGCGCAACCCGCTGGCTCCACAGTCGCAAATCCCATGGTTTTCTCAACCTTGCCAATATCGTACTCAGATAACACACAAGCGTATGGTAACAACTACAACAGCACGATGATCACACCAACTTCAAGTTATTTAAACGGTAACGACTTCGTCGCGCAGTTCTTTTTACCAGTAAGGGGCTACCTGTCTGGAGGCGTTACAGGTTCGTGGACAGGTGTGTTCATTGTGAGTCAGGAGCCAACAAGTGAAACCCCGGCACCAGTTCTTGCCCAAGGCTCAGGTAGTAACGGTGGCACTTTCGCCAACGTAGATTTGCCGGCAGGCACATACTACGCAATTGTATCCACCTGGCCGGCTCCTGATTACTCAGATTTCACCCTCAATATCACCTTTACAGAACCATTGCCACCAATCAGTACTTTTCCCTATGTTGAAAACTTCGATTCGGTAACAGCTCCAGCTCTCCCGGATGGATGGAGGGCAGCAGAAGGGGCTGCAGGAGCCTCTTATCACTGGGCAACAGCAACGTCGGCAGCTCATGGGCCCGCAGCGGCTCATAGCCCCAGTAATTTCGCCTGGCTCTATTGCTTCCTGGCAAGCACCAGCTACAATCCGTATTATCTGATCACCCCTGAGTTTGCCCTGCCCGCCGAACCCCAGAGATTGAGTTATTATTATTGGATCGGCGCCAATACATATACCAACCCCTTGTATGTTGATGTATATTCAAACGGTACTTGGACAACCCTCTATACCCATGATAATACATCTAACACTGGTGCCTGGTATCTGAATCAAATCCCTCTTACCCCCTACGCATCCTCAACCATCAAACTCCGATTCAGGGGTATGAGCAACTATGGCAGCGGCATGACTGACTTTGGCATCGATGATTTCATGATTGACGCCATTCCCTCCGGCCCGCCGCTCGCCCCGACCCTCACCTATCCTGTCGAACTAACTGGCATGCCGAAGGTCGGATTCACAATGACCTGGACGCCAAACTCTGCTTCAGGCCCCACCGACTGGTACAATGTCTACCTCTGGGGTGAAGATGGAGATGTTTATAATGCAGATTATACATTTAGCACCATAAACAATGAGCTTAACCCCTGTGCTCCGGGTCCTGACCCCAATGGAGATCCTCAAGATGCTGCAGTATTTAACTATCTCGAACGCTGGAACTGGACTGTTGAAGCTTATACGGCAGATTATCCTGATGAGGAGGCCTGGCCTGAACCCAATTGGTTCACCATCGAAAGCGATCCCACTGTAACTGAAGAAGATTTCCCCTGGTGTGTGGATTTTGAAAATGTCCCGACACAAGGCTTCCCGCTCAGCGGATGGACCGTTCACAATCTTGACGGCGGAGGTTCAACTTGGAATTCAACAACATCATATAATACAACTCCCAGCGGCTCATACGCAGCGATACATCCCTATGGTATGAATGATGAAGAGGGTTGGATGATTACCCCGCCCATCGAACTACCCGACAACCCTTGCGAACTCAAATTCTGGCATTACAATTACTTCCCCACATGGTATGAATACAGCGGAGTTTGGGTTACCATCGGCGATCCGGATCCTGTGAACGGAAACTGGACGGAACTCTGGAATCCCGTATCAGTTACAGCTTCCTGGGAACAGGAAATTATCCTTCTTGACGACTATGCCAATGAGACTATTCATCTGGCGTTTGTATATGAAGGATATAATGCTCACGACTGGATAATTGACGACATCTGCGTGCAATTGCAACCCACCGAATTGTTGGCACCCATTCTGGTTCTCCCTGCTGATAATGCGGAAAATATGCCCAAAACAGGTTTCAGTTTCACTTGGGAAAAGGACACTATGAGTGTGACCCAGGATTCCTACACGCTCTATCTGTCCAAAAACCCCGCCACTCTGTTAAGCGATCACATCTATACAGGCATTTCCGGCACCAGCTTCAACCCCACCCAAGCCCCCAGTCCAGTTAGCTTTGCCTACGAGGAAGATTGGTATTGGACTATTGGTGCGGTTAAAGCAGGTCATAACGAAGAAATCGCAACCCACCGCAAATTCACCATCCAAATCGATCCCACCATCCTTGAAGAAGACCTGCCCTGGTGCGACGGTTTTGAAAGCTACGATGATTTTGCCATTTTCTTCTCTCCATGGACAAATGTCGACGTTGATCAGAGCGAGACTTATGGCATGAATGGAATCGATTGGCTCAATGAATATCAGCCACAGGCTTTCATAATCTACAATCCTTCCGAAACAACGCCAGCTCTTACCAGCCTTGATGCTTATGAAGGAGACAAGATGGCTGCCTGCTTCGCGGCTGTAATGCCTGCTGATGGAGGAAACGGCCCCAACAACGACTGGCTCATTACTCCTCCCATCGAAGGCGTTAACGGATTGACAGCAAGCTTCTGGGCAAGGTCCTATACAGACGAATATGGTTTGGAGCGCTTCAGAGTTGGAGTTTCCACCAGCGGAACGAATCCTTCAAACTTCACCATCATCAGTGAAGGATCTTACATCGAGGCCCCGGATGAATGGACTGAGTACATCTTCCCGCTTCAATACCCTGGTCAAATCATCCATGTGGGAATCCAGTGCATTAGCTCCGATGCCTTCTTCCTGTTGGTGGATAAGTTCTGCCTCTACAAGGAAGACTCAGGTTTGAATGCACCGGAAATAAGCATTGATTTGGATGAAGGTTATCCCACCATTACCTGGCCCGCCGTGGCTGGAGCCACTGCTTATAAAGTGTACGGTTCGGCTGACCCTTATGTAGCGGATCCCTGGACTCTGCTGACCAGCCCTACAACTCCGGATACCGGATTCACATATACCGGCACCGCTGCATACCATTTCTTCAAGGTGACCGCCGTAGCTCCGGACGACAAGGGATTGGCTGCACCTGCCAGAAAACCTGGACCCAAGCTGCCAACGCAAAAAAGAACAACTGCTGAAATCCCTCAGTATAAAACCCGCAACAAATAAGCTTAGGCTAAAATAAGCATGCCCCCGGCATCTCGTCGGGGGTTTTTTTGTTGCAAATTCTCGCCGATCTTGCGGACAACCTGGTTTTCCAGAGGAATCCGGCTTCGCCCTTGGCCCCAGCCCATGTCTTTCTCCTGTAATCTTCATGAGACTCCCCAAAAAAAATGGGGAGGCTCACGAGGAAGAACGCAAAGGCTTTCGAGCGGGGGTCAAGGAAGAGGGCAAGTAAAACAAAGCAGTTGGGTTTTATATAGCTTTGGCGAATATGAAAATACAGCACTCAAAGCCCAAAAACGGCGCCGAATCTTGACTGCGGCAAATACTTCAGGGCTCACTTTTTTTGCTTGACAGAAATTCTCGACTTTCAATTATATGCATCGAATGAATGCAGTAGTTCTCTCATGAGCCTATCTATTTATAATTCATTGGCTTAAGAACTGCTCAAACTCATAATTGCCCCTTCAGCTGGTGCGGGTGCGCCGAAGGAGAAATGTCAATGAGACCAAAAGCGACAGATTTCGTTTTTACTCTTGGTGCCCAAAAAGCCCCGGGGAGAAATCCACGCAAAAGCGCCTGCATTTTCCACAATTTTACACCCCTTTTTCAACCTCCACAAAAAAGTACGCGCATTGCCGCCTGTGGCGTTTTGCCAAACATCATCGCACATGAAACACGCAGACCACGTCCAAGCTCAATCCGCGCCTTTTTTCCAAAAATCTCAACCCTCAAAATCAAACCGGGGCTCGTAACCGCCAAAAGGGAGAACCAAACAAGCTGAAAGCAGCCCCACATTAAAAAACAATTCTTCACCCACCTCTTTAAAACAAGGAGAGATATTTATGAAGAAACAATATGCTCTGCCTGCGCTGTTGGCACTACTGTTTGTAATGCTATTCAGCGCGGCCTTTGCCGATACGGTCTCAATCGGGTCAGGAACAGCTACAACGTCCTACTTCCCGCTTTACGGCTCCTACGGCTACAACTACACTCAGCAAATCTTTACCCAAGCCCAGATCAATGCCTCCGGAAACATTACCAAAATCCGTTTCTATTATGTGTCTGGAGACATCTCCAAATCCAAAGACTGGGTTATTTATATGGGTCATACGGATAAAACCACATTTGCCAGCACCACCGATTGGGTGCCCTTGGCAAACCTGACCCAGGTCTTTGCAGGCGATGTGACCAATATGGTTCCTGCCGCCAATAACTGGATGGAAATCACCCTGACCACCCCCTTCAACTATAACAACACAGACAACCTCGTGATTGCCGTGGATGAAAATACACCCAGTTGGGCTACAATGAGCTGGGGAGCTTTCACCAGCGGGGCCAACACGGGAATATATTATTATAGTGATAGCGTCAACCCTGATCCCGCCAGCCCTCCCACAGCCACCAACAGAGTGGCGCTCATCAACCGCATCCAGCTTGTTTTTCCAAACAGCAGCGCCCCCTTGGCACCGACTCTCTCGGAACCCGCCAATGGTGGCTGGGCTTTGACGGATGCAGTTCTGAAATGGCAACCCACGCTCGGTGCGGGAGACGCCTCTGCCTATGACGTCTATTTTGGCACCTCCTCCAATCCGCCGCTGGTGAGCAGCAACCAAACCGCCAATTACTACACCCCCACTTTGGCAGCAAACCAAAAATACTATTGGAAAGTGGTGGCAAAGAATGAGATTGGCGATTCCCCCGCTTCGGATATCTGGAGCTTCAATACTCCCGGGGCCAACAACCTCGTGGAGAGCTTTGAAGAGACCACCTTCCCGCCTCCGGGATGGGCGAATCCGGGCACCTGGAGCCGCAGCACTACTTACAAAGTACATGGCACTGCCGGCGCTTACAAATATGGCAGCTCCAGTACCCAATACATCCTTTCCACCCCCAGGCTCACGATTACCAACGACAGCGCTCTGAACTTCTGGTCTTATGTGACCACAGCCACCGGAACCCTGCAAGTGGTGTATTCTGATGACAGAGTCACCTGGACCCAAGTGGGCGCAGATATCACCCATGCCGCTGCCAGCGCTTGGTACAACAACAACGTTGACCTCAGTTCCCTGGCTGGCAACAACTACTATCTGGGCATCCGCACCGGATTGCAAGCCGTAAGCTTCTATATTGACATGGTGATCGGACCGGAAATCACTCCGGAAGCTCCGGGTGCACCCACAGCCAGTCTGCCCGCAGATAGTGCCACCGCCCAGAGCATCACCCCCACCTTCACTTGGACAGCCCCCACAACTGGTGGCGTACCCACCGGTTACAGGCTCTATCTGGATACTGTTGACGGCTCCACCCTCTTTGCCAACAACATCACCGGGCTCAGCTACACTCCCACCACGCTCTTGGATTATGAGACCACCTACTATTGGAAAGTGGCTGCATTCAACGCCATGGGAGAAGGTCCTGCCACCACGGTGCGCAGCTTCACCACCAGAGACGACCCCACCATCTATACCCTGCCTTGGACGGAGGATTTTGAAGGCAGCACCTTCCCGCCCACAAACTGGGCAAGGCTTACCGGGCTCTACCCTTCTGAAACGCCTACAGCCTATGCAGGCGGTTGGGCGTCTGGAAACTTTGCCAACATAACCAGCCCAGCCAACAAATCCGCCCGCCTCAATATTTGGAGCACCTCTACAAAATACTGGCTGGTCACCCCGCCCGTAGCCATCCCCACCGGTGCTTATGATCTCAAGTTTGATCTGGCACTCACCACTTATAACAGCCCCACCCCCGTGGATCCTACCCAGCAATTGGACGACAAATTCATCGTGCTCATCAGCGATAACTCGATGATGACCAATGCCACCGTCCTGCGCCAGTGGGATAACGCCGGGTCCCCTTATGTATATAACGAGATTGCCTATTTGGGCGAGACCCAGATCATCGATCTCAGCGCCTATGCCGGCACCAAATACATCGCCTTCTACGGTGAATCAACCGTTGCAGGTGGCGATGTTCATATGTGTGTGGATAACGTCACCGTGCGCGAAACCCCTGCCCTGCCCATCTTCAGCTATAGCCCGGACGCTCTGAATTTTGGCACCTTGCTGCAGAACAATCCCAGCGCTTGGCAAAACGTGACCGTCACCAATGATGGCGCCGGAATCATCAACCTCAACGCAGGCAATGTGAGCGTCATCGGCACCCATGCCAGTATGTTTGCAGTTGATACCAGCAACCTGCCGGCTGCCCTGGGAACCGGACAGAGCGTCACCATTCCCGTGCGCGCCACCCTCACTGCCGAAGGAACCGTCTCCGCCACCATGCGCATGGCTTTTGGCGGCACCAACTACGACGTGGCACTTTCCGCCGTTGGCATGCCCGCCGGAACCGTGATCATCGGTAATGGCGTTGCCAACCTGAGCATGCCAGTAAACCCCTACTATGGATACAGCTATGCCCAGAGTATCTACCGCCAGGAAGATATAGATATGGCAGACAAGCGCATCGAAAAGATATCCTACTACTGGAATGGTCTGGGCGTTGGCACCAATAGCAACCAATGGGTTGTTTATATGGGACACACCGATCTCAATACCTTCGGCAGCACCTCTGATTGGATTCCTCTCAGCGGACTGACCCAGGTCTATTCCGGCACGCCCACCATCCCTGCCACCGCTGGCTGGATCACCATCACTCTCTCCAATCCCTTCCAATATAACAACACCCAAAACCTGGTGATTGCTGTTGATGAGAACAAAGCTGGCTACGATGGTAGCAGCCAATTCTTCTATAGCACCAACACCACTGGCGAAA
This sequence comes from Candidatus Cloacimonadota bacterium, assembly GCA_012728875.1. GTDB lineage: Bacteria > Cloacimonadota > Cloacimonadia > Cloacimonadales > Cloacimonadaceae > Syntrophosphaera. The sequence goes on from JAAYEF010000004.1 coordinate 28,481, forward strand.
ACCGCAGTATCCGTGCCTATAGCGATACCTATAATCCGGATCCTGCCAATCCGCCTACGAGTGCCTCGCAAACTACTGTTGCCGGCTATCCCAATATCATGATGATTTTGGGTGACCTGCCCACAGCCCCCATCTTCAGCTATTCCCCTGCAGCACTGGATTTTGGTTTGATGGCACAGAACGTCCCCACAGCATGGCAAAACGTGACGGTCTCCAACACCGGAGCCGGAACGCTTAACCTGGCAGCAGCCAATATCAGCTTTGTGGGCACTGATGCCAGCATGTTTGAGTTTAACAACGTGAACCTGCCCGCAACCCTGGCAGCAGGCCAGAGCGTAATCATCCCCGTGCGCGCCACCATCACTGTGGAAGGTGCCATCTCCGCCACCATGCGCATGGTGTACGGCGGCGCCAACTACGACGTGGCCCTCACTGCCCAGGGCTTGCCCACCGGAACTGTGATCATCGGTGAAGGTGTGCTCACCCAAGCCAAACCCTTTGGCACCACCTGGGGCTATGAGCGTTCCGCCGCTCTTTACACTGCGGAACAGGTCGGCTTGATTGGTCTGGTGGATAGCGCTGCCTGGTATTGCAATACCACCAGTACCACTTCCATCCCCTACAAGGTCTATGCCGGCACCACCCCCGCATCTGCCCTCACAGCTCAATCCTGGGATAATCTCAAATCAACCCTGACCTTGGTCAAGGAAGGCACCCACGTCTTCAGCAGCACCGGCTGGCACACCTTTGAATTTGACACCCCCATCATGTATGGCGGTGGCAACCTCATCGTGGCTGTGGAAACCAACTACGGCGGCTCTGGCGGCGGCAGCGGACATCAATTCCGTTATACCACCGGTGCCACAGGTTCCCACATGTATTGGAACGTGGATACCACTCCTCCCACCACTACAGTGGGTACCCTCAACACATCACGTCCCAACATCATGCTGCATATCGAGGAACCTCCCGAAGGCGAACCCGCAGCACCCGTCATGACCTATCCTGCTGACAGAGCCACCGGGCTGCCTGTCAACGGATTCAACCTCACCTGGAATGCTGACCTCGTTAATGGCGGCATCCCTGAATACTATGCTGTATTTATGTCTCAGGACGAAGAAGCCATCTTTGACGATTATTTCTTCGAGACTGAAAACACCTATTTCAACCCCGTCGTGGAAGGTGAAATGGAGCTTGGCTATCTGGAAACCTGGTATTGGTATGTACAGGCGATCAACGCCTATGGTGATGTGCTGGCAGATGAAATCTTCAGCTTCACCACTGAAACCGATCCTCGCATCCTCAGCCTGCCTCATGCCCAGAACTTCGACGGTGTGACCACTCCGAACTTCCCCAGAGCCTGGACACCGGTAAAATCTTACAGTTCCTCATCGCTCACCACCTCCAGCACCTACTCTCACACCCCCTCAAATTCCGTGTATATGTACAACTATACCACCACGGAGACAATGAGACTGGTTACACCTGAAATATTGGTACCGATGAACAGCATCAAACTCAGCTTCCAACTGCGTGCAACTGGCACAACAAACTACAGCCTGAAAGTGGGAACGGTGAGCTCTCCCGATGCCAGTGGCGTTTTCACCGAAATCGCTACCATCACCCCCACGGTATCTGCTGCGTTTGAATCCCACAATGTTTCCTTTGTGGATTATACCGGCACAGATAGATACATCGCCTTCCAACACGGTACAGGAGCAACCTATCAGAGCATGTATCTGGATACCGTTCTCCTTGAACAGTTGGCTCCCACAGATATGGCTGCCACCACCCTCAGCGCACCCGGATACGGCGTGGCTGGCACCCCCTTCACATTTGAAGTGGGCGTGTATAACAATGGAACCCAACCCGCAGCCAACTATACGATCAACCTCAAATCTGACAACACCGTCCTGGCCAGCCGCGTCATCACCGCAGCTTTGGCAGCGGATGCCAGCACTGTGCACGAGATTGAATGGACCCCCACCTTGGGTGGAAACTATCAGATCCATGCCGAAGTGGTTGCCACAGGCGACGCCAATAGTGCCAACAATAGCACCGGCATCAAAAACGTGCTTGTGTTTGATAGCTCCATGTCCATGCTCTCCGTGGGCGATGAAGATAGCACGCTATCCTCAAACAACCTGCCCCTGAACTTCTGGTACAAGAGCAGCCTCACTGAAGTGCTGTATTATCCTGAAGAACTGCATCTGCTTTCCGGTGATATCTCTGCCCTCATCCTCACCAATAACTTCGTCAGCACCACTGCGCTGAACAAGCCTGTGCAGATCTATATGGCAGAGACAGAAGCGGAAGACCTCAGTGAAGGTTGGCTGGAAGATGAATTTGTGGAAGTCTTCAACGGCAACGTGGATTTCCCCGCAGGCGTAAATCAAATCGTCATCCCGCTCACCACTCCCTTCGAGTATAACGGCGGTACTTTGGCGGTGCGTTATTTACGCCCCATGGATACCCAATACTACTTGTCAACAGACAGATTCTTCTACACCAACACCCCGGATTATCCCAACCGCAGCCGCTATATCCAAAGCGACACCGTGGAATATGATCCCGAAGAAAATCCTGAAGCTGCTGGCACCCTGGTTGCCTGGCTGCCCAATACCACCTTCGTGGTGAATGACGCCGATTTGCAGCCTCATGCCATGCTGGAAGGCTATGTGCGTGACGCGGCAAACAACCCCATCCCCGAAGCAACCGTGACCCTCACAGACGAACGTTATGGCACCACCACAGACGCAAATGGCTATTACAGCTTCACGTTCTGGGAAGTGCACAACGTTACTGCCACAGCTTCCAAACCCACCTACTATTCACAAACCGTCACCGATATCGAGCTGCTGGTTGGTCAACCCGTCACCCAAAACTTCACCCTGCAGGCAATGCCCCGCGTCACCGTCTCCGGTATCGTGAATACAAACGATATCCCCGGCGGCGTAGTGGGAGCCAAAATCACCCTGCATGGCGAGGAAAACCACACGGTATATTCCACCGCCAACGGTGCTTTCACCATCCCGAACGTGTTGGGCAATACCACTGGTATTCCCTACACCATCACCGTCACCTATGCCGGCTACGATTCCTACAGCGGCAGCACCACAGTTTATGGTGCCCCAGTGAACCTGGGTACCATCACCCTCATTGAAAAACTGTGGACTGCTTACAACCTCGTGGCAGAGCATCACACCAACGGTGCCGCTCTCACCTGGGACGCCGCCGAAGAACCTGACTATTTCTTCTGGGATTTCGAAGAAGACAATGGCGGTTGGGAAAGCGGTGGCTATGGCGACTGGGAATGGGCAAACACCTATCCCAGCGGTGGAACCTTCAACTGGACAGAGTATGCTGACTCTTGCGTGCCCCCCACAGCCGCCCATTCCGGAACCGGACTCTGGGGCACCAAGCTCTACACAAACTATTCAAACTCTGGAACCTGGAGCTACCTGACTAAAACTGTCGATCTCAACGGACTCGATAATCCCCAGCTTCGTTTCTGGAGATGGAACAACCTTTATGGCGATTTCGACTACTACCAGGTGCAGGTAAATGGCACGATGGTATTCGAAGAGAAGATAACAAACAATGCCTGGGCAGAGAAGGTCGTGAACCTCAGCGCCTATGCAAACCAGGAAGTCACCATCAGATTTGCCGCTTATGCCACCACAGTGGTCGCCTATGGCGGTCTTTATATCGATGATGTCTATATTGGCCAGCCTCCTAGAGCCGGAGCAAAATCCGCTGAAGGACGCAGCCTGCAAAACTACAGCGTCTATCGTATGCTGGCAGCGGATCAGGCTACTCCTGAAAACTGGACACTGCTCCAAAGCGGTGTCACAAACACCAACTACTTGGATACCGGCTTTGCCTCCCTGCCCGGCGGAAAATACAAATGGGCGGTGAGAGCAAACTATAGCGGCGGACATCTCTCTCCCGCGGTGATTTCCAACCAGTTGGGAATTGTGTTCACTCCTCAAAACGTGGTGCCCACAGTGCTGGGTAACAATGTCACCCTGAACTGGGCGGCTGATGCCGGCGCAAGCTACTACACCATCTACGGTTCAGACGATCCTTACGCAATCACATGGACCCTGGTGGGATACAGCGCCACAAACAGCTTCGTGTTCAACGCCACAAATGTGCCCTACAAATTCTTCAAAATCAGTGCCAGCGACGGCGTGATGCCCGTAGGCAGAAACAAATAACCTTGGTGAGGGGAGCCTTTTGGCTTCCGTAGCCGAATAAACATGGGCGGGACCTTGTGTCCCGCCTTTTTTTTGTTGAATGGAGTGGGGATACACAGGATGGGAAGGATGAAAAGGGGATTTGACGTTTTAGGGTTTTAGCGTTTTAGGGTTTTAGCGTGTCCCAAGTCTCCAGGTCACTTCCGGGGGTGAAGACTGGTGAATTTGTGAATTTAGAGAATTATTGAATTTATCAATTCTCCAAATTCACCGATTTCTCTTATCCCAGTCCGGAAATATGAAATACTTGGTAATTGACTGACGATATTCCTCGAATCAAAAAATCCCCTTGGGTTTGATATCGAAATGGACTGGATTTCTCCCTGCTGTCGAAATGACGGAGTGGTGCGGGTTTGGGCGTGTTTGTAACAGGCTTTCGTGTTACACAAAGGTTTTAGGGTTTTAACGTTTTAGCGATTTAGCGTATCTCATGCCAAGCAACACCTTGTCACTCCGTCACTTTGTCACCTTGATACTTATCAAAAAATCTGCGGAATCAGCGTAATCTGCGTGAACTTTTCTGCTGGATCGGCGCTATCTGCGAGAACCCCAATCCATTAAAAAAAGGGTCAGGCGTCTTCGCGGACGATTTTTGCTCCGATGGAGTTCAGCTTTTCCTCGATGCGGTCGTAACCGCGGTCGATATGGTAGATGCGGGAAACGATGGTGCTGCCTTCCGCCACCATTCCAGCCAGAACCAGAGCGGCGGAAGCGCGCAGGTCCGTTGCCATCACCTCGGCACCAAAGAGCTTGGGAACCCCTTCCACACGGGCGATATTGCGTTCCATGCGGATGTTTGCCTGCAAGCGGTTGAGTTCTGCCACGTGCATGAAGCGATCCGGGAAAATGGTGTCTTCAATATAGCTGCTGCCGTCCGCAAGTGACATCAACACTGTGAATTGCGCTTGCAGGTCGGTAGGGAAACCCGGATAGGGCAGGGTGAGAATATCCACCGGTTTGATCACCTGGGGAGGAATCACGGTGATGGATTTTTCCTGCACATCCAGTTCGCAACCGGCAAGGCGAAGCTTGTCCAAAAGGATGTCCAGATGCCTGGGGTCGAGGTTTTCCACCGTGACGGGCTGGGTGCTCATCGCTCCGGCAATCAGAAAGGTTCCCGCTTCGATGCGGTCGGAAATCATCTGCATTTCCACCGGGAAAAGCTCTTCCACGCCATCAATCTGCAGTGTGGTGCTGCCGGTGCCGGTGATTTTGGCGCCCATTTTGTTCAACAGATCGATGGTGGAATCCACTTCGGGTTCCATGGCGGCGTTGAAAAGCCGGGTTTGGCCCTGAGCCAAAACCGCTGCCATGAGGGTGTTGATGGTGGCGCCCACGCTGGATTTTGCAAAATGGATGTCGGCACCGATGAGCTTTTCCGCCGTGGCATGGATGTAGCCGTGTTCGATCTCGATGGTGGCGCCCAAAGCTTCGAGCGCGCTCAGGTGCAGATCCACGGGCCTGGTGCCGATGGCACAGCCGCCGGGAAAGGAAACCCGGGCTTCGCCAAGCCGCGCCAAAAGCGGACCCAACACATAGATGGAAGCGCGCATTTTGCTCACCAATTCATAGGGCGCCTCGTTGTAAACGATATCCCGCGAATCGATGGACATCATGCCGTTTTCATAGACCACGCGGGCGCCCAAGACCCGGAGAAGATGTGCCATGGATTTGAGGTCGATGAGGCTGGGAACGTTGCGCAGCACGGATTTTCCCGGAGCCAGAAGGCAGGTTGCCATGGCGGGCAGAATGGCGTTTTTGGCGCCGCTAACCTGGATTTTTCCGCTGAGATTGCGGTTTCCTTCAATGATGAATCTGTCCATTTTGTATCCTTAATTTTTCAATATTTTAATTATCAAGGCAGAGGGTCCGCCGGTTTTTCAAGCATGAAAGCCAGATAGCGGTTTTTGCCTGCAAGGTCATCTGTTGCCAAAAGGCAGTGCAAGCCGGCGTTTTCTCCCAGAGCCATCAATTTTTCGCGCTGGGTGTCGCCGTGTTCAAAGATGGCGATGCCGTCCGGGGTCAAGCGCTGGGGCAAGGCGGCAAAAATGTGGCGGAAAACCCCCAAACCATCAGCCCCGGCAAGCAGAGCCCGGGAGGGTTCAAAGTCGCGCAGGCTGCGTGGCAAAGTCTCGTGTTCAGCCTGGCTCACATAGGGCGGGTTGCTCACGATGAGATCGAGCTTTTCCTCTCCTGCGGGAAAGAGATTGCTTTCTTCGAATGAAATTTGAACTGTGTGGAATGCGGCGTTTTCATGTGCCACCTGCAGCGCTTCAGAACTGAGGTCAGTTGCCGTGAGCACCAGATCGGGTCGTATTTTTTTGAGCGCGATGGCGATGGCTCCGCTGCCCGTGCCGATATCCAGAACCTTGGCTCCGGGTTTGGCAAGGGAAAGCGCAAGCTCCACCAAGCCTTCGGTTTCCGGTCTGGGAATCAAAACCCGGGCATCCAGGCGCAGTTCCAAGCCCCAAAACCAGGTTTTGCCCAAAATGTATTGCGGAGGTTCACCTTCGCCAAAGCGTTGCAAGGCATCGAGAATGGCTTTTTGCCGGCTTGGGGTCAATTCCCGCTCTTTCAGCAGCGCCAGTTCGGGAACGGAGCAGTCCAAAATACCGGATAGCAGCCAGTTAAGTGCGGCGGGGTCAGCCCCCGAAGGTGAATGGATTTGCAGCAGGCGCGCCAGGGTCATGCCCCCGGTACCTTTTTGTTCAGGTTGCGAACAAGCTGGATCTTTCTGCCTCCGTCTGTAAATTCCAGTTCGTCGGAAAGATAGAAAAGCATCGCCAGGCCGCGCCCGTGGGCGTCGGTGTTCGGCCCAATGCCGTCATTCTTCAGCTTTTGCAGCCAGCTTTCGTGGTCGAAGCCGTTGCCGTCATCTTCCATGCGGATCACGATCGCCTCGCGAACGCTGTCGAAATAGATGGAAAACCTCATCCGGGGTGAAGCGATATGCGGCTGCTGCAGTTTGGCTGCGATGAGCCCGCGCAGGCTGGCTTGGTCCAGCATACGCTCCTGGGGCGAAAGCTCCAGAACTCCATGGAAATAGGCGTTTTGCAGCATTTCATCGGCACAGGTCATGATGTCGTTCAAGAAATCCTGGGGCAAATCCAGGTTTTTCAGCATGAGGGGGCGGATAATTTTCTCCAAACCGGCGGCGGTGAATTTTGCGGGGTCGATCACCACGGAAAATTCGGCACGTTCATAGGTGTTCAATATTTTTTCACTGCTGCGTCGCGAATTGATGCGCTCGGCAATGATTCCGATGGATGCCATCAGAGAGGGAATGTCGATGGGTTTGGTGAAAAAATCGGATGCGCCCAGACGGATTGCCCGGATGAAATAGTCGTGCTCCATATAGCCCGTCATCAGGATAACTTCCTGGTCGTGACCGTCACGGCGGACTCTTTCCAAAAATTCAAGACCGTTGATGCCCGGCATTTCGATGTCGCAAACCACTATGTCATATAGCTTTTTGCGTGCCTTGCGCAGAGCTTCCCTGCCGCTGAGCGCGGTTTCGGTCTTATAGCCCTGTATGTTCAGCAATGAACTGAGCGCGTTGACGATCTCGGGACTGTCGTCAACGATGAGAATGCAGTGCGAAGTCATTCAAGATTCACAATAAAGAGCTGGTTCAGCTTGAGAGTGTTGAAGAGTTCGAAGATGGGCTCGGAACTGCGTATCACTTCCAGTTCGCCGCCCTTGCCCACAAAATCCTTGTAAAACAGGAGCAACTTTCCGATCCCAATGCTGCTGATGTTTTTACACTCGAAAAGGTCGATATCCAGAAAGCGCGCCCCGGAATCCAAGACTTCGTTCAGCCTTTTTTGAAAGTTTTCGGCGTTTTCACTGTTCAAAAAACCTTCCACCGTCATCAGGGCTCTGTCTCCAGAATAAGACAAATCAATACTCATGACCTCTCCTTTTTTTGGTTTAATTCTATATAAACAAGATTGTTTTGCTTGCCGGGCTTGTCAAGCTTTTCATCTTCAATAACCCCGGATACGCTTCAACACGGCACTTTGCACCTGCGCAGGGGTGATCTCATATTTGAGGAATTCAAGGCTGTAAACCGCACGGCCCTGACTGAGAGAGCGGATGCGGGTGGAATAGCCAAACAGTTCCGAGAGAGGCACTTCCGACAAAATTTCCTGCTGATATTCGTTATGCTGGCGCAAGATGGTGATCTGGCCGCGCTTGGCGTTGATGTCGGAAATGATGTCGCCCACAAAGTCGTCCGGGCTCAAAGCCGAAAGCCGCATGATGGGTTCCATCAGGACGGGAGCGGCTTCCTGCAAACCCTTTCCAATGGCCATGGAGGTGGCAATGCGAAATGCCAACTCATTGGAATCCACGGGGTTGAAGTCTCCGTCGATCAGTTCCACCTTCACGCGTTCCATCATGCCGCTGATCAATGGTCCGTCATTCAGCGCGTTAAGTGCCGCTTCCTCGATCGCTTTGAAGTATTCACCGGGGATTTTGTCGGTTCCCACGAGGTTTTCAAACTTGTTTTTACCGCGGGTGGCCATTTCTTCCGGATCAAGCGGGGACAGGCGGAATCTGACTTTGGCATAGTTGCCCTTGCCGTTCATGTCGCGAATGAAGGTTTCTTCGCTTTCCACGGTTTTGGTGATGCTTTCCTTGTAGGAAACCTGAGGGTTGCCCACGTTTGCGGAAACATTGAATTCCCGGCGCAGCCTGTCCACGATCACTTCCAGGTGCAGTTCGCCCATGCCGGAGATCAGGGTTTGACCGCTGTCTTTGTCCACCGTGACGTGGAAGGTGGGGTCCTCTTCCTCAAGGTGTGCCAGCGCATCGCCCAAAGTATCTTGATCAGCCTTGGTTTTGGGCTCGATGGCGATGGAAATCACGCAGTCCGGGAAGTTGATGCGGCTGAGCTGGACATCGATGCTGCCGTCTGTGATGGTGTCTCCCGTGCTCAGGAAACGGCAACCCACAAAGGCGCCTATATCCCCTGCGTGCAGCTCGTTAAGGTCGTTTTTGCGGTTGCTCATCATCTGCAAAAGGCGTGCCACGCGCTCGCGCTTGCCATTGTTTTGATTGTGGAAACCGGCTCCCTTTTTCAGGGTTCCGGAATAGACCCGCACATAGACCAGTTTGCCCACATATTTATCGGTTTGAACCTTGAAAGCCATGCCCACAAAGGGGCCGTTTGGGTCGGAAGGAATCTTGATCTCTTCATTGGTCTCGGAATTGAAGCCTTCGGCAGGAGGCACATCCAGAGGCGAGGGCAAAAAGTCCCGTATGCCTTCCAGAAGCAGTTGCACACCCTTGTTTCTCAGCGAAGATCCGCAAAGCACGGGAATGAAGCGTCCATCCAGCGTGCCCTTGCGAATGGCACGGCGCAGCCACTCTTCGGCGATCTCCTCGCCTTCCAGATAGGCTGCCAGCAGTTCGTCGTCAAACTCTGCCACGTGCTCCAAAAGCTCGTTGCGCAGTTGGGTTGCGTGTTCCAACAGGTCGGAAGGGATTTCCTCCTGATGGGTTTCGCTGCCCTTGGTGAGCGGATCGAAAAACCACGCTTTCATGGTGATGAGATCGATCACGCCTTCAAAGCAATCCTCGGCTCCGATGGGAATGTTGATGGCGCGCGCCAGCGGGGTCAAACGCTCGTGGATCATGCCGATAACCCTTTCATAGTCGGCGCCGGGACGATCCATCTTGTTCACATACGCCAAACGCGGCACTTTGTAGCGGTCGGCTTGATGCCAAACGGTTTCAGACTGCGGTTCCACCCCCGCCACGGCGCAAAAAACGCCCACCGCACCGTCCAAAATGCGCAGGCTGCGCTCCACTTCGGCGGTGAAATCCACATGCCCGGGAGTGTCGATGATATTGATATGCGTGTCTTTCCAAACGCAGGAAACCGTTGCGGAAGTGATGGTTATGCCGCGTTCACGTTCCTGTTCCATCCAGTCTGTGAAAGCATTGCCATCGTGAACCTCGCCCATTCTGTGCAAAAAGCCCGTGTAAAACAGGATCCGCTCTGTGGTGGTGGTTTTGCCGGCATCGATATGGGCCATGATGCCGATATTCCTAATCCTTCGTAGCGGACTGTCGGATTCGCTGTTCATGATCAAGTTCCTAATATATACCTTTTTATGTCGTTTCTTGGAAATGTCATAAAATGGAAGGCGGGAACTTTGTCCACAAAAAACTTGTGTTCCATGCGGGAATCAGCCTTGTTTTTCTCTGTTTTGAAAGATTCTGTCAAAGTTATTCATCATTGCCGAAACCACCATAATAGACTACATGACAGATGATTACGTAATTATTGATTCCTTTTTTTTGTGGATTTTCCACCGATAACCCTGTGATCCTGACCATCATCTGTTTTGCGACAATCCGCGTGATGCCCAAAAAAAGATTGACAAAGGCAGGCTGATAAATTGGCGTGAAAAACAAGATGGGAAGCATAGTTAAAAAAATTCTGACCTGCCTGGTTTTGCTGGGCTGCCTGAGCGCGGGATTTTCGCAAACGATGAAAAATCCAACCCGCGCGGTGCTCTATTCAGCGGCATTTCCGGGCGGCGGACAGCTTTACAACCATGCCTGGCTCAAAGCCGGGCTGGTGATGGGCGTGCAGGGCTTTTTGATTGGCTCGGCGGCTTGGCACGGCTCTGAAAAGGCGCACTGGAAAAAGCTGGCGGAAAGCGAGCCCAATGAATTTCTAAGCCAGCAATATCTTGCGCGTAGCCGTGATTATGGTGACGACTTGAAAAACGATCTCTGGTGGATGGGCATCACTGCGGGGCTTTCCATGCTGGACGCCTATGTGGACGCCCATCTTTCGGATTTTGAAATCCAGCGGGAGGAGATCCGGCTGCGCTTTGAAAACGGCGCCCTGCTTTTACAATACTCATTTTAGAGGAAAAATATCATGCGGAAAGGCTTGCTGATCTTTGTATTACTGTTGGTTTTGGCTTCAATGGCGGCGGATGTGATCGATCCCCGCACATTTGCGTTGCGCGTGCATGATGAAATGAACGCCAGCCGCATCAGAAATGGACTTCCAGCCCTGATCTGGTTGGAAGACCTGGCGGATCTGGCCCTGCTGCACAGCCGAAACATGGGGCAAAACGGCTTCTTCAGCCACCAGGATCCCGCCGGAATGCGGGTTTCCGCCCGCCAGCAAAGATACCGACCCGATCTCATCCTCTCCGAGATTGGTGAAAATCTCTATCGCAGCAAAAGCAGCACCAGAGTCTTCGATCCCAAAAAGATCGCACTGGGCTGGATGAACTCGTCCGGACACCGCGAAAATATCTTGAAGCCCGGCTACACTCACAGCGGTGTGGGCATCTATGTGAAAGACGACAGCCTCTATGCCACCCAGGTTTTTGCCACTCCCATCATGAAACTGCGTATGCAGCTACCGCCCTTTTTTGAGGAAAATGCCCTCTATCTGCTTGAGTTTGAATATCTTTCCAAAGAGCCGCGCGAAAGCTTGATCGGCTATCTTGCCACCCCGGATCCCACCAGCAAGGTGGTGCAGCCAGACTGCAGCTACTACCTCGGCGCCATCCCCTTAAGCTTTGACTGGCAGAAAGATAAGATCTTTTTGCTGCCCTTGGACTTCAAGTATGGCACAGGTAGCTATATCCTCAAGATCGGCTGGGATGACTATGTTTATCCGGATCTGATGGAATTTAAGGTAAGGTGATCTCCAGGGTGACCGGACAATGGTCTGAACCCATGATATCATCGCGGATATCGGCACTCACAATGCGATCCCGGGCTTCGCTGTTCACAAAGAAATAGTCGATCCTCCAGCCCACGTTCCTGGATCTGGCGCCGGTGCGGTAACTCCACCACGAATAGCGATTTGGCTCGGGGTGAAAGAGCCTGAACGTATCCAGCCAACCCAATTCCGTAATTTTATCCAACCAAGCCCTTTCGATGGGCAAAAAGCCGCTGGTTTTCTCATTTTCCTTGGGGTTGGCAAGGTCAATTTCCTTGTGCGCTGTATTGTAGTCCCCGGTCACGATCACCATTTTCCCGCTGGCGCGGTCCTTCTCCATCCTCTGGAGACAGGCATCGTAAAAACGCAGCTTGAAATCCAGGCGTTCATCGTTCATCTGCCCGTTGGGAAAATAGATGTTGTAGATGATGAAACTCTCATATTCACAGCGGATTGTGCGCCCCTCGGTGTCAAATTCCTCCTCTCCCAAACCCTCGCTCACCCCGTGGGGCTCATGCTTGGAAAGCACCGCCGTGCCGGAATAGCCCTTGCGCTCGGCGTGTGACCAAAAGATGTGGCAGCCTTCGGGGTCGGCAAGCTGTGGCGGAATTTGATGTCCCTGCAGTTTGGTTTCTTGCAAGCCAAGCCAATCGGGGTTTTCCCGCTGCAAAACTTCCATGAAATCCTTGTTCAGAATGGCACGCAGACCGTTCACGTTCCAAGACCATAGTTTCAGAGTCAATTCGTTCTCCCTGCTTCTTTATTTGCTTTCACAAAGCTTTTGGAAGGCAGAAATCCTGTCAAGCGGAGTTTTGGATTATGCAAAGAAAATGCCGGCCACTGCTGCAACCAGCATCAGCACGATGGGGTTCATTTTGAAGCGTGTGTAGATCACCAGACAGATGGCAAACAAGGATACCGAAAACCAATCCGGAAAAGCATCCTGGGCAACGATGACAAGCGCGGCGCCGATGAGCCCAAGCGTGACCCAGCGCAGTTTTTGAAAGATATTTTTGAACCAGGCTTGATCGCGCAATTTCATATAGGTGATGGTGATGATCAGCATGATGATCAGCGAAGGCAGCACCACTCCAAAGGTGCAGAGCAGTGAGCCCAAAATGCCCGCCTGTTTGTAACCCACGAAGGTGGCGGCGTTTATGGCAATGGGGCCTGGTGTCATCTGCGATATGGCGACCACATCCATAAATTCGGATTGGGTGAGCCAGGCATGGTGAACCACCACTTCCTGCTGAATCATGGCAAGGATGGCATAGCCGCCCCCAAAGCCAAAGATGCCGATTTTGAAAAAGGTCCAAAGCAGCGTCAGATATGTCACTTATCCCTCCGCGCCTTCCAAAGGCCCTGAACCACTGAAAACACAATGGCAGCCAAAATCAGCCAGATCGGACTGAAGCCCAAAAAAGCCACCAACGCCATGGAAACGATTGGCACCCAAAAGTTTGTCCAATTCAGTTTGGCGTTTTTCACCATCTGGACAAGCGGAACGGCGATCAGCACCACCACAGCCGGTTTCAAGCCTCTGAAGGCCTTTCGCACCCAAGGATTATCGGCATAATGGGCAAAAAGTTCGGCAATCACCATGATGGTGATCAGGGACGGCAAAACCGTTCCCAAAACTGCCGCCGCCATGCCAAGCTTGCCTCGAACCTGCAAGCCCACATAAATGCTGATGTTTATGGCAATCGGTCCCGGGCTGGATTGCGCCGCCGCCAGTCCATCCAAAAAGGTTTCTTCGGAAAGCCAGCCCTTTGTTTCAACCACTTCGCGGCGGATGAGGGGAAGCATGGCATAGCCGCCGCCGATGGTGAAAGCGCCGATTTTCAGAAAGGTGAAAAAGATCGAGGAAAGGCTGTCAGAGGCTTTGGGCATACTCTTCAATCAGCTTCAGCAGCTCGTGGACCAGCTGGTCTTCGGGCACTTTTTTGATGATTTCCCCTCTTGCAAAAATGAGACCTTCTCCCTCGCCTCCGGCAATTCCAAAATCCGCTTCCCGCGCTTCTCCGGGACCGTTCACGGCACAGCCCATCACGGCGATGGTCAGCGGCAGTTCGGCGTGGCTTTGCAAGGCTTTTTCCACCTCCTCCGCCAGCCTGAACAGGTTCACCCTGGTGCGTCCGCAGGTGGGGCAGGAAACGATGTTCAAACCCTTGCGCAGTTCCAGGTTTTGCAAGATCTGACGAGCCACATGCACTTCGCGCACGGGGTCTGCGGTCAGCGAAACACGGATGGTGTCGCCAATTCCCTCGGCAAGCAGGATTCCCAGCGCCATGGCGGATTTCACGCTGCCAGAAAGCAGGGTGCCCGCTTCGGTGATGCCCAGATGCAGGGGATAGGAAACCCTGTCGCTCAGGGCGCGATAGCTTTCCAAGGTGAGCGGCAGACTGGAAGCCTTCACCGAAATCTTGATGGCTTCAAAATTCAGGCTTTCCAGGATCTGAACATGCTCCAACGCGGCTTCCACCATCGCCTGAGGGCTCACGCCATATTTTTGCAAAAGATGCTTGGGCAGCGAGCCGCCGTTCACACCGATGCGTATGGGAATTTCCCGCTGGGATGCGGCTTTCACCACCGCCTCCACCTTTTCGCGGGAGCCGATGTTGCCCGGGTTGATGCGCAGGCCGTCCACTCCCGCTTCGATGGCACCCAGAGCCAGCTTGTAATCAAAATGTATATCCGCCACCAAGGACACACGGGCGCTTTGCTTCAGGGTTTTGATGGCGCGCAGATCCTCTTCGCCGGTCACGGCAAAGCGAACGATCTGGCAGCCCGCCTCTTCCAGTTCCAATATTTGGCTCAAAGCCGCCTGAACATCGCGTGTGGGCACGCTGAGCATGCTTTGGATGGAAACCGGCGCTCCTCCGCCGATCAAAATCTGTCCCAGCTTGATCTGGCGGGTTTGCTTTCTGTTTATTGTTTGCATGTTCCAAGCCCATCGATACGGGTGTTTCTGTCAATCCAAAAAAGCGCTGGGAACATCCGCTTCATCCAAAAAGTGCAGGGTTACTTGACAAATTGCAGTATATTGTTTTTAATGAAACTTCATTGAAAAAAATGAATTCCCTTGGGAGGATACTAATGAAAAAAGCACTTATTCTGGCAATCAGCCTCGCCGCCTTGGTTTTGCCCATCGTGGCGGAGGATTGGATAACCATATACAATGACGATCTTTCCCTGGTTCGCAGCAACTTTGAATTGGAGCTGAAAACCGGGCGTCAGGATTATAATTTCGATGACATCAGCTCCCGCATCAACGCACCCTCCGTGATTGTGCATTCGCTTGACGGCTCAGTTCGCGTGGCAGAGCAAAACTATGAATATGACCTGGCAGGGAAAAGGCAGATCATCGCCAAATATCTGGACCGTGAAGTGGAACTGCTCACCAAAGATGGCGAGCGCGTGATCGGAACCCTAAAATTCTACGACACCACAAGTTACGGAGTGATTGAGAGAGGCAGCCAGCGCCTGCTGGTGGTTTCCGACGCTCAGGTTCAGCTCTTGAAACTGGCGGAACTGCCTTCAAACTTTTACACCAAACCCACCCTGCACTGGAGCCTGATCGCAAACAAAGCTGGAAAACACCCTCTGCAACTGACCTACCTCACCGGCGGGCTCAGCTGGGACGTGAGCTACAACGCCGTTTGGGACGACAAAACCCTGGCGTTGAACTCCTGGGTCACCATCAGCAACCAAAGCGGCAAATCCTTTGAGGATGTGACCCTGAAGCTGATCGCCGGAGACATCAACCGCGTCCGTGAAGAATATGGTTATTATGCTAAAAACATCAGGTATTTGGATGCCGCCATGGGAGCCGAAAGCCCCGCACCCAGCTTTGAAGAAAAGGCTTTCCACGATTTCCACATGTACAGCCTGGATCAAAAAGTCTCCTTCGCAAACAACCAGACCAAACAGCTGGAACTCTATCCCCTGCAAGACGTTAAAGCCGAGCAGATCTACGAATACAGCCTCTGGGAAGACGGCGTGAAAAGCGTGATCAAATTCAAGAACACCGAAGCCAATGGAATAGGCAAACCCCTGCCCAAGGGCAAGATACGCGTTTACAAACAGGACAGCGACGACAATCTGGAATTCATTGGCGAAGACAGCATCGACCACACCAGCAAAAACGAAGAGGTGACCATCACCACCGGCAAAGCCTTCGACCTTGTGGCATCAAGCCTGGCGCAAAATTACAAGGACCTGGGCAAAAATAGGAGCGAGCGCGACATCCAGGTCACCCTGCGCAACAACTCCAGCGAAACCAAGACCATCAACGTGCTTTACACCCTGGGTTCAAACTCCCGCATCACCGAGGTGCGGGGTGGTCACAAATACACCGTGGACACAAACCGCAAGGTCACCTTCCCCATCCAGGTGAAGCCTGATGAACAGGTGATTTTGACCTTCACGGAAAGAACCGAATACTAAAATACGGGGGTTTTGACATGCAGGAAAAACTGCTTTCAAACCTGAACGGCATCCGCCGTGAAATGCTCAGGATCCTGGGTGAAGTGTCTTCGCTCACCCACAGCCCCATCGCCATCGAGGATGCCATCGACGACGTTTGGCATCCCAAGTGCGATGTGTATCACACAGATACGGACTGGGTGGTGGTGGTTGAACTGGCGGGGGTGAACAAGGATGAGATCAACATCTCCGCCACAGCGGAATTTTTGCGCATCAACGGAACCCGCATTTTGCACAAGGAAAACGTCCAAGCCACCTATCACAGCATGGAAATCGACACCGGACGCTTCGACCGCCGCATCTTTTTCCCCGACCTGAGCCTGGACAAGGAAAATCCCAAGGTGGAGCTGCGGGACGGCATTTTGCGCATCGCCTTTCCCATTTTGGCGCGGGTTGAAAGGATCATCCCCATCCAGTGACGGCTCCATCAGGTTTTTTTACAAAGCCAGCCTTTTTGCTGAAGGCTGCTTTTCGCTTCAAAACCTGCAAAACCGGGCTGCACTGCTTTTTGGACCAACAAAACGGATAACATTATAGAATAACGTGACTTAGACTTGGCGGACGGCTGGAAGGTCCGCAAGGAGGAAAAAAGTGAGAAAAATCTTGGCACTGTTGCTTTGCCTGACCCTGCTGCAAGCCATTTGGGCTGCGGAAGTGGTGTCTGTGCGGTCCACCGATCGCGACAACAATTCAAACACCGTAAACATCGACCTCAGCGGCGCAACCCAATATCGCACCGAAAAACTTCCCGGTGGCAAGGGCATCCGCCTGATCATCCAAAATGTGGACAAACTGGGAGCAAGCCCGCAATATCCAAGGCTCAGCGAGGTTGTGGACAACGTTTCCGCCCGCATGGAAGGCTCCAACGCCATCATCGACATCAAGACCATGGGCAGCTACAACATCTCCCACCACGCCAGTTCCGACCAAAAAAGGATCAGCGTTTCCATCGATGCCAACCCTGCCCCCAAGGAAGTCTCTCCCGCTCCCAAAAGCGAACCCGCTCCGAAACCCAAAACCCAAATCCCCGATGGCGCCATGCCCAGAAAAGCCAATGAACCGGAAATGGCGCGGGGCCTGCCTCCGCAACCCGGCCCGGGCTTGGGGAAACTGAAAACCGAAAAAGAGCCCGAGACTCCCGAAAAGGCTCGCCCTGAAGAAAGCCCTGCCGAAGCCCGGGAAGACAAGCAAGTCCCTCAGCCACAGCAGGATCTCTTTGATGAAGACGAGCTGGAGGAGGCTGAGGACAGTCCCCTGGAAACCCAAAAGCCCCAAAAGAAAGGCTCCCTGGCGCTCTGGCTGTTCATCGCCGCGGCAGGTTTGCTCAGCTTGGTCGTGATCTTTCAGTTTTTCATCAAAAAAGACCGGCACAAAGAAACCGAAGCCCCCACCGTTGTGACCCCACCCAGCCCCAGGGAAGGACACACTCTGCTGCTGGACCCTGAAACCCGCAAAAGAATGGTGCAAAAGCTTTTGGATCAAGGCTGGTCCACCTCCGAGATCGCCCGCGAGATCAGGCTGAACCCGGATCAGGTGGAAGAGATCGTCGCCAGTCTGCGTGAGCACAGATGAGCCGTTTTGTAAAGCCCTTGGCCCTGGCGCTTTGCATGCTTCTTGCGGCGTCGATCCCGCTTTTGGCTCAAACCTCTTTTGTAAACACCGCCTTCTTTCCGGATGTGCAAAGCCGCCTCTTTTTGAACCAATGGCAGCAAAACGAGACCTACAGCACCAAAAGCCCGCACACCGAAGACCTGGGGGCAAGATTCCTCCTGCAAGACTTCAAAACCACCAAAGCCTCCTTCCTTGAACTGGTCAGCCTGAAAGAGCCCAAACTCTCGCTGCTGCAATACTCCTATGCGGATTCAAGCCTGCGCTACGACATGGAGGCCAACGCCATTTCCCAGATTGATTTCCTGAGCGCCCCGGTGGGAAAGTATTCGGCTCACACCATCGGATTGAGGGTTAATTCCTCTCTCAACAGCAAATTCCGCGCCCGGGCCACCTATTCCAACACCAGATTCCACGGCGACCGCGAAGCGATGGCGGTGTCCCCCTTGGTGGATGGATATCAGATCACCATGCACACAGGCACCTACACGGACAAGCTGAACGGAGAGCTGAGCTACAACGACAAGCATTTCAGCGCTGCCTTGGGACGCGGAAGGTTCCAAATCGGCAATTCCATTTCCGGCTCCGTGGTGCTCTCCGATCGCGTGAGCGAATATGACTATGCCCTTCTGGAACAGAGGTTTGGACAGTTCAGTTTTTCCTTTTTGCACGGCTCCCTGAAGGCGGACACCCTCAAGGACGGCAGATTCCCAGCCAAATTTGCCGCAGTCCATCAGGTCACCTGGCAGCCCAAACCCTCTCTGGACTTCTTTTATGGGGAATCCGTGTTCTATGGCAACAGGCTGGATTTCAGCTACCTTTTGCCGGCAAACTATTGGCGCGTGGGAAAATACCGCAGCGAACCGGACAACCTCAACCTCTACGGAGGCATGAACATCCGCCCGGATGAAAACTGGACGCTATATTGGACCTTGCTGCTGGACGAGCTCACCCCGCGCAAGTTTTTCAGCAACTGGTGGGGCAACAAATATGCCTTTCAAACCGGCGCAGCCTGTGACCTTCCCATCCTGAATTTCAACCCCCGGGAAAAGCCCCGTTTGGCGCTGGAATTCACCGCTGTCAGGCCCTGGACCTACACCCACTACGACAACATCGCCATGTTTTCCCACGAAAACAGCTCCCTGGGCTATCCCAAAGGCTCGAACCTGCTGGATCTCACCGCGGAATTCAACCTCCCCCTGCCGCTCAGGATGCGCTGGGACAGCCAATATTCCCTCACCTGGCAGGGCAGCGAGGGAAACGACTGGCGTGTGAACTATCGTGACGCCTTTCCCACCGAAATCATCAATCAAGCCGAAGCTTTTTGGCTGGATGGAGAGCTCAGCCGAACCCACGTTTTGCAAAACGCTCTGCGCATCGGAGTCTTCACCCACCACGATTTCCTTTTGGCGCACCGTTCCACCTTTGGCAGCCAAAACTCTCACATCTTTTATGCCAACTGGCAAACCTTTTTCTAAAAGGAGCAAGCCATGCCCATCGTGGACAGACTGGAATATCCCAAAAAATACAAGCTCAAAAGCCAATTGCTGATCCTGATCGTGATCGTTGCCCTGGCAAGCCTGCTTTGGCTGAAGCTGAGCAACGACGCCCGCGCCAAGCGCATTATCATCCACAGCGTGGGCTACAGCCACTATGACCGCAACTTCATCCATGCGCACTATGATATTGAAAACAAAGGCAAAAAAACCGAGGATGTTGACCTTTTGATCAAGGTCTTCGATGCGAAGAACGAAGAGATCGCCAGCATCTTTTTCCGAACCCGGATCAAGGCAAAAACCCGTGAATTCCAGGGAAAATACATCGACAAACTCAATCGCCCCCTCGCCAAAGGGGAAAAGCCGCATCGTCTCACCATCCAACTCCGGCAAAGGGGCGCCAGCTGGATGAAGTGAAGATTCGCCCAAAAAGCACGGGATCAAGCCAGACTCCCATTTTGCGCCCGCTTCCCTGATGCGTCGCTCTTTTTTTTGCTTGACATAAACCTAAGCCTATAATTTTGAGAGTCTTATTGAACATGAGACAACCCTGATCATAAATCAAAGCTTCAAATATAAAGGAGAAGAACATGACAAAAGCTGATTTGGTTAAAATGGTATCAGAGAACACTGGCATTATTCGCAAAGACGTTTCCGTCGTGGTCGATTCGCTGTTGCAGTGCATTAAAGACAGCCTTGCCGAAGGTCACCACATCGAAATCCGCGGCTTTGGCACTTTTCGTCTGAAAACCCGCAAAGCCCGCATGGGCCGCAATCCCAAAACCGAAGAGAAAATTCCGGTACCGGCGCGCACAGTGCCCACCTTCAAGTTTTCCCGCGAGTTCAAGCTCTCGGTTGTTGACCTGAACGTTGAAGAGTAAGGTGAGTTAAGATGCCCTGCGGAAAAAAGAGAAAACGTCACAAAATAGCGACCCACAAAAGAAAAAAACGCCTGCGCAAGAATCGTCATAAAAAGAAATAAATAACAGGCCACCCTTCGGGGTGGCTTTTTTGGCTTTGGATGAACCATTTCAACGATGAGCTGGAGCTTGGCAAGCTGATCCGGGAAAGCCTGCAGGCAAACCTGGACGGTGAGTTTTCCAGCCACAGGGAATTTCCCTATTTTTTCACCAGGGAAAGCTTTCCCGCACTCTCCGAAACCGCCGACCTGCCCCTTTTCCCCAGCCAGATCCCGGAAGTTTTTCTGAACTGGGCGGGGCTGGATCAAGCCTTCGACGCCCAGGAACTCTTGGTCTTGGATCTGGAGACCACGGGGCTGGGACGCTCCCAGACCCTGGCATTCCTGATCGGGCTTGGCTATTTTGAACAGGGCAAATATGTGGTGGAGCAGATCTTTTTGCCCGAACCTGAAGCGGAGGCGAGCAGTTTTGACCGCCTCCGCCAGCTTTTGGAGGAAAAATCCCTGCTGATCACCTTCAATGGCAAAAGCTTCGACATCCCCATTTTGGAATCCCGCCTGCTTTACCACCATCTCTGGCTTGACCTGCGTTCCAAGGACCACATCGACATCCTGCACCTGGCTCGGCGCCTCTGGAAAAACAAAACCCCCTCCTGCGCCTTGGAAACCCTTGAATACTATATCCTGGGGCAGATCCGCAACTTGGGGGAAGACATCCCCGGCGGACTCATCCCCCAAACCTGGTTTCAATTTTTGATGACCGGCGACACCCGGATGATGCGCCGGGTCTTCCAGCACAACCGCCTGGACATCCTGCACACCGCCGCCCTGATGGCGTTGATCTGCAACAGCATCGGCTATCCCCCCGCCAAAGGTTTCGACCACCGCATCGACTATCATGCCCTGGCAAAGCTCTATTTGAGCCAGGGAAATCAGCACACCGCAAAACACATCCTGCAAGACCTGCTCGATACCGAACTGCTCACTGCCGACGCCGCTTGCGAACTGGGCATGATCCTCAAAAAAGAGGGTGAACTCAACGCCGCCCAAGCCCGCTTCACCCAGGCCGCCAACCTTGACAGCCCCACCGCCAGACTGGAACTGGCAAAGCTCTTGGAAAAACGCAAAGCCTTTGCCCCCGCCCTGGAACAAACCGAAAAACTGCTCTACTGGCATCTTTCCCGCCCCCTGGTAAACGAAGCCCAGATCGAAAAACTCGAACACCGTAAACAGCGCTTGCTCAAGAAACTGCAAGCCCTAAAAACCCCTGAATGAACGTCACCTGAACGTTTTTACGTTTTGGGTTCCGCGGATGGGTGCAGAAAAAACGCAGAGTGCGCAGATTCATTATATTCGGATGAACAGGTTTTAGCGTTTTAGCGTTTTAGCGTATCTCGTAACGAGCTCCACCTTGTCTCTTCGTCACTTCTTATCTTTTATCTTTTAAATCTGCGCTAACCGCGTAATCTGCGTTGACCCCAAAGTGTTTGCATCAAAAAAGCGCCGCAAAATCACGGCGCTCATCGTTTGAAATGTGTTTAGGGGTCTATTTGTGAATCATCACGATCACTTTGTTTCCTTCGATGTCCATCACTGTCACCGTCTCATCGAGTGCGATGGCGCTGCCATCCTGGGAGACGGCGCTCCACTCTTCGTTGGCAACCTTCACATAGCCTTTGCCCTCGCTGGGAATGGCTTTGGTCACGATTCCGGTTTGACCCTTGAGGGCAAACACGTTGGTTTCGTCCGAGGCTTTGTGATTGAGCTTTTTGGCAAGCTTGCGAGTGAACAAAAAGGCGATGAAGCTGAAAACAGCGAAAATGACGATCTGCAAAGGGACATTGGTATTCAGAAGAGGCAAAAGGCTCAAAAGTCCGGTGGCGATTGCGCCGATGCCCAAGGCAATGAAAAAGAAGGCGGGGTCGAAAATCTCGATAATCACAAAGATTATCCCCAGGGTTATCCAAACATGCCATGCCTGGATCGCTATGAATGGGCACATGGTTTCACCTCCTGCTCATTAGTGTTATTTTTTGTTCGAGGCTTCCTCGTCGTCGCTTTTGTCGCTGCGGCCATCTTTGTAGATCCGCTTCACTTTGCGTTTGCTTTTGCCGGAGCCATAGCGCGAGTAGTAGCGATTGGCATAGTTTCCATAGCCATATTGGAAGCCTCCCAAGCTGGCGGCGCTGAATCCCTTGACCCCCATCAGGGCAAGCAGATACATGATGAGCTTGGTTCCATAATATGACAAGACCGAGGCTACGAAAAGCACCAAAATGGCTCCGAAAAAGTGGATGACAAAGACCTTCATGGGAGCCACGGTGTTTGTGACAATGGCCTGTTCAAGCTCCACATACAGCAGGGTGGTGTCTGCACGTCTGAGCACATCCACCAGGTTTTCCTGCACGCGGATCTGGCTGATCAGGTCTTCCTTGTCCTTGGCGATGTTTCCATACACGTGACCCATCGCATCGAGGTCCGCCAGGTTTTTGCGCCTGGATTCCAGAATCAATTCTTCGGTTTCAAGACGTTTGTTCACCAGGGAGGAATCCACCACCTCTTTGTCCACGGTGATGCTGCCAACCTTTCCAAATTTGGCCTTGATGGTGGGCAGATTGCTGCTTTCAATTTTGAACACATATACGCCGTGGTTGCCTTCACTGGCTTTCATAAGCGGCTTTTCCAAGGAATAGGCGCCGATCACGGCATCCATTTCCTGGGTTGCGTTCTTCAGGCTGGTGCTGCGCACGCGGAGCTTGGCTTTGTTTTGCCAACTGTAGTCGGTGAAAAGCTTGTCGGAATCTCTATAGTATGCCTGGGAGCCGGTGTCGGATTTTTGGGGCTTGTTCAAAAAAGCTCTGTAGCCCGCCCATGTCAAAGACAGGAAGATCACAAAAATTGCGACCGACCTGAGTCTCCGTGATGACTTTTTCGCCATTATAAACCTCAAGTTTTATATTTATTTATCAGTTCCCGGGCGTGCTGCAGGGAAACGTTGGAAACGTCTCCCGAAAGCATCCGGGCCAGTTCTTCCAATCTTTGCCGGGGCATCAGTTCCGTCATTTTGATCACGGTTTTGGGGCCGCCGGATTCCTTGTTCAAAGCGATCTGGCGATCCGCAATGGCGGCAATCTGCGCCAGGTGCGTGATGCAAATGATGCGGTGACGGCGAGCCAGTTGAAAGATGAACTGCGCCACGTTTTCAGCCGTTTTGCCGCCGATGCCGGCATCAATCTCGTCCAGGATCATCAGCTTTTCGTCCATGCGCAGAGACAGCACCTTTTTGATGGCGAGAAGAATCCGGGAAAGTTCGCCTCCGGAAGCCACTGCCGACAAGGGTTTAAGCTGTCCACCCCGGTTTGCACTGAAGAAAAACTGACAGGAATCCTGACCCTGTTCTGTGCAGGAATCAAGATAATCTTGCATTATGATTTTCCCCTCCGATTTTCTGTCAATACTTATTTTGAATCTGGCGTCCCCAAGTGAAAGCTGGCTGATGTTTTCGCGCAATTCCTCGGAAAGGGTGGCGGCAGCTTTTTCGCGGGATTTGCTGAGCTGGTCGGCGCTTTGTTTGAGCTTGCCAAAGTCTTGTTCAATGGAGAGTTCCAGGTTTTCGATGCTCTGCCCGAGGTCGGCGAAGGAGTTGAGCTGTTCCTCGCGGAGGGCTTGCAGTTCCAGCAGTTCGCCGCTGTGGGTCAATCTGTGTTTGTGGAGCAGGCTGTTGATCAGGTCCAGGCGCTCCTGGATGGCTTGCAGGCGGATTGGGTCGCTGTCCAGCTCCAGGGTGAGTTCGCTCAAGGCTGCGGCGTTTTCGCCGATCTGATCCTGGCAATCGCGCAGACTCTGTTCGATCGCCGCCAAACGCTGGTTCAAATGAGCATATTTGGAAAGCCCCGCCAAAGAGCCTGAGATCCTGACGTGAACGCTGTTTTCGCCTTCATAGAGTTCAAAGGATGCCGCGCCTGCGGTTTCGGCGATCTCCCGGGCATGGCTCAGCAGGTCAAACTCCTGCTGCAGTTCAAGTTCCTCGCCCGGACGCAAGGCAGCTTGCTGAAGTTCATCGAATTGAAATTGGTGCAGTTCCTGAAGCTGGCGCTGGGTTTCGGCTTGTTCTTTGAGGTTTTGCAGCTCTTTGATCTGGTCGCGCAGATTGCGGTAGCGGGCGGCAAAATCGGTTTTCAGGTCTTGGTTTTGAGCGTGCAGATCCAAAAGCTGAAGCTGATATGAGCCCAAAAGCAGCCTTTGCTGGTCGCGTTGGTGATGAAAATCGATCATCAGGGGCTTCATCTCGCGCATCATCGCCGCCGCAACCCTGCGTCCATTCAAGAAATAAGCCGATCTGCCCGCCGGGGTCAGTTCGCGCGCCAAAATGAGCTCACCCTCGGTTTCCTGACCCTGCCGGCTCAGATATTCCTGCAATTCGGTATTTTGGCTGATGTCGAAACTGGCTTCCAGATAGATGGGTTTTGCGGGGTCAAAAGCCTCCAAAGCGGGGGAGGGATCGCCAAAAATGAGCGAAATGGCGCCCACCAGGATGGACTTTCCCGCGCCGGTCTCACCGCTGAGCACGGTCATGCCGGCACCGAATTCCAGCGTCTGCTGCGGCACAAAAAGGTAGTTCTGAATCTGGATTCCGGTGAGCATCTATTTACCCAGGTTCATTTTACGCCGCAGGATCTGGTAGAAGGTGCGGTTTGAAAGCTTGATGAACTGAACCTGCTCTTTGGCAGCTCGGATCAGCACTTCGTCGTTTTCCTGCAGGCGGGAGCAGGTGACGCCGTCAAGCTGCAGCGCCGCCGGGGCTTCCAAACCGTGCACGCGCATCAAAATGGTGTCCCCACTGGAAAAAACCATGGAACGGATGCTCAGAAGATGCGGGTTGAGCGGGTTCAAAACGATCGCACGCAGGTCTGGAGCGAGGATGGGGCCGCCCGCGGCGAGGGAATAGGCGGTGGAGCCGGTGGGCGTGCTTGCCACAACTCCGTCGCAGCGGGTGTCGAACACAAATCTGCCGCCGCTGAAGATACGCACCCGGATCAGGCGCGGAGTGTCGGCCTTGTGGATCACCGCATCGTTGAGAGCAAGCCCGCAAAACTCGATCCTGCCCCCTCTGCGCAATTCACATTTGATCAGCATCCGGGACAGCAGGCGATATTTTTTGTGGATCAGATCCCGGACGGACCGTTCCAAATCCGAGAGCGTGGCTTCGGAAAGAAAGCCCAGGTAACCCAGGTTCACGCCCAAAATGGGGGCATCGGCATGGATCGCCAGGTCTATGGCGCGCAGGATGGTGCCGTCGCCTCCGAAAACCAGGACGCAGTCGATGTTTTGGCAGCTCGGTCCCAGGGTTTCCACCCAGGTGGGCAGCAAGTCACGCTGTTCGGGACTGCCCCAAAACTGGATCTCATATTCCGCGGTCAGGCGCTTCAGCAGGTCAAAAACCCTTGCTTTTTCAGCGTAGGCGGGGTTCACATAAATGGCAAAGTCGGTCATTCCAAGGATTCCATCAGTCTGAGATAGGATTCGTAGCGTTCAATGGGGATCTTCCCCTGTTCCAGAGCGTCCAAAACCGCGCAGTCCTCCTCATGGCTGTGGCTGCAGTCACGGAAAAAACATTGCGTTGCCAGCGGGGCAAAACCGGGAAAGACCTTGGGTATCTGCTCCAGCACATCGCGGTGGAGGTTCACGGTCTTGATGCCCGGTGTGTCCAGAAGATGACCGCCAAAGCTCCAGGGCAAAAGGATGGCCTGGGTGGTGGTGTGGCGCCCTTTTTCGTTGTGCCTGCTCACCGACGCCACACGCAGGTCCAAGCCGGGTTCCAGCCAGTTTATCAAGGAACTTTTCCCCGTGCCGGATTGTCCGGAAAACACGCTGTCCCTGTCTGTGAGCAGCCTTTTCAGTTCGGGCATGCCTTCGCCGCTGGTGGCGGATGTGTAAAGCAGCTCAAAGCCGGATTCGCGATAGTAGCCGAGGGTTTGCTCAAGCTCGGCGGCGTCTTCGCAGAGGTCGATCTTGTTGATCACGATGATGGGCTGGATCTCTTCCAGGGCGGCAACGCAGAGGTAGCGGTCGATGAGGCCGGTTTTGATCCGCGGCTCGCGCCAGGAGGAGGTGATCACAACCTGGTCGATGTTTGCCGCCACGATGATCTCTTTTTGGAATCTCCCATCGCCGTAGCGGGAAAGGGTGTTTCGGCGCGGTAAGATGTTCTCCACGCGGAAGTTGGGAGCATCGGAAATGTCCAGTTCCACGTGGTCGCCCACCGCCGCCAAGCCAGTGGTGGAGTAGGAAAATTGCTTCAAACGGCCGGACAGGGTTGCCTCATGAAGTTCATTTTCCGCCTCCACCAAAAAGCTGTAGTTCGTGCGGACTTCCAGGATGCGCCCGGGAACCAGTTCAGCGTCGGTCTTGTATTTGTCATGCTGCTTTTCCGCGGTGCGCATGGCCTTGTATTCGGATCTTTCCCGCCGGTCGTCCAGCGAGTCCAGATCCGGAACTTTGACATTCTTGAGCCTCGGATCCGCTGGCCGAAGCTGTCTTTTCCTGTCCCGTTGTCTCATTTTTTTTAGCCAAAGAGCGGAGTGAGCCGGTCAAACAGCTCCTGGGACTCCTTGAGTTTCGCTTCGTTGCCAAACACGCAGAAGTGTTCCTGCTGCATCACGGCTTCCACCATATCGGCAAAGGCACGGATGTCTTCAACGCGGGTGGAAAGAACCTCGTCGCGGATCTGCTGCCTGTCTTCCTGGGTGAAGCCGGTGATGTAGTCCTCATCCGCGGTCGCACCCTTGCGTTCGGGAGTGAGCGGATAATCCAGCGCAGAGATCACGCCGATGATGAATTTGTCCATCTCACGGCGGCTGCAATCGAAGTTGCGGATGAATTCCGGCACGCGATCGTAGGTTTCCAGGGTTTCCCGCAGGTTTGGGTCGCGATAGGAACAGAAGAACATGTTGCCATTAGTTTGGAAGCCTGCCCAGGCGCCGTAGGCACCGCCTTTTTCGCGCAGCTCACGATGCAGGAATTCGTTGGAAAGGATGCTGTTCAGAACTCTCAGCTTTCCGGAATAGGGAAAGCCCTTGCGGAAGAAGCTGCCGCCCTTGGCGCAGTATTGCACCTGGACCGGAGCCAAGATTCCTTCGTTGGATTTTCCGGAGTGGATGGGACGTTCCACAGCCTGGGGGGTCTCGGCGGAAAGAGCATCCACCAGGGTTCCCAGATGCTTGGATGTTTCGGCGATCCCCTCTTCGTCGCTGGTGATGCTGACCAGCAGGTTTTTGCGCAGGAAATAGCTCTTTTGCACGCGTTCCAGTCCGGCGATGATGGGTTCGATGCCTTCATCCAGCCTGGCTTCCAGCTCACACAGGAACTTATAGAAAGCAAGGCCGTTGCTGAGGTCGTTGAACCGGTTCAATTGGCTGAAAGGAGCCAGCAAACGATCGATGGCAATGCCGTGTCCGCTGTCAAGCAGCCTGGCTTCCAGCTTGGATTTGATCTCGCGGATCAGCTGGCTCAGCCGTTCCCGGTCTGTGAAAACCGGACGCAGCGCCAGTTCGGTGGCGAGTTCCAGAAATTTCTGCATCTTGGAGGAAACCACTTTGCCCACAAGCGTGAGCTTTGGCAGAGCCTGGTCGGGGTCGAGGTAGTCACTGCGCGAAGCCAGCACCAAGCCCAAGCCGCCGGTGTGGATATTGATCTCGTTGAAAAGCTCGGCATAGCCAAAGTTTTGGCTGTCCATCTGACCGCAAAGCGCGTTGTAGAGCGAAATCCAGGGCAGATCATCCTCAGGGGCGTGAGCCAGATCGAAATAGGCGCGCAGATAGACGATGCCGTTTGTGCTATATTGGTGTTTCAGCAGGGTCAGATCGTTTCGTTTTTCCACTTCGGTGTGGTAGCTTTCAGCTTGTTTGTCAATGTCGTTCAGGCTCAGCACGGGGATTTTTTCCAAGTCCTCCATGCTGGGTTCTTCCTGCTGCCATTCCAAAAATTCGGCGTTGAATTCCACCAGCTCGTCGATCTGCTCTTTGCTCATGCCTGCTTTGGTGGCGGCAAGTTTTTCCTTCAGTTCATCATCCCAGCGGTTTGCGAGTCCCGGCACCGGCACATAGAGGATCTGGCTGGCGTGCTTGTTGTCCAGCATCGCTTTTTGGATCAGATCCTCGAAATAGGGCTCGGTCAAGCCGCGACGCAGCTCTTGCAGGGATTCTTCAAAGCCCAGGCCGTCCAGTGGATTGCCGCCGTGCATCCAGTAGTCATAGACTGAAAAAGCGTAGTAGAGTCCCTTGGGACCCCAGCTCGTCTGGCCTTCGCGCAACATGAATTCGCGGCGGTTGATCACCGCTTCGATCAGTTTTTTGTCTATCCCTTCCCGAACCAGGCGCTCCAGTTCGCCCCTGATCAGGTTTGCCATCGCCTCCGCGTCCTCCTGCTTCAACTGTTTGCAGATGATGCTGAGCGTGGGCTGCAAGATCCCATCCCGGAAGTAGAAGCTGGTGTCTCGCGCCAAGCCGGATTTGAGGATGGCATGTTTCAGCGGCGAAGCGGGAGTCCACATCAGGATGCTCGTCAACGCGTTTATGGCGTGGCTGAGCTTGAGATCCGGGCTTTGTCCATAGGTGTAGTTCAGGCTCAGATGATATTGATGCTCAATGTCCTTGCCTTCCTCCACCGGATATTCGATCTCCAGCTTCTGGGGGGCGTCAAAAGGCTTTTGCGGCTTGATCGTGACCACTTCCTGCGAACGCTCGAACTTGCTGAGATATTCGGCATCCATGATCTCGAACACGGCATCCGCATCCGCATCACCATACAAGAAAATGTAGGAATTTGAAGGATGATAGTGTTTGCGGTGGAAAGCCAAAAAAGCCTCGTTGGTGAGCTCTGGAATCTCTTTGGGGTCGCCGCCGGATTCCACGCCATAGGTGTTGTCTGGAAACTGCGCCTGTTGGTTGAACCGGGAAATCACGGCGTCTGGAGAGGAAAACGCTCCACGCATCTCGTTATAGACCACACCGCGGATTTTCAGCTCGTCCTCGGGGCTGGTGAGTTCATAGTGCCAGCCTTCCTGATGCAGGATGTTCGGCTGTTCATAGATCTTGGGGAAAAACACCGCATCCAGATAGACCCGGCTCAGGTTGATGAAGTCCTTGGCGTTTGTGCTGCCAACGGGATACAGCGTCATGTCCGAATCCGTCATGGCATTGATGAAAGTGTTTAGCGAACCCTTGATCAGTTCCATGAACGTGGATTTCGCGGGGAAATTTTTGGATCCGTTCAGCACGGAGTGTTCCAAGATGTGCGGGCAGCCGGTGCTGTCTGTGGGGACAGTTTTGAAAGAGGCGCAGAAAAGCTTGTTGTTGTCGTCGCATTTCAAGCGCAGCAGCCTGGCACCGCTTTTTTGATGTTCCCACAGCGATGCGGTGGCGTCAATTTCTTTGATCTCACGGGTTTCGATGAGCGCAAAGCCGTGCATCACAGCCTGCTTTTCCATAAATAATCTCCTATATGAATTTGTATTCTTGCAAAACTTTGCGCAGGATTTCGCGGTTTGCATCCTGCAGAGGACAGATGGGCAGACGGAATTCCAAGCCGATCTTTCCCATCATGTGAAGCGATTCCTTGGCTGGAATGGGGTTGGTTTCGATAAACATCGCCCAGTTCAGCTTTTGCAGATCACGATGCTGCTTGGCGGCGGTGGCATAATCCCCTGCCAGACAGCTTTCCATGTGCGTGCTCATCAGTTTGGGCGCCACGTTTGCGGTCACGGAGATGCAGCCTTTGCCGCCGATGGACATCAGAGGCAGGTTCAGGGCATCCTCTCCGCTCATCAGGGAAAAGCTTTGCGGGGCGTCGCGGATGATTTCCGTGGCTTGGGCGATGTTTCCGCTGGCTTCCTTCACGCCTGCGATGTTTGGGCAGTCATGAGCCAGTTTCACCATGGTGGCGGAATTGATGTTCACCCCGGTGCGACCCGGAACGTTGTAAACCACGATGGGGATGTCCACTTCGTCTGCAATGGCTTTAAAGTATTGATACATGCCGTTTTGAGTGGGTTTGATGTAGTAGGGCGTGATAATGAGTGCGGAATCCGCTCCCAGTTCTTTGGCGCGGCGTGTGGCTGCCAAACTCTGTTTGAAGTTGTGGCTGCCGGTTCCGATCATCACCGGCACGCGCTTGTTGATCTTTTGCAAAGCGAAAAGCAGCAGAGCTTCCTTTTCGTCCGATGCCAAAGCGGCGGTCTCCGCGGTGGTTCCCAAAAGCAGGATGCCGTGGGTGCCGTTTTCGACGTGGAATTCCAGCAATCCTTCCAGGGCGGAATAGTCTATCCCGCCGTCTTTGAAAGGCGTCACCAAAGCTACGTATGAACCTTGCAACATTTTATTGTCTCCTTTCTCCCAAAGTGGGATCCATTAATAGTTTAGAGCTCTGCACGAAGGCTTTTTCAGCGCATCGTCGTGATTCAAGCATGGTTTTTCCATTTTTGCCCAATGTCCAAAATCCGTCAATATAAATGTGAAAAACGCTTGTTTGCCTCTGAAAACCGGGGTGATCTTTGAGCCGAAATCAAGCCGATCTTTTGCCGGTTTCGCTTGGTGCTTGAGGCTCTTTGCCCAGCCTCCGCACCAAAGCTCATCAGCCACTCGCTAAAAAGCGGGTGCCCAACGGGTGCGAGGGGCACAGGCGATCCGCTGGGCTCAAGGGTGAAGCAGTGGAAAGCATTGAGCTATGGTAAAATACGGGTTTTTGGATGGGCTTTGGGGAGGGAAAAATATGGGTTTGGGGAAGTCAAATCAGGCTGTGTAGCCGCTGAGCAAGCTTTGCCACCTGCTCCTTGCGTTGCAGTTCCCAGGGGATTTTTACCGCTTCAGTTTCCTGCTTTAAAAGTTGCAGGATCGCACGGCGGATGCTGTCGGTGGATTCCATGGCGCAGATCAGCTCGTGTCCGTTGTCCTGCAAGAGCTTGGCGGCTTCGCCGAAATGGGGGACCATCGCCAGAATTGGCCTTTGGGTTCGCAGATATTCGAAAACCTTGGATGTGAGCGTTCCGCGCGGACTGCTGCTGTTGATCACCAAAAGCAGGGCGTCGGCAGCCAGCATTTGAGCCAGGGCGTCCTTGTGTTCGAGCTGCGGCACTACCTCGATCAGGTCTGCAACGCCGCTGTGTTCGATCTCCTGGGTGGCTTCCCGGAAAAAGTGGCCATGGAGCCGGACCCGCGTTCCCTGGGGCAAAGCCCCTTCTTCGCGCAGGCTTTTCAAGGCGGCATAAAAATGCTTCAAACTGCGCCGGGCATAGATGTTGCCAAAATAGGAAAAGGTGAAGCCGGGGGCTTTTTCCGCGGGAGCCAGGTCCTCGAAATCGGCTTCATCCCAGCCGTTGAACACCGTGAGCATTTTTTCCCGCAGTTCGCCGCCAAAGGCTTGGGCAAGGTCTTCGCCAATGCCGTCTGTGGCGGTCACGATCAGGCTGGCGTGGCTCAGGATCCTTTTCTCCCAGTGGCGTGAAAAGGCGCGGTTGAAAACCCCGCTCTGCAGCTTGTAGTCTGAAAGCAGGGTCCAATAGTCCCGATAGTCCACGCTCAGCGGGATTCCGCTCTCGCGGGAAAGGGTGTGGGCTCCCAAAGACGAGGAAAATGGCCCCAGAGAGACGTGGATGAGGTCATACTTTTGCTCTTTCAGCGCGGCTCTTCCGGCTTTGATGAGCTTGGGCACCCAGCCGATCTTGTCGTCGATGGGATGAGCCCTGCGCACGGCAAGTTTAAGCCTTTCAGGGGTTTTCAGATAGAGGGAGGACGGCTTTCCTGCCGAGGTGGCTCCGCTTTTTTTCAGAAGCGCCATCGGATCCAGCGATTCAGCACGGATGATGCGGCTTTCACCGCTTTGGCTCAGAAGCTGGGGATCGCGATAGAGATATTCGATGTCGCCAACCGTGACAACGCTGCATTCAAAGCCATGTTGGCTTAAATACTTGACCGTCTTCACGTTGCGCAGAGCGGCCGGACCGCCCAGCGGAGGATAGAAATAGCTGATGTAGAGAATGTGCTTCATGGACGGGCGGCAAGCTTTTCCATCAAGGTGATCAGCTTGGGCTCCACCGCTTCCCAGTTGTATTTTTCTTCGATGATATCCTGGCAGCGCTGGCTCATGAGGCGATATTCGCTCTTTTTGAGGCGCAGGACCTTCGCCACGGCTTTGGCGATGGAATCGCTGCTGTATTCGCAACAGGCGCCAAGTTCGTTCTTTTCCACCAGCTTGCGCATCAGGGTACTGCGGGTTGCCACCACCGGCAGTCCCGCGGCAAAGTATTCCAAGACCTTCAGCGGCAAGGCTTTGCTGAGGCGGGGGTTTTGCGGGTTGAAAACCCAGAGCCCCACCTTGCTGCGCCCCAGAAGAAAGCCGATCTTGTCCGCTGAAACCCATTCCTGATAATAGACCACGGCGTTCAGGTTGTAGTCGTTAAGCTGTTGATTGAATTGCTTTTGGGTCTCGGCATCAAAAAACTTGCCCACGATCAGCACATTCAGGTTGGGAAATTCGCGCTTGAGCACATTCACACTTTTGAGGATCTTGAAAATCCCGCGGTTCGGGGTCAATCCGCCCACATAAACGAGGTCGAAATCCATGTCGCTGAGGCTGCTAAACTCAATGGGCACTTCGCAGCCCTGGTTCCAAACGTGTTTCACGGGATAGTTCGGGATCACCGTGGTGTTCATGCGTTTTTCTGCGGGAACCAGCTGATCCAACACATCCGCGCTCACGGTGATGGTGGCGTCCACCCTGCTTTGCAGCCAGCGTTCAAAGCCGAGATACAGGGATTTCACGATCCAATTCAGCGGAAAGTGGAAGCGCTCAGCGAAGGCATCCGGGAAAAATTCATGCACGTCGAAAATCACCTTGCACTTGATCTTACGCCGCAAAAGCAGGCCCACGAACACGGTGAGCGGTTCCACGCAGATCACGATGTCCGGCTTGATCTTTTTGGCTTTTTTGTAGAGCAGCGGCAGCGCCTGCCAGGCGGATTCGGTTGCCACAACCTCTTGATATGGGTTTTTCGCGGCATTGCGGATCCCGCTGGCGCAGATCAGATACACCTTCCCCATTTTCGCCAGACTGCATGCCAATTTGTGGTACAGCCGAACGTCTTCGGTCTGGTGTGAATTGGAGATGATGCATATTTTCATTTTCTTATCCTTTTGAAAGACAGCTTTTGATGGTAAAGTGCCGCTGTCAAGTAGTTTTTGCGGCTTGCGGATGAAATTTCGCCCCGCCGCTGAGAATTGGAGCCAAAACCACGATAGAATGGAAGCGGAGAAAAAAGATTGACAGGATAACTGCCTTTGCTTTGATTCGTTTCAAAGTGGTCTCCATCGATTTTTGAAGCAAAGATCAGGTTTTGGAGTCCGCAGGGAGTCCAAGATGAAAAAACTGACTGCAATTCTGATCCTCGTTTTGGCTGGGTTCAGCTTGTTGAACGCTTTTGAGGGCATGGCGCCTTCGAAAAATGGGGCGGATAGCTCTGAAATCGTGGTTGGCTCAGGCAATGAGCAAGCCAGGGTGCCCATCGACCTCTATTTTAAAAGTTCGCTGTATCAAACCCTGTACTATCCTTCTGAAATGCAAGGCCTTAGCGGCTTGATCACCGGCGTGAAGTTTTTCAGCGACCTGCCCGGCAACCTCAGCGATATTCCGGTGCAAATCTGGATGGGAACCACATCTTTGCCGAATCTTTCCTCAGGCTGGATTCCGGCTTCGCAGCTCAGTTTGGTCTTCGACGCCACGCTGGATTTTGCCTCCGGGGATCAGGTGGTGGAAATCGCTTTGGATCAGCCTTTTCTGTATTTTGGCGGCCGAAATCTGGTGATGATGGTGCACCGTCCCAGAGGCAGCGCCCATTCATCTTCAAACCTGTTCTACGCTCAGACTCAGGGCAGCGACCGCTCCCGCAACAGCTACAGCGATTCGGCACAGTATGATCCGCAAAATCCGCCTGCAAGCTCCAATCTCAGCGGCATCTTTCCCAAGACGGCAATCGTTTTTGAGCCCATCGAATCCGGGCTCTTGCGCGGAACCGTGCATGCCGGGGACGGCTTTGCGCTGGCAAATGCATTGATCGAGGCTGTGGACACGGAGTTTTCCGCCCTCACAAACTATGAGGGCATTTTTGATCTGCACCTTCCGGTGGGAACCTACGTCATCCGCGCAACGGCAAGCGGCTATCCGCCTCAGACCGCGCAAGGGATTGTGATCAACAGCGGTCAAACCACCTATCAAAACTTTGTGATGACCGTTGCCAACAGCGACCCCGCCCAGACGCCGCAGCCCTTTGCGCTGAACGCCGGGCCAAACCCTTT
Source organism: Candidatus Cloacimonadota bacterium (assembly GCA_012728875.1). Taxonomy (GTDB): domain Bacteria; phylum Cloacimonadota; class Cloacimonadia; order Cloacimonadales; family Cloacimonadaceae; genus Syntrophosphaera. The sequence goes on from JAAYEF010000004.1 coordinate 63,292, forward strand.
CTCATCATCAGTTTCCATCGGCTTTGAACTGAAGCAGGCTCAGCCTGTAAAACTGGATATTTTCGGCTTGCGCGGTCAGAAGGTTTGCAGCCTTGCCGATGGGGTTCAAGGCTCCGGAAGCCACGTTGTTACCTGGGATGGGAAGGACTTTCAAGGCAGGCAGCTTCCCGGCGGACTGTATTTTTGCAGGCTGCAAAGCGCGGAAGGCTCGCAAATCCTGAAGCTTTTGATGTTGAAATAGAACAGATTCGCAGGGTGTCAAGGCAGTTTGAAGATGCAAAAGCCGAGCTTAAAAAATTGTTCAATTGACAATATTCGGACAGTTTGTATATTGGCAAAAAACGAAAAACAGGTGATCTGATGGACGAATTGAAAAGCGATCTTTCCAATCTGCAACAGTATTTTGAGGCGCACTATCCCTCTGAAAAAAGGGCTGCAGCGCAAACCGCATTTTTGAAAAAGCTCTCCGAACTGGCACACACGCACTACCAGGGGAAAATGCAAACCCTGCCCAAAGCCGGAATTTGGGATTTCAACTGGTTCAACGTTTGGTACACACCCGGAGTTTCGTCTGTTTCCACCACCATTCGCGACCATCAAGACCGCTCTTTCGAGCTGAGCAACCGGGGCAACCTGGTGGCTGTGGTTAGCGACAGCACCAGGGTTTTGGGCGATGGAGACTGCGGTCCCGCCGGCGGTTTGGGCGTGATGGAAGGCAAGGCCATGCTGATGAAATATCTGGGTGGCTGCGACGCCCTCGCGCTTTGCGTGAACAACCGCGACCCTGAAGGCAAGCCGGATCCCCGGCGCCTGATCGAGTTTGTGAAAATGCTGGAACCCAGCGTGGGAGCGGTAAATCTGGAGGATATTTCCCAGCCGAACTGCTACCGGGTCTTGGACGAACTGCGCGCAAGCTGCAGCATCCCGGTTTGGCACGATGATGCCCAGGGCACGGCTTGCGTAACCTTGGCAGGGCTCTTGAACGCCTTGGAACTGGCGGGCAAAAGCATGGAAAATATCCGTACCGTGCTTTTTGGCGCCGGCGCTTCGAACACCACCATCGCCTCCATCCTTTTGCAATCCGGCTTGGATCCCAAAAATCTGGTGATTTTCGATAGCAAAGGCGGACTGCATTCAGGCAGAAAAGACCTCGCGCAAAACCCGGATAAGTTCAAGCAGTGGGCTCTGGCTCAAATCAGCAATCCCAAACGCTTTGACACCATGGAAGAAGCCATGCCGGGAGCCGATGTGCTGATCTCGCTTTCGCGCCCGGGTCCGGGAACAATCAAGCCCGGATGGATCAGCCTGATGGCGCCCAAAGCAATCGTTTTCGCCTGTGCCAATCCCGTTCCGGAAATCTATCCTCACGAAGCCAAGGCGGCAGGAGCCTACATCGTTGCCACGGGCAGGGGAGATTTTCCCAATCAAATCAACAATTCCCTGGGCTTCCCCGGCATTTTGAAAGGCAGCCTGCTTGCCCGAGCCAGCCAAATCACAGACGGCATGGCCATCCGGGCGGCTCATTCCCTGGCAGACTTTGCCCGCCAGCGCGGCATCGACCCCCAAAACATCATACCCCGCATGGATGAAAACGGCGTTTTCGCCCAGGAAGCGGCGGATGTGGCCGTTCAGGCTGTTCAGGAAGGAGTTGCCCGCCATGAACTAACCCATGATGAAGCGTTCGCTCAGGCGGAGGCAGATATCCAGGCAGCACGGCGGATTTGTCACAAAATGATGGATGATGGCAGCATTGCGCCGCCGCCTGTTCAAATGATTGAAGAAGCATTGGCATACACCCGCACCCAAATCTAGAGCCAAGATGGAAACCAAAAAACCAAAGAAGCTGCTGAATATTCTGAATTTTGTGCTCAAATTTCTGATCACAGGCTTCATTCTTTGGCGAATCTTTCACAAAATGGACACCTGTTTGCTTTGGAAAACCCTGTTGGGTCAGTCAGTTCCGATATTGTTGGCCATCCTGGGGCTTTCCGCGTTGAGACATTTTGGGCAGTATCTCGCCTGGAAGTATTCCCTGCAAATGAATCCACTTTACAAGCCAAATCACAAGGAGATCTTTAATTCCTACATGATCGGGCAGGCTTTTCGTTTCATTGTTCCCGGCAGTTGGGGCCTGGTGGGAAAGATCGCTTTCGTGAACAACAGCAGTCACGCCGCGTCTTTTATTTCCTACATTGTGGAACGTTCCTTTGTCACGTGGTCCATGCTGTTTTTTGCCTCATTTTCGCTGTTTTTTGTGCCCATTGGATTTCCCACCTGGCTCATCTGGTTTCTGTTCATTCTGGTGCTGATGATACCTTTTGGAGGCTGGTTCCTTTTAGGTGCAAACCGGCGCTGGAAGCGGCTGCAGCCAAACTACCTCAAGCTGGGACCCCGCATCCTGCTCCTGCAAATTGCCATCACACTATTCAACTATCTTCAATATTGGCTGCTGATTAACCAACAGCTGCTGACTAACCAACACAGGGTGATCTCTTTTTGGGAGACCTTAAAAAGAATGTCGCTGGCTCACATGTCTCACAGCATACCAATCACCTTCGCTGGACTGGGCTTGAAAGAATATTTCGCGAAAAGCCTCTTTGCGCAGATCGGTTATCCCGATGAAGCCATCGTTTCCACCACTTTGATCGTGTTTTTCCTGCACGACGTTTTGGCTGCCTTAGCAGGAGCAGGCATCCTGTTGCAGACCAAACATTCAAAATGACATGGCAAGGCAGCCTGTGAACATCATCGGGGCCGGGCTGGCAGGCAGCGAAGCCGCCCTGTATCTGGCAGACAAGGGTTTTGGTGTGCGCCTGTTTGAAATGCGCCCACACAAGATGACCCCGGCACATCAAAGCGGTCTGCCGGCGGAGCTGGTCTGCAGCAATTCCCTCAAATCCACCAGAGCGGACACCCCTTCCGGCATGCTGAAGGCGGAACTGCGGCTTTTGGGCTCAAAATTGCTGCCCATCGCCGAAAGCTGCGCCGTTCCGGCGGGTCATGCCCTGGCAGTGGATCGCGATCTTTTTGCCCAAAAGGTCTTTGAGAAAATCCAGGCGCATCCCAAGATCGAATTGATCCGCGAAGAGGTGACGGAACTTCCGGACTCCCCCGGCATTCTTTGCAGCGGACCGCTCACCTCGGATGCCTTGGCGGCAAGCCTGCAAAAGATTTTGGGCGACACCCAGCTCTATTTTTTCGATGCCATCGCGCCGATTGTGAGCACCGACAGCCTGGATATGGACAGAATCTATAGCAAAGACCGCTATGACAAAGGAGATCCGGACTATCTGAACTGTGCCTTCAGCCGTGAGGAATACTACGCTTTTGTGGATGCTTTGCTGGAGGGCGAAAAGCATGAGGCGCATGAATTTGAGAACGAATATTTCACAAACCTGAAGTTTACCTACTATGAAAACTGCATGCCGGTGGAGGAACTGGCAAAGCGCGGAAGAGACACGCTTCGGCACGGGGTGATGCGACCCATGGGCTTGGAACGCGATGGGGTGAAACCGTTTGCGGTGCTGCAACTTAGAACGGAAAATCAAGTCCGCAATGCCTACAACCTGGTGGGCTGCCAAACCATGCTGAGATATGGCGAACAAAAACGCATCTTCCGGCTGATTCCGGGCTTGGAAAAGGCAGAGTTTCTGCGCTATGGTTCCATCCATCGCAACAGCTATCTGAATGCACCGGAACTGTTTAACCCAAACCTGACCCTGAAACCACGTCCGGATTTTTACGTGGCAGGTCAGTTGGGCGGAGTGGAAGGATATATGGAAAGCATTGCCACGGGTTTGCTGGTGGCAAAGATCCACGCTGAAAGCTTGCAGCTTCTGCCGCCGGAGACCATTTTGGGACAGCTTTGGCGGCGTTTGATCGATCCCACAATGGGAAAATTCCAACCCGTGAATGCAAACTTTGGTCTGCTCCCCGCCTTGGAACCGCCCATCCGGGACAAAAAAGCAAAAAAACTGGCATTGGCAGAGCGGGGTCTTACCGCTTTGCAGGATTTTTTGAATCCTGACAAGGCAAGCGGTTTGCCCGTTTCTGAACAGATGCCCTGAATAAATTGGGAGAAAGAAAATGGAAAAATTTATCATTTTACTTGTGATTGGCTTTTTGGTGATCATCGGTGTGTTGAAAGCCGATGATTTGATCGACCCTGCCAGCTTTTGGGAAGGTGACCATTGTGTGCAGAGAACCGCGGAAACCCCGGCTGCAGGCGCCACAAGCATCCGCGCTCAGGTTGAAGGAAAGTGGGAGGAATTGCCCCTGGTGGATTTTCCCGCTGAATTTTGGGAATGGAGCTGCTCACGGCGTCAGGAATATCTGGATATCTTTCGCGAAATGCTGGAAAAAGGTCCTGGGGCCACTCGCAGTCCGGAACTTGCCGGACCGCACAACGGCATCGTGGCCACCTGGGCAGCTCAGCGCAAGGATTCCCGCTTCAAGCTGAACAACGCCGTGAAAGGCATGGGATTTCTGCCTCCGGAAGAGAGAATTGGCGAACTGATCAAACTCTTACAGGACAAAATGGACGCCAGCATGGCGGAAAAACTGGATATTTTGGACAGCCTCTACACTCACGCCACCGAGAATTTCAGCCCCAACCGCTTGGGTTCTCTGGAGCTTTATTCACAGCCCGGAACCACCACCCAAACCTTTTTGAACCAGATGCTTGAGCCTTCCTGCGTGACGGTTTGGCTGGACATTCCCACTTTCAAGATCAAGCAAATCGCACGCCTGCTTCATCCTCTGGACCCGAACCTGAGCCAATATGAAAAGGATGTGGTGAAATATATCAACCTGGTCCACAGCTTTTTCCATGGTGAATTTCCCCGCGACTATATCGCCGTAATTTATTATAACGTAGAGATATACGACAGCTCCCCCGGCAAAAAGGGAGCGATGGGCACCAAGATCAGCCCTTGAGCCCCAAACCCAGATCAAGCTAAAGACATCGCTCACACATCCCAAACAAGATTTGGGATGTGTTTTGGATGTCTAGGCGAAACATATACGGCAAAACTTGGGCGCAGATTTGAGCAACCCGGCTTCAGGTTTTGCCACGAACAAAGGATATAAATGCAATACGAAGAAAAAGACTGGCTGATTGAAGATTACGAACTGGAAGGCGAAGAATGGGAAGAACTGGAACGCGAAGGAGATACGGCATTTTTAGCCGCCATCATCCGCCAGGGAGAAACCGAGGAAGAGGCTCAATCCAAGCTGCGTGAACTGGAACGGCTTGCCGATACAGCCGGCATCGAAACCATCGGATTCTATACCCAAAGACGCCAGCATCCTGAGCGCGCCACCTTTTTTGGCAAAGGCTTTTTGGCGGAAATCAGCCAAAAAATGCATCAGGCCCGCGCCGACCTGTTGATCGTGAACGAAGAACTGAATCCCATCCAGGCGCGCAACATGGAAAACGATTATGGCATCCGCGTGATCGACCGCACCGAGGTGATCCTTTCCATTTTCCACGATCATGCCCGCACCCGCGAAGCCAAGCTGCAGGTGCGTTTGGCGGAACTGCAATACCAGCTTCCCCGGCTGCGACGGCTGTGGGGGCACTTCGACAAAGAACGGGGCTCGGCTCGCTCTGCAGGCGGCACCGCCACTCGCGGCATGGGCGAAAAGCAAATTGAGATCGATAAACGCTTGATCCGTGATCAGATACGAAAGATCACCAGAAGCATCGACGCCATCACCAAACAAAAGGAAACCCAACGCAAGCAGCGCGGTCGCACCAAAAAAATCTGTCTGGTGGGATACACCAACGCCGGCAAATCCACTCTGTTCAATGCACTTACGGAAGCGGGAGTCTTGGTTGAGGACAGGCTTTTTGCCACCCTGGATTCCACATCCAGACAGCTCAAACTGAATACCTCCTTCCCCGTTGTGCTTTCGGACACCGTGGGCTTCATTTCAAACCTGCCGCACCATCTGGTGGCTTCTTTCCGTGCCACTTTGATGGAGGTGCGCGATGCCGATCTGCTTTTGCATGTTGTGGATCTATCCGATGAACGCTATGAATATTACATCGAGCAGGTGAACAGCATTTTGAAGGATATTGAAGCTGATGAGATCCCACAGCTTCTGGTTTTGAACAAAAGCGACATGGTGGATCAAAACTTTGCCACGCTTGCCCAGCGGCGTCATCCCGATGCAGCGCTGATTTCAGCCCTCAAGCACGAGCACGTTGATGAACTGATGCGGCTTTTGGAAGAGTCGCTCTTTGAGGGTCAGGAATGCAAGGTTTTCCTGCCCTACGACAAAGGCGCGCTGGCTTCGCTTTTGCACGATATCGCCGAAATCAAAACGGAGGAATATCGAGCGGACGGGATCTATCTGGAAATCGTGATCAGCAGCCGCGATATCCACCATGTGCGAGATTATTTATTGACATAACTTTGATAAGACGTAGAAATTACAAGATTTAACATTGCTCAACGAGATATGTGTCACGGAAGCTTGCCAAAGATCAAAAAAGTTTGTGTGGCCAAAAGGCAATTGAGATATACAATTGCATCAACGGGCATGGTGAAGATTGTAATCAATTGTTGTAGCTGCAATGAGAAAGCTACATTAACTGTATAGGTCGCGTTCAGGATGCTGTTACGACTGATTAGCGCACCGATGATATCATAAACACCATAGTGTTGTACAACGGTTTTAGGAGGTAAGGAAATGAGTGAAGCGCAGCTGGATAAACTGGTTAGGTATGCCAGGAAGAAATTGAACACAACAATGTTTCGCTATGTTGAAAATCGGTCTCACCGCTTTAACGGGTTCCAAGTATGTAACGCTTATCTTGCGGCCAGGTCAATAGCTGAACAAAAATCACTGTTCATTACCGCAACACATAAAGGGGTAATAGATAGCCTAATAGTCCCAATTTGCCTAGTGTTGCTTGATAGGATTCTTATCAATGATATGGCTACAATTGACCGAAACAAGCTAAATGAATACATGATATTCAGTGACGGTAGGATGAAAAACATTATCTACGATGCGGGGACAGGTGAATTTACCCTCTGTTACAAAGATAAGAGAGGCAAGCATTTTACTCCCATCAAAAATTTGAGTGAGTTTTTAGCGCAGAATATTCTAATTAACAAAAAATATTATGTGGACAGGGCATTTTCCGTTGACCCCTACCAGGACTACATAAAACTATATCAAAGTTCTTTGGATACAAAAGAGTATCCGCCTTTTGGTCATGCCAAAAAGGCTATAATAGTATGTCCTAAAAACAGTGCTATTGAGCAAATAAGCCGCTACAAATTGAGCAAGGTTTTTCCATATGCCTTCATATCGGCTTCTGGCTCTGAAACACAGGTCTCTATCAAAGCAGATCCAGCTATTTATTTCTGTCCTGATTACATTAACGCCATCAGCTTTTTAATGCAGGCAGATGAAAATGTGGATTTTCCGTATATGGTGGTACTCCAGGAAGCAAACGTGAGGAACAACATCGTGAACATAAGGCAGGACCTTGACCAGGGCCTATTTGAGAACCTTGTTGTCGTTTGTAAAAGTGGGCTTAATCAAGAGGATGGGGCCCTGCAATGGCAGTGGGAGGCAGAGGATGTCACTTATCTATCAGGAAAACACTTGGCAAATATAGTGCCCCATCCTTTATCCGAAAATCTTAAATTCGATGAAGCCTGTGAAAACGTAAGCGACATGGTCAACAACCTAACGAAGAAATATGATGACAACCATGTTTTCAAGCCCATCTTATATCTTTACCTACGCATGTTAAGGGATAAATATAGTGCAGCAGCAGACTTGGAAGAAGAGATTGATACTGCTATAAATGACGCTAGAAAGCTGTTGATAATCGAGGACAATGATGAGACTGAGGTTGAGCGCGACTTGTCTGATTTAAAGAAAGCCCTATTAACGCTAGCTGGACAAATAGATGTGAAAGATTGTTACTTGGAATCAGATTTTATTGAAGAAAGCACTATGATAAGGCTTGTCGTACCACGCTGGACTATGGAGGCATGGCAGCAAACTATTGAAAACAAAGAAAAAGACAATATTGAACTGATCCCCGATAACCAATTCCCTAAGGTTTTGGATTTGGTGCAAACCGAACAGGATTTTTGGTTTTCCTTTGTGCCTCCATACAACTCCTTGTCTTCATTGCTGGCTCACCCGTTAAATGCTCGGGTAAACTTAAATTTTGCCGTGTCTAACGCGGAGATAAAAATTCTGAACAGCTACATTGAAAAGATTATGGACACCACAAAAAACCGTAGATACATACCGGGTTGGTTCCCCACACAGCCTGCTACAAAAAGTAAACGAAACCCTTCATACATAGATACTTCACAATTGATTTCGCAACTTATGTACAGGGCATACTTTGAAGTTGATTATGTAAGCATGCGATTCGATGGGGACAGTGATGTAGTACAGTATAGACTCACAGTAAGAGATGAAGAAGGAGACGAGCAGGTGCTTCGTTTAGCAGGAACAACCGGAGTAATCAAGATTATCCAGGGAAACAAGCAAGATTGCCAAGTCGCTGAACTGAAACCAGAGGATGATTTTCTTAAATACTCCAACCCTTCCAGCGAAGCTCTTTACAAAATTCTTTCTACTGAATCGGATGAGTTTATGATCATAGAAAACCATTCCAAATTATGGAAAGACAAACTGCGCGAATATGTGGGTTGGATTGAAGAAGATGTCGATTGGGATTTCATTATGACTGAGCGTATAACATACCTTTCGAAATTGCTTGACATAAGTGCTGGGCATATATTGAATAATTGGCTTAGCTATGGAGCCAGCGTGAGATTCCCCAAAAGAGGTTCTCTCATGAAATTGCTGGACATTTTTGAGACTGAAGGACTCGTAACCGGCGAGCAAAGAAGAGATATAATGGTTGCTTGCATGTCCTTCACAAGTCTTATGATCACATTAGGGCACAATCTTAGTGCTGAGATACATCGCATAATATATGATACCAAAGATGAAACTCTTCACGATTATATAAGTCGCGAAGTTTTTAATCGTGAAAAGAACTATCCCTTTTTATCGAAACTAAGCCTAAAATCAATATCGGCAATAGTAAATCGAAACACGCCCATATATCATCTAAAGACAATTGAGGAGGAGATACCTGATGAAAACACTTGAAGACCCCAGGGACTTAATCCGCAAAAAGCTCGAGTTCCATCTGATAGGACCTGCAGATGGAATATTTGACAGACCCTCAACAGTGGAAATTATTATAGGCAAACCCCTGCACAAATATTATTCTGCAATTTTATTCCCAGGTTTGGACGTTGAGGATACGGAAATAGGCGGCATCACAGACGATGACGACGACAACTGGACAGAATATGATGAGGAGCCTGATGATGACACAGAAGCCGATGATGCTACCGATGTCATAGAAAGAGAAGAGGTTAAAGATCAAGATCCAGCTACCTCGGAATTATATCCAAGATCTATGGGTTTGACCTTTTGTCTTCCTCGTTCTACCAAGAGTTTCACTTGTGTTTCAGAATTTGGAACATACCAGGAAATATCCCCCAGCGATAAAAAGACTTATGATCATTATGCGATGAAAATGCCACTTGATGATTTCCAGAAAATCAAAAATATGGGAGATCAAGTGGGGGAAAATAATGTTCGAATATCAGACCTGTTTAATTATGATGCTGATCATTCAAGGTTAACCTTAAAGAGAGCCCTGAAAGGCACGATGTCGGGTACCAGGACCGGTGATTTCGAAATATTGGATTCGATCCGAAAAAAACTGCTTGAAAAGTTACAAAAAAGCGAGGCAAAATCCAAGACACCGTTTTCTGACTATTATACTATTTTTAACAAGCTTATGGACATGACTAAGCCTGCATGGGTACGAGCTGATCATACTCAAGAAAACATAATACAAGTTAGCGAGTTACTGGAAAACGAAGAGATACGTCTAGATTTGCTTAATAGCAAAATCGCGAAAAACACAAATTTACTGGCATCGCTGTATATTAAGCTGGTCAAAGTTGAGGCTAAGCACATTTAGTTAGGGCGATACTGGTTAACTCTTCGACTGTAAAGCTACCTATGTACATACCCAATAACGAAGTCTTGAATGGAATGGCAATGTTCCAGTGTGGTATCAAAGTGATATGCAGCCAGTTAATGCCATTGCCCACTACTGGAATACGAACTAACCCAACCAAGGAAGATAGTATCCTAGACTGCCAATACCGTAATTGCCTCTCCTATGGTCAAGCTCATAACTGCTCAATCGAATGGAAAGATGATGGCGGAACTATAGTCCTCAGCAGCACCTTCCTCCCTTCAGTAAGACCGCAAATAATGGTTAGTAATACAGACAACGACAAAGTTAATGCTGCATTAAGCATCCATAGAAACAGCTCGTTCTCTAAGCTTGGCGACGATAAAATACTATCAGGTCTTGACACAATCTGTATAGCTTATAAGCAATGGATAGAGGAGCAAGAGGAGAAACGGGATGGTATTGGATCCGATTTTTTAATGATTGCGGGTGAGCTAATAGAAGACCAAAAGAAAGCCTTTGCTAGAATGTCTAAAGGGGTCGAGCTTCTTAGGAAAAACAAGGATATGCTAGAGTGCTATAAACTGGCCAACGCCTCTATGTTGGTCAATATGTTGGTGTATTCAGTCGAGCATCTCAAAAGGCAGGATCCATCATATTATTTGGCATCGGAATTTGAGGATTATCGCTATTATCTGTTTCAACTGGCTTTCCTTCTTTTGAATATAGAGAGTATGGTAGATCCTGGATCATCCGATAGAAAAGATGGTGTAGATATTCTTTGGTTTCCAACCGGCGGAGGAAAAACTGAAGCGTACCTTTTATTGGCAGCTTTTACATTCATCTGGAGAAGGAAAAAACATGGATCTGAAGGGTGTGGTACAGCCATCATAATGCGTTATACTCTTAGGCTTCTAACCTCACAACAATTTGAGCGTGCATGTAAAATAATTCTGGCGATGAATTATGTATGTAAGAGTCTGGATCCTGACATACTCTCAGAAGGTCCATTCAGTATTGGCTTGTGGATAGGGGGGCAGTCGTCACCCAATAGTTTGAAAGGAGACCGTAGCGCCGATGAGTGTGTTACAGATATGCTCAACCAGAAAGATGTTGAACAGGCGAAAGCCAAAAATAGATTCCCATTAGACACTTGCCCTTGGTGCGGTGATAGCCTTGTTAAAAAAGGAGATAAAGTAAGAATAACTACGGGGTACCGAATCTTTAAGAATAGGTTCAAAATTTTCTGCTTGAACCCAAGCTGCATGTTTAATGAATCTTTACCAATAGACTGTGTCGATGAGAGCCTTTATGCGTTTCCTCCATCTTTGTTGTTTGCCACAATTGACAAGTTTGCCCAATTAGCATGGAAAAGGGAAACTGAGGCTTTTTTTGGTATGAGGGAAGGCAATAATCCGCCTGAATTAATAATCCAAGATGAGCTACATCTCATTGCTGGCCCTCTGGGCACAATCTCGGGTCTGTTCGAAAATATTGTAGAGCTTTTGTGCAGCAGAGATGAGTTCCTTCCCAAGATCATAGCTTCTACCGCAACAATCAAAAATGCGTCTGCCCAGGTAGGCAATCTCTATGGTAACAGAAAGGCGTTTTCGTTTCCTCCGCCTGGATTGGATTACAACGATAATTTCTTCGCTGTGGCCGATAAACGAGAGCCGACCAGAGAGTATGTTGGGGTTTACCCCACCGGAAAGACATTTATAACTACCCAGGTCAAACTACTATCCCTGCTACTATACTCCAGGTGGGAACTACTGGAGCATGGGCTAAAAGACATCGACAATTATTGGAGTTTAGTCTCCTACCACAACTCTTTAAGGGAATTGGGGCGGATAGTAAACAAAGCTGGCGATGAGATTGCTCATAGCTACAAAGCGCTGGTATACAATGATTATCCAAGCAAACCTTGGAGGGCAAAGTTTAACTATCCCAAAGAGTTAACTAGCAGAATCACAGGATACAGTGTCAAAAAGGTGCTGGCAAGTGTCTCAATGAAAAATGTGGACTTGAACGACTTTGATGAATCGATTAGACACAGCATTGATCTTGTTTTTGCCACAAATATGATTTCCGTGGGACTGGATATCGACAGGTTCAATCTAATGCTGGTCAATGGTCAGCCGAGATCGATTTCCGAGTATGTGCAGGTTACCAGTAGAATAGCCCGAAAATACCCGGGAATAATCATATCGGCATTCAACCCCGTCCGGGTCAGAGACAGATCCCATTTTGAATCTTTTACACAGTTTCATGGGAGCTATTATAAATTCATAGAGCCAATATCAATTACACCTTTCACAAAGGCTGCCATAGACAGGATGTCGGCCACGATATTGGCGGCCTTTTTGAGGATCAAGATGGGTGTCGAACACGTTAAGGATATTGATGATAAAACAATAAAAGCATTATATGAGTATTTTGATAACCGTATTAAAGACCCAGAAATGGCTCAATATATGCGTGAAGCAATTCAGGGGCACTTGGATTATGCCAAGAAGAAACAGGAATGGGTGCCTATGGCAACTATAGGAAAGGATCTTTTAGTTAAACAATCCCAAATAGACGCAGATAATTTTACCAAAGGCATATGGCTAGCAATGGATTCCATGCGAGACGTTGGTTCCAATGCTGTCTTAAAGATCCAAAAACAATAAGGAGCTTGAGCACATGAAACAATACGTTGAATTAAGAGATTATCAGCTTGTTAGCAGCTATGGAGGCGTAGGCTCCATTATTGAGACACTTAGTGGCGCCTTGCTAGTGCTGTCATTTGATCAATGGTTGTTCTATCGTTTTTCTATAGAAAAGGCTGATGCCGAAGATCTGAAAAAAGTATCTGTCGATGACCCGAGATTGATAGCCAGAATTAGGCATGACTTCCCAAATCTTGAACACTTGATTCAGATACCTGAAAATACGTTGGAGAGAGGGGGTACCAGAGTCGCAAAAAGAGACAACATTGTGTCAGCAGCACATTTTCCAACATGGTTCTACTGTCCTAAATGCAATAATTTTATGGAAATTGCGCGATGGAACGAGGCATGGAAAGCCATTCAACCCCGGAACTACGACCGAGATAAACATTATACAAGTTGTCCCTTTTGCTCAAGCTTTACTGGAAAGAGAACAAGGCTAGTCGACCTTGAGCAGGTAAGGTTTATACAGATATCTGAAAAAGGAGATATCCGGGATTTCCCATGGAGAGAATGGTTTGATAATGTAGTTCAGTCATCAGAATGTGCCTCACACAGACTCAAATATAAACCCTCGCCATTCTCTGAAAACTTTGAAAGCATTCATATCTCGTGCCAAGACTGCAAAAAGGCCACTACCTTGCGTGGTATTTTTTCTTATCCTCCCAACTCCGAATTCAGGACTGTTTTGAGATCAAGCAATAATGTGTATTTTCCGAGGATAATCTCCAGCATACTGATCCCAGGAGCACCCGAAAATGTTGCCGAAGATGACAATATGTTCAAGCATGAGGAATTCGAGCAAATAGTAAGCATGGTATCCGAGGGAGATTATCATGATGAAGACCTTTATTTAAAACGTGCTGGAAAATATGGGGATATCCAAGTGGTAGCCATAAGAGATATGACCATGTCGTCCGTCTTGTGTTCTTATACCAGGGGATTACCATTATCCACTGGGAAATGTTACGTGAATGGACGATCCAAACATGTAACTAAATGGAACGAGTGGACAAAATACTTGCCAGCAGTGAAGTCTGCCGGAGAAGGTTTTTTGCTCATTTTCAACGATATTCTGATTAAAGAATGGTTTAATCTTAATAAAGACAAGAATAGATTTATGAATGCTATAATAAGGACATTATCTGAAGCTGATAAATCTTTTTACGGTACAGCCCAGACCATTACAAAAAATTATGATGGGGCTAAGCTAATAATCCTCCATACATTATCGCATCTACTGATGAAACAATTGGAGTATACATGCGGATACCCGGCAACTTCTTTAAATGAGAGAGTCTATACATCAGGGGATGGACAAGCAGGGATTATGATCTATTCCATTACTGGATCAGAAGGTAGTTATGGGGGTTTAGTAGGCGAAGCTGAGTCAGGCGCCCTTTCACTTTTATTTGAAAATGCTATTACCTCCGCAAAGTTCTGCCGTTCGGACCCAGTTTGCTACGAAAGTGGTTCAGTCTGTTTCTCATGTAGCTTGATACCAGAAACATCATGCGAAATGTCGAACAGATACCTTGACCGGAGCTTGGTTGTAGATCCCGATTATGGTTTCTGGGAACAACTGAAGACATGTTTTCCCCAAGTAACTTGAGTATTACTTACATACATAGGGGGTGAACTCAAAGTCAATTCAGGTAGAAGCCTACACCGTAAGTTAGCCCCACCCTGGTGTGGCTCTTCTACTTGACAAAAGGACAGTCATTTTAAACTTGATTTTTTTCTGCACTTGCGGAATTGAAACACATTGGCACAAGAATAGACAACAGAGTCCGCCATGGCAATGAAAGGAATTTGATCATGCCCAATTGCTTGCGTGTCATCCGTTGCAGATTATTTTGTCTGACGGATGGATTACATTCAACCGGAATCCTGTGTCATGAGGAAATAATGTTCGAAATATCAGATAAATCCAATAGGAGTAGCAATGTTCAAGCAAATCACGGCGGCTGAAGCTGCCGCAATGATCCAGCCTCACAGTCGTTTGGCCATTGGCGGTTTTTTGGCTGTGGGTGCCCCTGAAGGCATCATCGATGCCATTGTCGCAGCCGGGACCAGGGATCTGCACATGATCGTGATCGCCTCGGACTGGGAAGACCGCGGCGTTGGCAAACTGGTTGTGAATCATCAGCTTAAGAGCGCCCAAGTTTCCCACACTGGCACAAACAGAGAAATCCAAAACCAGATGAATTCCGGCGAAATCCAGGTGGAACTGGTTCCCCAGGGCACCTTGATGGAACGCTGCCGCGCTTTCGGCATGGGTTTGGGCGGGGTTTTGACCCCCACCGGGCTCGGCACCGTGGTGGAAGAAGGAAAACAAATCATCAATCTGGATGGCAAGGACTACATCCTGGAACCCGCCATTCCCAGCGATTTTGCCCTGATCTGCGCCCACAAGGCAGACAAATCCGGAAACCTGGTCTTTAGAAAAACCGCACGTAACAGCAACCCCATCATGGCGATGGCTGGCAAGATCACCATCGTGGAGGTGGATGAGATCGTCGAAAGCGGCGAACTGGATCCCGAGGCCATCGTAACCCCCGGGGTTTTTGTTGACTACATCGTTGTGAAGGAGGCTTGAAATGGCATTGGATAAACGCGCACGCATCGGAGCCCGCATCGCCCAGGAACTGAAAGACGGCGACTATGTCAACCTCGGCATCGGCCTGCCAACCGAAACCGCAAACCACATCCCGCCCGGAGTGCATGTGATTTTCCAGAGCGAAAATGGCATCATGGGAACCGGACCCGCTCCCGCGGAAGGAGAGGAAGATCAGGATATGATCAACGCCGGCGGCGGCTTTATCACAGCCCTGCCCGGAGCCGCTTTTTTCGATTCCGCCATCAGCTTTGGCATCATTCGCGGCGGCCACCTCGACTTCACCGTTTTGGGTGCCCTGCAGGTTGACCAACACGGCAATCTGGCAAACTGGATGATCCCGGGAAAGATCATTCCCGGCATGGGCGGAGCAATGGACCTCGTCACCGGCGCCAAAACAGTGATCGTGGCCATGGAGCATGTGGACAAAAAAGGCAATTCCAAGGTATTGAAGGAATGCACCCTGCCTCTGACCGCCAAAGGTCGGGTGAGCCTGATCATTACTGATATGGCAGTGATGGAAGTGACCCCCGAAGGTCTGCTGCTGAAAGAAGTTAGCGAAGAATTCACCGTGGAAGACGTGGTGAACGCTACTGAAGCCGACCTCATCATCGCCGACAATCTGAAATAAAACCAAAGATTGGAATCCCGGGGCTTTTGATAACAGCACCCGGGATTCTTTTTTCTTATGAGAGAAACTTTTGAGCCCGGAAGGCAGATGCCTGGTTCCAAGGCATTGCCGGGATTGAAGATCGGGGTCAGCGCCTGCTTGCTGGGAAATCTGGTGCGCTATGATGGGGGACACAAACTGCAGCCCTGGCTGCTGCAAGCCCTTGGTCCACATGTAACTTACGTTCCCATTTGCCCGGAAGTGGAATGCGGACTTCCCATCCCGCGCGAGCCGATGGTTTTGCTTGGGAACCCTGAAAATCCACGTTTGGTGACGCTTGAAACCGGAATCGACCTCAGTGAACAGATCTGGAATTGGGTGGAACAAAAGATCGCAGAATTGACCCGGGAAAAGCTCAAGGGCTTTATCTTCAAGAGCAAATCCCCTTCCTGCGGACTGCGCGGGGTCGAGCTTTTTCCCCAGCTTGGCGGGCTTTGCGAAAAAACTGGCGTGGGCATCTTTGCGGCTGCGTTCAGGATGGCTTTTCCCGGTATTCCCGTGATTGATGAAGTCCAGCTTTCCGAAGCCCAGGCAAGGGAAGCTTTTCTGCAGGCGCTTGGTTTGGAGAGTACAGCGATCATTTGATCTAAGCCGCCTCATTTTTTTGAAGTTTGCAAGGCAATATGGGAGTTTGGGCTAGGTTTGTTTTGACGCAAAGTCAGCCGGTTTTTCCGGATTGAAGCTCTCAGGCATGCGACTGCTAATGCGCACGGGTGAGAGATTTAATGTATTGACACAAAAAGCAGAGATGATTTTCTGACGCAACTATTTTTTTTCAAGCCCATCCGTTCATGGGGAACGGATTTGATAAAAGGAAGCAAGTTATGCTGGAAAAATTACTTCGCAAGGTATTTGGCGATAAATCCACCCGCGATCTGAACCAATATACACCTCAGGTGGAGACGATCAACCGCATTTTTGCGGATTTGCACCAATATGATGATGACCAGATCAGAGAGCGCGTGGCAGCCATCAAGAACGAAATTGCCCAAAAGCTGGAAAGCAGCCGCGAAACCCTGGCTGATCTGGAAGAGAAATATCGCGAGGAAGCCGACGAAGGCGAAAGAAACCGGATAGACAACCGCATCGACGAGACCAGAAAGCAGCTTAAAGCCCTCACCAAGTCCACTTTGGACGAATATTTGCCCGAGGTTTTTGCGCTGGTGAAGGAAACCTGCCGCCGTTTGGTGGGTCAGGAATTTGAGGTGCGGGGGCATATGCTGAAATGGAACATGGTGCCCTTTGATGTCCAACTCATCGGCGGCATGGCCTTGCACGACGGCAAGATCGCAGAAATGGCCACCGGCGAGGGAAAAACTCTGGTTGCCACCCTGCCGCTTTTCCTGAATGCATTGGTGGGACGCGGTTCACATCTGGTTACGGTGAACGATTATCTTGCCTCACGTGACGCGGAATGGATGTCCCCGATTTTCAATTTTCACGGCATGCAGATGGGCTGCATCACCACGGGCATGAGCTTTGAAGAGCGCAAGGAAGCGTATCTCTGCGACGTGACCTATGGCATGAACAGCGAATTTGGCTTCGACTATCTGCGCGACAATATGGCGGTTTCGCCGCAACAATTGGTGCAGCGCGATTTTTATTTTGCCATCGTGGACGAAGTGGACAGCATCCTCATCGACGAAGCGCGAACCCCGCTCATCATCAGCGGTCCCATCGCACAAGACAAAAACTTTTATCACGAACTGCGTCCGCGCATCAACCAGCTGGTGCAGGCTCAAAACACCATGGTGCAAAAGGTTTTAAGCGAAATCCGCGAAGATAATCGCGAGGATAACCCCAACGCCGATCAAAACCGCCTGGCTACGAACCTGCTCATCGTGCAGCGAGCTGCGCCGCGCAACAAGGCCTTCACCAAGCTGATGCAGGAAAGCAGGCTGAAAAAGATGGTCAACGACATTGAGGGTGTCTTTCTGCGCGACAAAAAGTTGCACGAACTGGACGACATGCTTTTCTACGTGGTTGAAGAGCGGCAAAACAGCGTTGACCTCTGTGAAAAAGGACGCGAACTGCTTTCCCGCAGTGAGCAGGACCTGTTTTTGGTGGAAAGTCTGGACGAAATTTTGGAAAGAATTGATGAAGACACCAGCATCCCCGAAGAGGAAAAAAGCAAGCGCAAACAGGTCGAAACCGGCAAATTCATGGACAAAAGCGAAAAGCTGCACAATATCAGCCAGCTTCTGAAGGCCTACACTCTGTTTGAAAACGACAAAGAATATGTGGTGATCGACAACAAAGTGATCATCGTGGATGAATTCACCGGACGCCAGATGCCGGGACGCAGATTTTCGGACGGCCTGCATCAGGCGCTGGAAGCCAAGGAAAATGTCACCATCGAGGCGGGCACCCAAACCTTTGCCACCATCACGCTTCAAAACTATTTCCGCATGTTTGAGCGCCTTTCCGGCATGACCGGTACCGCTGTGACCGAAGAAGCCGAATTCATCGAGATCTACAAGCTTCCCGTGATGAGTATTCCCACAAACGTTCCCATCACGCGCATCGACCACGAAGACGTGATCTACATGACCAAAAACGAGAAATATCAAGCTCTGATGGACGAGATCATCTATTGGCATGAAAAGAAAAAGCCCGTGCTGGTGGGCACGGTGAGCGTGGAGGTTTCCGAAACCATCAGCCGCCTTTTGCGCCGACGCAACATTCCTCACAACGTTTTGAACGCCAGACAACACCAGCGTGAAGCAGAAGTTGTCACCATGGCGGGCGAACCCGGAGCGATCACCATCGCCACAAACATGGCGGGACGCGGCACAGACATCAAATTGGGCGAAACTGTGGTCACCCAAAGCTCTGAAGATTATAGAAATATCGACTCCGCCGTAACGGATCAATTCCCATACGGACTTCCTCTGGACGGTTTGCACGTGATCGGCAGCGAACGCCATGAAAGCCGCCGCATCGACCGTCAGCTTCGAGGCCGCGCCGGACGTCAGGGCGACCCCGGCACCTCCCGGTTCTACCTTTCCCTGGAAGATGACCTGATGCGCCTTTTTGGCGGCGACCGCATCGCCCCCATGATGATGAAGATGGGCTTGCAGCCCGGAGACGCCATTCGCCATCCCTGGATGACCAAAACCGTGGAACGCGCCCAAAAACGGGTGGAGGAGCACAACTTTGAGATCCGCAAAAACCTGATCAAATATGACGAAGTGATGAACCAGCAGCGCGAGGTGATCTATTCCTACCGGCGCAGCGTGTTGAAAGGATATTCCCTGAAGCGCGAAGTGCAGGAAATGGTTTCCGAAACCGTGATCCGCGTGGTGGCAGGCCACACTCCGGATGACAGCTATGCCCAGGATTGGGATCTGAAGCGGCTTGTCGGCTGGTTTCGCTCAAACTTGAACGTGGGTATCAACCCCGATGAACTCCAAAGCGACCACCTGAGCCAAGCCTTGCTGGAACACACACTTTTGGAACTGGTGATGCAGGCTTATGAAAAAAAGGAGGCTCAGGTTGGCGAAGAAGCCATGCGCGACATCGAACGCCGCAGCATGTTGGAAGTTGTGGACGACGAATGGCGCGACCACCTGCACGAGATGGACCTCCTGAAAGAAAGCGTGCACCTGCGTTCCTATGCCCAAAAGGATCCGCTGATCGAGTATAAGCGGGAAAGCTTTGAGCTTTTTGAAAGCCTGATCACCCGCATCCAGGAAAACGTGACCCGCAAAGTTTTCACCACCTACATCCTGTCTCAGGAGCAGATGGAAAGCATGCTGAAAAGCGCTAAGCTTCAACACGAGGACATGAGCGCTTTCATCCAGGGGCAGACCCTGGACGTTTCCCAACAAAACGTTAGCGAACCCCCTCAATTTACAGGACCTTACGAGCCCGGCGCAAAGCAGCGTCCGGTTCGCAGCGCTCCCCAGGTTGGGCGCAACGATCCCTGCCCCTGCGGCAGCGGAAAGAAATATAAAAAATGCTGCGGTCGATTTGCCGACCCTGAATAAAAAACAAGGAACATAAATGAGCAAAGCCCTGATCATAGTTGAATCAATCGCAAAGGCAGGCACCATAAGCAAAATTCTGGGCGGAAAATATTCCGTTAAAGCCTCCATTGGTCATATTCGCGACCTGCCCAAACACGATATGGGCGTGGCGGTGGAGCAAGACTTCACCCCGGTTTACGAAATAGACAAAAAGAAAAGTAAAACCGTCACCGAATTGCGCACCGCAGCCAAGGGCGCCGATGAAATCTTTCTGGCAAGCGACCCCGACCGTGAGGGAGAAGCCATCGCCTGGCACCTCAGCCAGGTTTTGGAAAAGGAAATCTCGGGCAAAAAGGTTCACCGCATCGTGTTCAACGAAATCACCTCCAAAGCGGTGAAAGCGGCGATGGAACAGCCCGGCGAAGTGGACATGGCAAAGGTGGATGCCCAGCAGGCCCGCCGTGTCTTGGACCGCATCGTGGGCTATACGGTTTCCCCGCTTTTGTGGAAGGTGATCGCCAAAGACCTCAGCGCCGGACGTGTCCAATCCGTGGCCCTGCGCCTGATCTGCGAGCGCGAAGCGGAGATCGAAGCCTTTGAGCCCCGGGAATTTTGGAAGCTGGAGGCAAATTTCTGGCGTGATGCGCTGCCGCCCTTCAAAGCCAGTCTGGAAAAATGGCAGGGTAAGAATTTTGAGATCCCGGACGAAAAAACAGGCATCGAAATCACCGAAACCATCAAGCATGAAGATGCCACACTCAGCGAGATCAAACGCACCCTGAGGAACTTGCAGCCCCCGCCACCCTTCATCACCAGCACCCTGCAGCAGGAATCCTCCAAAATCCTGAATTTTTCCTCGGAAAAAACCATGGCGATTGCGCAGGAACTGTATGAAGGAATTGAACTTAAGGGCGAAACCACAGGTTTGATCACATACATGAGAACCGACAGCGTGCGCGTGGCTCCCGAAGCGGTGGAAAGCTGCCGCGCCTTGGTGAAAGAACGTTTTGGTGAAGAAGAACTGGTGCCCAATGCCCGGTTTTTCAAAACCAAAAAATCTGCCCAGGACGCCCACGAAGCCATCAGACCCACCGATGCGTTCCGCACTCCGGAAAGCATTGCCGCTCAGCTCAGCAAAGATCAGCTCAAGCTCTACACCCTTGTTTGGCAGCGTTTTGTGGCCACCCAAATGAAGGCTGCCAAGCTGGAAAACACCTCGGCAAAGATCAGCTTGGGCGCAGCAATCTTCGCCGCAACAGGAAACAAGGTGGTGGAACAAGGCTTCATGAAGGCCTGGGCGCATGTTTACTATGTTGAAGGCGCTCAAATCCATGCGGATTATGCCAAAAACGACGCGCTCGAACACGATGCGATCAAGCGTTCTCAGCACTTCACCAAGCCCCCGGCGCGCTATACGGAAGCTTCCTTGATCAAGCTTTTGGAAGCCCAGGGCATTGGCCGTCCCTCCACCTATTCCAGCATCATCAGCACCATCCGCAAACGGCGCTATGTGCAAATCCTCAAAAAAGTCTTTCACCCCACCGACCTGGGGAAAAACGTCAACAGCTTCCTGGTGAAAAATTTCGATTCCATTTTCAACGTCAGCTTCACAGCGGAAATGGAAGACAGATTGGATCAGATCGAGGAAAAGAAATCAGTTTGGCATGAAACGGTGAGACTGTATTATGATGAACTGATGAAGTATGTTTCCGAAGTTGACCTCAAGGAAGAAAAGAAAGCTTTCACAGAGGTCACAGACCTCACCTGCGATGTTTGCGGCGAAGGCAGGATGGTGGTGAAACGCTCCAAAAATGGTGAATTTCTGGGTTGCGACCGCTTTCCCAAGTGCCGAAATATCAAAAACTTCACCCGGGGTGAGGATGGCAAGATCAACATTCTGGTTCCCAAGGTTTTGGAAGAGAAATGCCCCGAATGCGGCAGCCCTTTGATGATTCGCACTGGAAGATATGGTGAATTCACCGCCTGCAGCAACTACCCCAAATGCAAATACATCAAAAAAGAGACCACCGGCGTGACCTGTCCGGAATGCGGAAAGGGTGAACTGGCTCAGCGTAAAAACAAGAAAGGCAATATCTTCTACTCTTGCACCCGCTATCCAGACTGTAAATATCTCACCAACAAGAAACCTCTGCCCATTGCCTGTCCCAACTGTGACAACCCCTATATCGAGGAACATTTTTCCAAGGAGAAGGGCAATTTCAAAAAATGCCCCAAATGCAATACGGAGCTTGAATAAGCAAAAATTAAAACATAGTGGCGCGAAAAACAGTCGCGCAGTTAAAAAACAATGACTCATAGTAAGTTAATCGTAGGACGCATGAGGCTGCGGGCGCTGCTGGCGCTTTTCATGCTCAGCCTTTTTTCGCAACTTTTTGCCCAGGGTTTGGATGCCACAAACTTGGGACGGGAGTTGCAAAAGCTGATGGGATCCTCGCTCGTCAAGGGAGCAGAGGTGGCGGTGGGCTTTTATAATCCCGCAAATTTCACCCAGGTTTGGGAATACAGAAGCGATGAAAGCATGATGCCCGCTTCATTGCAGAAGCTCTACACCGGCATCGGCGCTTTGGAAATTTTGGGTCCCCAATACCGCTTTACCACAAGGATTGGCACAAACGGAGAGATCTCGAACAGCACCTTGAAAGGGGATCTGATTATCATAGGCGGAGGCGACCCAAGCTGGATGGAAGACTTCCACCCGCAAGGCCCGCACAAAGTTTTTGAAGCCTGGGCAGACTCTCTGCGTGCGCTGGGAATCCGCAAAATTGATGGAAACCTGATTGGAAACATCAGCCTTTTCCCCACACAAGCCAAGCATCCGCTTTGGGAAGAACATAACCTGCACTACGGTTTTTCACCCGGGGTGGGCGCCCTTTGCTTCAATGAAAACATGGTTCGCTATGAACTGAAGGGAGCCTCCAAAGCAGGACAGAAAGCATCGGCGGCTCCAAGCTACGGTTACCAGTTCCTGAAAATGAACAACCAGGTTCAAACCGTGGCGGATAAAGGTTCGGCTGGAACCTGGCTCAGATTGTCCGAGGATGGCAGCACCGTTACCCTGCATGGAAAATTGGGGATCAACACCACTCAAAGGCTGAGCACAGCGGTGCAAAACCCCCCGCTTTTCACCTTGAGCATCATGCGCGACACCTTCAGTAAAAAGGGAATCACGATCACCGGGAAGATACTGCTGGAAGAGACTCCAAGCAACAGCTTCACAAATCTTTTCAACTTCAGTTCGCCCACTTTGGCAGAGATTTTGCCGGTGATGCAAAAATTCAGTTCGAACATGCTGGCAGAACAGCTGCTGAGCCAGATCGGGCCGGGTGCGGATGCGGGTGTGGGCAAACTGAAGGGCCTGGTGACCCAAAACCGCATCAGAGGAAAGTTCAACCCCGTGGACGGTTCGGGATTATCTCGTCAAAATCTTTGTTCCGCCTCAAATTTGGGCGCTGCGCTTTGCCTGGCAAAACACAGGGATTGGTTTGCTGTGTTTTTGCAATCCCTTGCCATGCCGGGAGATAAGGGCACTCTCAGAGCACGTTTTCCCAACCTGAAAGGCAAGTCTCAGCTCTATGGCAAAACGGGCAGCCTGCGCGATGTGAGCAACCTCGCTGGATATCTGCGTGCCCAAGATGGCGAACTATATAAGACCTTTGCGTAATTGCTTCTCAAGGTTTGTGAGAACACGTTTGTGAATTCTCACCACTAAATCTGAGGATTTATTGTTCCAATCGAAGAGTTTTTACGGGATTTCTCTATATTTTACCCAA
>JAAYEF010000005.1 GCA_012728875.1 Candidatus Cloacimonadota bacterium
ATGGAGTGACAATAAATATAGCTAACTATTTTGTCAAGAATTATTTACAGTATTATTATGACATGTTTCCTGGACTATTTTTGCCAAATCCGAATGAAAGATTGGGGCTTATGTGCAAAGGTCTTCTTATTTCTTCAGCATCAGCCAGATGAAGAAAGGACAGCCCACTGCCGCGGTGATCACCCCCACAGGAAGTTCTATGGCGGCAATGTTTTTGGCGATCAGGTCGCAAAAAAGAAGGAAAATACCTCCTGCCGCCAGAGACCACAAATAGACGCGCTTTTGCCCCGATGGGATGAAAAACCTCACAATGTGCGGGATGATGAGCCCCACAAATCCGATGATGCCGGCATAGGAAACGGTGATGCCGATCAGCAGGGAACTGATCAGAAAAATCTCCTTGCGCGTGCGCACCACATCGATGCCCACACTGCCGGCATAAACGTCACCCCCGCTCATGATATCCAAAGCGGTGGACCGGAAAAAAAGCCATGCCATCAGCAACAGCGAAAGCCCTGCCAAAACCAGAAAAAACACCCATTCCGAGCGGGTGAAAATGTGTCCCAGGTTTCCCATCAGCGTTCCCAAAATGATCATCGTATCCTTTTGAAACAGATACATGATCAGCGAGATCCCCGCCGCAAAAAACATTCCGGCAATCACACCCGCGATCAGCAAACGGCTGTGGTCGAAACTGCCTCCTCTTTGAGCCAGACGCCACACCAAAAAAAGGGTTGCAATCGCGCCGATAAACCCACCCAGAGGCATCAAGAGAGTGAAACCCAGTACCCCCATCAAGATCGACCCGAATGCCGAACCCGAGGAAATGCCCAAAATATAGGGTTCAGCCAGGGGATTTGCCAGCATAAGCTGATAGACAGAGCCAATGCCCGCCAACACCATACCGGTGAAAATTGTGAGAACCAGACGCGGCAAACGCAGTTGCAACACAATGTTGGCATCTGCCCCACCCCAGAAAAGATATGCTGAAACCACCAGCAGTGCGGTCAGGGCAAGCAAAACTGCAAAGATCCGGCTGCTTTTCATTCAGTTTTAATCAGTTGAAAAGAAAAGTTTGTTCAAGCGCCTCAAGCCTTCCAGGGCTCGCGGTGTGGCACGCAAAATCAGGTCCGGATCGATATCTTTTTCAAAATAGATCCGCTTTTCACGGATGGCGGGAATATCCTGCCAGCCTTTACGGGAAAGAATGGACTCCAAGCTGTCCTCAGAATAGCAGATCATGATGTCCGGCTTGGCTTTCACCACATCCTCGGCCTTAATGCGGGCGTAATCTCTCTCCAAAACGCTGAAGATGTTGTCACCGCCTGCAGTTTCAATGAGTTCACCCACATAAGAGTCATCGGAAACGCTCATCAGGGGATCGCGGTAGATCTCCAAATAAACCTTGGGCTTGGCCTGTCCCATGCTTGTATTCCGCATTTCAGCAATTCCTTTGCGCAGGCTGTCGGCAACGGCAGATGCCTGTTTTTTCCGCTGGATCAGCTTTCCGATCTCAAGTATCGTTTGCGGCAGTTCGTCCAGTTTGCTCAAATGAATGGTGTGAACCTGCAAGCCCGTTTTGGCTAGCTCTGCCGCCAGAGCTTCCTGCTCCAAACCTGCTGTGAACACCATATCCGGCTTGAGTGCCAACACTTTTTCCAGATCGACGGCGCCGAAATTTCCCACTTGGGGCAGCTTCGTCAGTTCCGGAGGATAGTCACATTCCTTGGTTACACCCACCATCAGTTCTGTGGCTTCAAGGCTTGCAATGATCTCCGCCAGTTCCGGCGACAGAACCACAATCCTCAAACCATCATCACTTATGTCTGTCTTGTTGCAAGAGGTAACCATGATTAAGAGCAAAAACCCCAGGGTGAGCGCATAAATCCTTTTCAATTTAAGATATCCACTTTGATCTGTGTGATGTCCTGCAACCAGGAGACTTCATTTTTTAGTTCGGTGATGTCTTGATTTGTGAGCCTCACGCAGCCATGAGAAACGCTTCTCCCAATGCTTGAAGGAGCACTGGTGCCATGAATGCCAATTCCATCCCAGTTTCCTTTTGAAAAGCTGCCTTTTCTTGTGTCCAAAGAGAAAAACCAGGGTCCATAAACGCCCGGTCCGCTAACTTTTCCTGTGAAAGGGGATGTGAACCGCCATGTGATGGAACTGTGGATACCGGTCACATAATAGTGCCCTTCAGGCGTTGCCATATCGTTTTTGCGGGTTTTATCATTGTTGTTTTGTCCGATGGCCACCGAATAGGTCTTCAAAAGCTGACCGTCGTTGTACAGATGCAGTTTATGCTTGCTTTTTTGGATGATCATGTAGTAGCCCGTGCTGATATTCCGAGGCTGGCGGTTCTTCCAAGCCTCAAGGCTGTCCGTGAAAGCAGGCAAAACTTTCAAGGCGCCATGTTCCGAATATGAATTTTCATAAGAATCTTCATTGTTTTGGGCCCAGATTGAGCCGGCAGCCATCAAAAACAATAAAACAACCAACAGAATCCTTAAATATTTAGCAGATTTCACTCTCCACCTCTTGTGATCTTTTTTGTGTCCCATTTCAAACATTGGAAATGACATCCAGCGATAGGTACGATTTTTGTCAACCGCTTTTTTGCGCACGAACAGGGTCACGTTTTTTAAAGATATTACTGTGTTTGAGTCTTTTGCCTGCACTGAATATTTCTCCTGCCTGCATGCGTCTTGGTGGGACTCACAGTATTCTGAACCATGCCGTTGAAACACGGATCTGATTTTTTGTAATTCCCTGTGTGCCGTTAGGTTGGTTTTAGATTTTGTTCACCACAAAAGTGGAGGGTTTCGCCAGTTTTCCCATTTTTCAGTTGACGTATTCTTGCAGATCAAAAATACGGAAACATGGTCCCATGATGGGCATGAACAACGATATCGCTATTTCAGGAGATAAAATGAAACGAATAATTTTGCTGGTGCTGGTGCTTAGCTTTGTGGCGCTGGCAGCCCAGAAACCTGACCCCAAGGCCATCGTTGGCAAAATTGACGACAAAACCTACACCTATGCGGAATATGAGAAGATTCTTGAAAACTATTTTAACTATCATCAGAATCAGAAGGGAAAACCGCTCACCGACGATGAAAAGATGGACTTGAACAATCGCTGCTGGGAAGAATTGGTGGGACGCTACATCTATGACAAAGCCATCAAGGCCGGCAAGATCAAGCTTACCAACCAAGAGCTTTTGCGGGAAGCCAAAAAAAATCCCCCTGCCGCAGTGAAAAACATCCCCGACCTGAAGACCAAAGGCAAGTTCGACACAAAGCAGTATGAAAAGGCTTTGGACGAAAACAAACAATTCCGTGATGCTGTGATTGCAGAAGTGAGAAACCTGTATCAATACACCAAGCTTTTGGATACCATCCGCAACGAAGCAAAGATCTCTGAAGCTGATATTCGTGCACAATGGTCACACAATTCCGAAACTGTGGATGCCAAAATCATCTTTTTCGACGCTAACAGGATGACAAACGTTGTTGCCAGCAACGATGAGGCCCGTGTGTTTTTCCAGGAACGAATTGAAGAATATCGCAAGGATGACTGCCGCCGCTACAGTTTTGTGAAATTTTCCGGTGGTCCCAGCAAACAGGATTCCCTGACTGTGAAAGAACAGGTTTGGCAGCTTTATTATGAACTGCTTGCCGGTGCGGATTTTGCCGAAATGGCGCGTGAAAAGTCCGCTGATCCGGGTTCTGGTGCCCAGGGTGGAGATTTGGGTTGGTTTGGTAGGGGCAGGATGGTGCCAGTCTTTGAAGACACTGCGTTTGCGACCCCCACGGGGCAGATTGCCGAACCGGTTCTCTCCAATTTCGGCTGGCATATCATTCAAACCCTGGATCGCCGTGGATCCGGACCCGATGAAGAAGTGTCTGCGCGCCACATCTTGATCCGCGTTGAAGCCAGCCAAGCCACGTCTCAAAACATGAAAAAACAAAGCCTTCAACTGCATGAACTTGCCGGAAAAAAGGGCTTGCTGCGTGCCGCGGATGAGCTGAGGCTGGAGATTCAGGAATCCGGCATCTTTCAAGCCAAAGACGCCTTCATCCCCGGCATTGGCAGGGATGCCGCACTTTCCGCATTTGCGTTTGAAAATGAGGAAGGGGCTCTGGCGGATCTATATTACTCCCCCTCCGGGGATGCCTTCGTTTGTGAATTATCCGGGGTTTACCCAACATATTATCCCAGCTTTGAAGAAGAAAAGAACCGCGTGATGAACAACGCAAACAGCGCCAAACGCGGCCACACCATGAGCGTCAAAGTGCAGGATTTCATTGCCAGACTCAGCCCGGATGAATATCTGCAGGGTGCAGAGCAGGACAGCATCCTGGTGGTGGAAATCAGCAAACACAAAAAGGGTGACAACCTCACTTCGATTGGCAAGCATGAACAGATTGAAGAAGCGCTGTTCAACACACCGGAAGGAACCTTTGCACCCCTGATCAGTGAAGCCATGCGCTGGTTTTTGGTCAAAGTGGAAAGGCATGCTGAGCCAGACAATGCAGACTGGGAAAAGAATAAAAAGAAGCTGATTTCAGACGCTACAGACAATGCCCGACAGGACCACCTGAACGAGTGGTATCGTCAGGAACGCCAAAAAGTCAGCATCATAGACAACCGTCGTGATTACTATGAATTAGGCGCAGCGGGAAGAATCATCCAGCTATAGAAAAACCCTGAGAAATTGTGATGGCCACAAGTGTTTTGCTTGCGGCCTTTTTTTATTGCTCTGCTCCGGGATGGAAGTGGATCATCACCCTCCGCAAGCCGCTTTCAAAGTGCGACAGCAGCTTGTCTTCCACCTTGTGGGCAATCACATGGCCTTCGTTTACGCTGATTTCTCCATCCACGCAAATCGTGATCTCCAGGGTGTATGCCGTTCCAAAACGATGAATGCCAAGCTCTTCGATGCAGCGCACGCCTTCCACAGAGATGGCGATATCCCGTATTTTTTGGGCGAACTCGTTATCTGGAATGGCATCCATCAGTTCGGCAGAAGATTCCATAATGATGGAAATTCCTGTGCGGAAGATGAAGACCGCCACCACGGCACCTGCGGCAGGGTCCATCCAAGCCCAGCCCAATCGTGCAGCCACCACGCCCACAATCACAGCCGCGGAGGCCATGATATCGTTTAAATGGTCGTCTGTCAAGGCTTTAAGGGTGGGATTTTCCGTGCGGCGCCAGTTCTTTTTACTGAAACTGTATAGAATGATCTTCAGAAGCAGGGTTCCCACAGCGATCACCTGCACCCAAACCGAGCTTTCCTTGAACTGATAGTGATCCACCGCCAAGCCGTAAACTTTGGTTATGGATTCCAGGAAAATGGCGATGGCAGTGGTGATGATGAAGGCGCCCACCACAATTGCGGAAATGCTTTCCAATTGCCTGTGCCCGAAGGGGTGTTCGCGGTCGGCGGGCTTGTTTGCCTGGCGCATGAAGATTTTCACCGCCACATAGTAAACCACGTCTGAGACGGAGTTTATGCCATCAGCCAGCAGGGCGCCCGAATGCCCAAAGATGCCAAAAGCGGTCTTGAGCAATGCCAGAATCACATTGCTGGCCAGACCCAGATTCACGGTGCGGGCGGTGATGCGATCTCTTTCGCTCACTGGCGCAACTCCATCAAGTCCGGCAATTCCAGATCAGGAAAGGCCTGGCGCAGCTTGGCACGAAAATCCGCCGCATCGATGGCATGGCTGCCAACAGCATTGGAATTGATCGCCCAAGCCCTGATCCTGAATGGGATCAACACCTCCGGGCGGTTTTCTTCCACAAAGCGTTCCAAGCGTGAAAGACCCAGTTTCAGGCATTCCGGATGCCGCAAAAGAACACGGGTACCGGATTCGGCAAAGGAGGCGCGCAAGGCAGCATAAACCGAGTCTGTAATCGCACCGGGGATGTAGATTGCCCCCACTTTGGCTTCCAGCAGTTTTTTCAAGTCTTTTTCATTGCCAAACATGGAACTGATCCCGGTTTCCTGCCACGCATCCTCTTTGAATATATGAATATTTTGGGAAGCCAGAAGCTCTGCCGCCATTGGTTCAGGCTTCGCTGGCACGGGAAGATCATTCAAGATACGCAGCCGACGAACTTCGCCGATGATGGCGCCTGTGCTGCCAAAACTGGCCCCCACAACCGCCGCCACCGCATCCACAGTGTCGGACAGGGCAATGGATTTCCGATCCAGTGAACCATCGATCAAAACCTTTTCGGCACCCCAGCCCAACATCCTGTGCAAGACAGAAATTTGGTCTTTCACCGAAGCCGGTCCGGTGATTTCGGTTTGGAGTTCCACCAAGCTTTTTGCCAGCCACAGCTGCCGTTTTGCCGAATAATCGGGAAGCTTTTCCAAGATGGAAACTCCGCTGCCATGGCGTTCCAGGGTCTGGGTGTCACAGCAGAAAATGATGCCCTCTTCCAGCTTCACCGCGGGTTTGGGTGTTTTAAACACACTGTCCTGCTCTTCGCCGTCAATTCCGGTGCTGAAAACACCCCAGATCCCATTTTGGCGAAGCTTCAGGAGATGGTTGAGCAGAGTGGTTTTCCCGGCGTTTTTGCTGATGCCGACAATGGCAATCGAGCGCAAGCGGACATCCAGAGCCCAGGAGAATGGGCTCTGTCCTGCTCTTGTGGACATTGGCTTATCCTGTTTTACTTTTTACGGCGTTTGTTGCGACGCGTGTCCGCGGGACCAATGGAAACCTTTTTGCCGCGCAGAAGTTCCATCACACCCTCAGTGGAGCGGCGTTCGGTTTTGCTGCGCGCCTTGTATTTCTTGTCGTCCTGCGGCACATATTCCGGTTCCGTATAGGCAGTGATAAAACCTTCATAGTTGCGCAAAACCACTCTTCCCGGCATCTGGGAAATGAGATAATTCGGCATCACGGGGATCTTGCCTCCGCCGCCGGGGGCGTCCACAACATAGGTGGGCACGCAAAGCCCCGAAGTGTGTCCACGCAGGGATTCCATGATTTCGATTCCCTTGGAAACCGGAGTGCGGAAATGTGCGATTCCTTCCGAAAGGTCGCACTGATAGATGTAATAGGGGCGAACGCGGTTGCGCACCAAGCCCTGAACCAGTTCCTTCATCACGTCAACGTGGTCGTTGATGCCTTTGAGGAGCACAGACTGGTTGCTCAAAACCACTCCCGCTTCCGCCAAACGTGCCAAAGCCGCGGCGGATTCTTTTGTGATCTCGTTCGGATGGTTGAAATGGGTGTTCAGCCACACAAACTTATATTTCTTAAGAACCTCGATCAAGCCATCGGTAATGCGCTGCGGCATCACCACCGGCGTGCGGGTTCCCAAGCGTACGATATCAACGTGTTTGATCTCAGCCAAACGGCCCAAAACCTCATCGATGCGGATATCGCCCAGGGTGAGCGGGTCGCCGCCGGAAAGAATGACGTCGCGCACTTCCTTGTGTTCGCGGATGTATTCAATCGCTTTATCCACGTCTTTTTTGGGCATGGGAGCGTCGGTTTCACCGGCTTTTCTCCTGCGGGTGCAGTGGCGGCAATACATTGAACATTGGTCTGTTAGAAGCAGCAAAACGCGGTCGGGATAGCGGTGTGTCATGCCCGGCACGGGTGCGTCGGCATCTTCATCCAGCGGGTCCGGCATGTCGGAGGGGTCAAGCCTGCTTTCTTCGATGCGCGGAATGGCCTGCAAGCGCACCGGATCATACGGATTTTTGGGGTCGATCAGGGAAAGATAGTATGGCGTGATTGCCATCCGGAAGGAAAAGCTCTTGGATTTTGCCACGGCTTCCTCTTCCGGGAGCAGTTCGATATATTTTTTCAGGGTCTTAAAATCGGTGATGCGATTGCGAATCTGCCAATGCCAATCATTCCATTCCTTGGCAGTGGCGATGGAGCGTATGTCTTTGATTTCTGCCATTTTAACCTCACAAATCGGTGTATCTTTCTTTGAAAAGTTTCATCAACACTGGATTTCGGCGCAGCAGATCGATGGAAATGGCTGCGTGGTTCCGGGCATAGCCATTGCCCAGGATCATATCCACGTCTGCGCCGATTCCTTCTGCGCCCAAGGCTGCCTTGGTGAAGGAAGTGGCCATGGAAAAGAAATAGACGATGCCGCGATCCTTGCAAGCCATGATGCAGGGAAGCTCTGTGTCTTCGATATTAACCACATTTATCACCACATCCGCCATTTTGCCATCCGTGAGGCGCGAAACTTCTCTTTGGATGGTGAGCGCATCGGTGGCGTTGGACAAAATCACTTCATGACAGCCGGTGTCCTTCAAGGTTTGAATGTAATTTGGGTTGCGGACGATGCCGATCACCTTGCCGGAAACGCCCACTCTTTCGCGGGCAACCGCGTTGCAAAGCACGCCGCTTTTGCCATTTGCGCCCAGGATCACAACCGTGTCCCCGGGTTTTGCCAAACGCTCAACCTGCGCAGGTGCGCCGGCAACGTCCAAAACGGAAAGCGCCAGGTTTTCGTCCATGTCGTCCGGAAGCTTGGCATAGATGCCGCTGCTGAACAGGATGGCATGGCCTTCGATCTCGACCTGATCCTTGTCCAAAAGAACCTTTTTGACCTTGTTGATCTTCAGCGGGGTGAGCGAAAGAGAAACCAGGCTGGCGATTTTGTCTCCCACCTTAATTTGGTCTTTCATCTCAAAATTCGGGCCAATCTCTGCCACGCGTCCGATCAGCATTCCACCCGAACCGGTATCTTCATTCTTATGCTTTCCGGTGCGGTTCACCAAATCGATTGCGTGTTCGCCAAAGGCTTTTTCAAGGTCGGTGTGACCCTGATCGATAAGTTTGTTTTTGATCTGGTGGAAAGACGCTGAATCCACATTCAGACGGATCACGTCGATGAGCAGTTCATTGTCCCAGATCTCGCTCATGTCATTGTTTAAAACCCTTGCGGGCTGGGGCAAAACGCCCTGGGGTTCAATAACGCGGTGTGTTCCAAAACGGCAGCCGCCAGTTTTCATTTTCTAACTCCCTAAGATGCTGTGATCTATATATTTTAATTGATTTTAAAGGTGAAAGACAGATTATGGAATCCCTGCCTTTTGTCAAGCAGAAACCCTCCGCCAGTGGCTGAAAGAGCTCATTCTTGAGCGTCTTCCCAGGGTTCCCTTCACTGGGGTAAAACAAAGAGTTCCGGGCGGCCGAAGTCGTAATACATCACCCTCAAACTGCCAACAGCGGTGTAAGAATAGATTGCCACGTGGCTTTCATCAAAAATCCAGCCAACAACTTCGCGCTCGTGATCCACATACACTGCATTGCCATGGGCATTATGCAGCCAGTCAATCACGGATTGATCCTGTTTTTCGGGGTTGCCGGCATTATATTCAACGCTCCAGCCATGCACCAAACCGGTATCGGGATCCACATACAGCATCACAAAATCCACCCAGGGAACAAGATCCGTTGTATAAAGGATGCCGTTGCCCAAAGTCTCGTGCGCAAAAAAGCCCTGCCTGCCAAGCAGGGAGTCCGCATAAGCCAGCTCGTCCAAAAAGTTCAAGCCAAAAAGACCCCCATGAGCTGCAAGACCGAAGGCAAGAATCAGCAGGATCAGGCTAATCAGTATTCTTTTCATTGTGTTACACCATTTTTAATCATGCGAGCATAAAATCCGGCGGCGCTCCAGACGTCAACATAAATCCCTATTTCTGATCTAATAATGGCTTTTCGGATCTATTTTTTCAAATCTGCAGTTCAGACGGGTCACCCTTTCCTGAAAGCCTTAATCAAGTGATTATCAAGCCTTAATCAAGCGTTAATAATTAAGACTTGATTAAGGCTTGATTAAGAAGTGATCGACGCCTCGAAACAGGGTTGAGTATAGAGTATCAAGTGAAATTGCAAATTGAAAATAGTATCACTTTCGTTGCAAATCGGCGTTTTTAGTGAGACCCCAGTATCACCCTTTTTGCAAATCGGTTTCAACCTTTTTGCAAATCCAGTGCCCCAAAAAATGACCAGGGCAGATTTACTGCCCCGGACGACCTATGTCCCTATTTCATCAGTAGCACTTTGTGAGTTAAAGAGTCTTTTCCAGCCTGCAGGCGGATGAAATAAACCCCTGAAAGTGCTTTCCTGTTGAATTTATCCTCACCATTCCACACAATCTGATGCGTGCCCGCCGCCTTGACTTCATTTGTTAATGATTTAAGCAACTGACCTTTTAGATTATACACAGACAAGCTGACCTCAGATGGCTTGGGGATTGTGTAGGATATAGTTGTGCTGGGATTGAAGGGATTAGGATAAGCACTTAGACTTATCTGATTATTCGCAAGCATTTCATCGTCGCTTGAGACGACTTCAATGAAGACCATCACCTCCTCACTTGGTGCTGATTCTATTAAACCATACATGGCTGTTATATAGTATGTGTATGTTCCACTTGAACTTATGCTGTCCGTATACTGCAGTTGCGCCGGATCACATAACTCAGCGCAGATTACGCCATCCCGATAGACCCGATAGCCGGATAAAGACCGATGATACCGAGGCATAATCCAATTGAGTTCGACTGCATTTTGTAGCACCTGATAACTTAGACTATCAGGCCTGGGCATATTCTGGAATTCGTAAGCTCCTATATCGATTCTGGTTATTTCGTCGCCATTGCCGTCCCAAAACCTTTCATTTGCGCCCAAATCCAGGTTACCCAGATCCAGGACATTTGAATTAGGAGAGCCATAATCTATGAGTGGTGATTCTCCCAGAAGGCTGTAGGGATGCTCTATGCTCATTCTAAACATGGGATCCACATTAAGATTTCCTGCCCCCCAAGTAACTGTGCAATAAGGAGCTTCAATGAGAACACCGTTGCTTCCACCCCGGATGTTGTTGTGCTCCAGAGAAAGATTTGTGGCAGATCCATCTTCCAAATATGGCAAGGTGATTTCATAGGAAAGATCCGGGTTCCACATGATATTGTTGATGAGTACGACTGATCTTGCCACTCCCAAAATGCTTCTACCACCCCGATTACCCGTAAATGTGCAGTTTTGTATCGTGGTAGTATCGTTTAGGCTAGTGACAAACATCATGGGTTTCACGTTATAAGCCTGATAATTATCAGCAATAAGAGAGTTTGCAATTTTTATCTTCAAACTCTGAGCGTAAGCAGATGGAATTATCTGCAATATGGTGTTGAAAGCGAACTCATCGTAGTTACTGCTATTGCAATTAGTTATGCTTAAACGGTTGATGTTTACGTTCCCCATGGACCCCATGTTAACCGCTCTCATGTTGTCAGCTGAAAACAGATTTCTGATACTGACATTGTTAATATCAAGCATTTGTATACTTTCATCTACCTCTATGCCCTTAGCAATGTGGCTTGTCACATTATAAATCTCGACATTCCGGATCTCAATATTGGTGCTTCTTTTCATTGATATACCTACAGAAACATAAGTATCTTCCAGATCATGTAGTTTCAGGTTTATCATAGATGCGTTGTTATTATATGAAACATTTAGCCCGGTGCGTGAATTTCGAAACGAGATCTTTGATACAGAAATGCTTTCACTATGAAATGCAGTGATCAAACTGGCAAATTGACCATCACCATCAATTATTGTCAAATTTTCTGATACGCCAATGATAGAGGTATTGGTTTTCAATGGGGCTGGAAGAATCTGGTTATTCAAGCTCTGAGAATAAACACCTTCAGCCAGGTAGATCGTCTTGGGATTCTGTCTGTCTGATGCGATCATATATGTAGCATGGAAGATGGTTTGAAAGGGATCCTGAGGGCTGGTGCCACTATTGTCGTCGCTACCCCAAGGTGCCACATACAGATCCTGATTGATCTCCTGATGCCCTGATGTATTCAGTATATCAAAGGTAAAAGGATTGATAATACTATTATTGGAAGCAATACCGCATGCATAGAAGTTCCAAGGGTTAGCTACGGTAAAAGTATCCACCACCACTGCTGTATGATTCTTATGATATGTAAACATATCCGAACCAAGAGCAGCGTAGTTATTGTAAATGCTGGAGCGATTTATCGAATCGAAACTTAGTGACCATTGCCCACTGATAGTATTTTCAAAGCGTACCCCTCCTCCGCTATGTGATATATTATTGAATATTGAGGTTCCACTTAATAAAACATTTGCTGTGGAAATGAATACTCCGCCACCACTATCTGCCTTATTGTTACAAATTATGTTGTTAATCAATCTCACGTTGCGGCCACCGGATAAGCCCCCAACCTGGATACCACCACCGTAATTCCTATTAGCAGAAGTCCAACCTGATCCATTCGAAATAGTAAATCCCCTGATTGTCACTTCCGATTCCCCATTTTGGATGATGATCACGCTGCCGGATTGGTTGCCATCGATGATAGTGCTGTGTTTGTATTCCATGTTTCCGGTAGTGAGTTCCAGGCTGGCAAGAGTGATGTTTTTACCCATCATGCTCAGGTTTTCATAATAGCGTCCCGGATAAACCAGCACCGTGTCTCCATCACAGCTTTGAGTTATCGCGGTCTGAATTAGAGTGTAATCCTGGCTTCCATCCAAGGCAACCCTGAGGATCACTGCGTATGTCTGCCCTATCAGCATCAGCAAGGATAAACTTAGCAATATCTTGTGCATATCTAACTCCAACATTGTTTATAGAAGAGGAACTTGCGGCTGGCTCCTGCCGCAAGTTCCAGTCTTCATCAGATGATGATCACTTCATTAAGATCATTTTGTTGCTAAAAACTCCCTCGGGTGTAGTCAACTGATAGAAGTATATTCCGGAGGAGACAGGCTCCCCGGCTTGATTATCTCCATTCCAGACGTAGGAGTGCTTACCGGCAGCAAGGTCAGAATCGCACACAGATTTAACTCTTTGACCCTTAACGTTAAAGATATCCAGCTTTACAGGCAAGTCTTTGCTAAGAGAAAACGCTATTTGTGTTATGGGATTAAACGGATTGGGGTAGTTCTGCTCCAGGATTGCAGCGCTGGGGCTGGCGGGATTCTCGGTTTCAGCCTTAAGTGAGATATAGCCATAATCGCCCAGATCACCAAGCTGCAAGTTTGCCGGAACAAAGCTCGACAAAGCTGGATCATAGACCTCATATTTCTGAAGCTCAGGTTTCCCCTTGGTTGCGTAATAGAAGGCAATCTGAAGCTCACCATCTGTTTTAGCATCATCCAGGTAGAGGTTGATGTCCATGACATCGTTATCCACCACCACTGCTCCAATGCACTTGTCTCCGGCATACACACCTATCTCATCCGGCAGATTTGAGGGATCGAGCTCCACATATAGGGGAGTATAATCCAGCTTTTCAGTGTAGCTGAATTCGCTGGGATAAGATCGGACATAGGCATTGAGTGGTAATCCAAAATACTGCCAGTACATTTCTGTGGGAGCACCGTCAATCAGTTCCAACTCAACCATTGTCCCTTCTGAAAACGTAAATCGGGAGGGATCCACGATCCATCTGCTGCCCAGCACCCTAGCTTGCCTGGAAGTGCTCCATGTCTGGGTTTTAATGCTGTAGATATAGTCCAGATATGTGGCACCATCACCATTTGGTATCAAGCCGGAAAATGAGAAAGCAATATTTTGGGTTTGGGGAACAAAGTAGCCTACCCAGTTTGAGAAGTATCCTCCAGCTCCTCCCACATACCACTCGACCGGAACAATGGTCGGATCTGCACGAAATCCGCTGATGATAAGATCATCTGGTTGCTGATAGGGATCAAAGTAGAGCTTGAAGCCTTTAGGGGCTGTAACAATGTAGGTATCATTGTACCACTGGTCTAATTGATCGTGATACATGTGATCTGCATAACCGTCATAACTCCAATAAATTTCTTCTAACTGACGAGTGGGATTGAGCGCCATGTGGTCTTGGAACATGTATCCCAATTCGTTCCATGCAGTTCCCAATGGAGCAGAAATATGATCCACTACTGCAAAGCATCTCCAGAAGATACCACGTTCTGGGCTATTGTCAAAACTGTATGTTTTCACCTCATGAGGATAGTATTGATAACCTATATCTCTGCGTGTGCCATCTGGATCGTTGGTCGAATTGGGATCTCCGGCATCTATGCAAGGGCTCGGTCCATCAACATCCCACTTAAGGGAGTAAATCTCGTTAAGAGGATCCTCAAAACGGGGATCGATTGAGATATTTTCAGCACCGTTGACCTCCGCCTGGGTATCGCAGTAGTAATATATCGACGATAGTCCTGTATTAAGTGTTTGGTTACCCCAAAGTATAGTGTTTCGATATGTATTCGCCCCAAACCGGCCTTCGTTTGCCACGCTATTACCCGTTATTGTGCAGTTTTCCAGCAGAGCTCCATTGATCGACAGGGCCACCCTATTAGCATAAAATAAGCAGTTCTGCACTGCACCTCTGGATAACCAGTTACCATTCATATCGCTTATGCCAATGTCATTATTCCGAAACACGCTGTTTTGGATGCTAACATTTACCAAATCCCAGTCAAAATTTAGTGGCGTAGAATTAGTATAATCCTCGAATACGCAATTATCGATTAACAGCGCACTATCATGAATTTGTGTTGAATTGTTATTGTTGCCTTTAAAGGTAATCCCTTCCAATTCTATTGTATGTACTGGTTGACCGAGTGAAACAAAAATAAACGACTCGGAAACAACCACATCGATAGGAACTAAAGTAGAGCTCCTAAGTTTCAATTGTCTGTTTACATTATGCGTAACATCATTGTCGTAGATGCCGGGCATGAAAATTAAAGTACAGTACTCATTCGCAGGTAGCTGGGTCAAAGCATATTCGATTGATTCATA
The DNA here is from genome assembly GCA_012728875.1 of Candidatus Cloacimonadota bacterium. GTDB lineage: Bacteria > Cloacimonadota > Cloacimonadia > Cloacimonadales > Cloacimonadaceae > Syntrophosphaera. The sequence continues at coordinate 14,835 of JAAYEF010000005.1, forward strand.
AGGATTCTGTAAACTGCCTGTGCCTGGAGCGCTTGTAGGGATTCCAACATAATAATCGATACCACTCAACACGCTACAAAATGTTATACACAACACTATTGCAAGGGACTTCAAAATGGTTGCAGACATTGTTCCTCCTGTCTGTTAGATTTGGTTATGGCTACTGAATACCCATCTTATCAGTTGGGATAAAAGCTAAGGTTGTTATTAGCATGTAATCACACACTATTGCTTTTGAATTATATTCCAGGTCATTCAAGAGCATAGAAAACATAGATGATGTCGCCTATTTCGATTATAATGTACTCACCGTCAGGATCCTCATATCTAATTTCAACCCCTGGGGCGGTCAGCGATCCCAGATACACAGGTAGCGTGAGTGGGTCTATCGCTGAATAGTCAATCTTTAAAGCCACCAAAAACGTGATGGCGAACAGCACTGTCAGAACTATCATCAATCTCTTAAACATACGATTTCCTTTTAAAGCGTTTATATGATAGACGAAGATTTTATGATTTGGTGCCGACTTTTTGGGATTTATTTTGGGATATTGTGATTTTGGCCTTAAATTGCAACCTTGACCATCTGAGAAATATTGCTCGAGTGTCTTTATGATGGAACTCTGCCAGCTCCTCCAATAAAGACCTTTGCGTAATTGCTTCTCAAGGTTTGTGAGAACACGTTTGTGAATTCTCACCACTAAATCTGAGGATTTATTGTTCCAATCGAAGAGTTTTTACGGGATTTCTCTATATTTTACCCAAA